>JANQFI010000551.1 GCA_028277905.1 Chromatiaceae bacterium | reverse complement strand
GCGGGCGCATAGTCGAGCTCTGTGCCCGCTGCCGCGACGCAGAAGGCGGGCGAAAAGACAAGCCAGGCGGTCTGTTTGTTGACAGAAATCGCCTAAGGCGAGAGGCGCAGTTCAGACTATGATGCACAGTCGACCCGTCGCCCGTTTTGCCATACTGTTGCTCGCGTCCTGGCTCCTCTCTGGCGCGGCTCGCGCCGCCGACATCAGGGTCGAGGGGGCCTATGCTCGCGCCGTGCCCCCTGGGCAGCCCAACAGCGCCGTGTTCATGGCGCTCACCAACGGCGGCGATGCCGATCGGGCATTGGTGGCCGCCGAGAGCGACGCTGCGGCCACCGCCGAGCTGCATACCCACATCATGGCCGAGGACATGATGCAGATGCGCCGCGTCAAGCGCATCGAGCTGCCGGCGGGCGAGCGCGTGGTGCTGCAACCGGGTGGCCTGCATGTGATGCTCATCGGCCTTGGCGAGCAGCTGGCGCCGGGCATGGAGGTCGCGCTGAGGCTGGTGCTCGACGACGGCAGCCGTATCGCCGTCTCCGCACCTGTGCGTCGCATCGACCCTATCGACATGCGCAAGATGCAGGGTGGCGACGGCCACGCGGGCCATTGAGTCTTGTTTAGGCGATTGCCGGAAACAAACAGACCGAATGGCGCAGGATTCTCGTCCGCCTTCGCGAAGCGGCAGCGCGTGCATAGTCGTTCTATGTACGCGTTGCCGCGACAAAGAAGGTGGGCGAGAAGACAAGCCAGGCGGTATGTTTGTTGACAGAATTCGCCTTAGGACGGGTGCAATCACCACTTGCGCCCGCGACGCGTCGTGCGGATCAGTGCGGTGTGTCCACCGATGTCCCAGCTGATGGATGCGCCTCGCCTGCTGCGCCAGTCCTAACGGGGCACGGGCACGCGCCAGCGGAAGTGGGCCAGCTCACCGCCACAGGGTTGGCCCCTTGCCGCAGCCAGGACCTCACCCCGGCCATCGGAGAGTGTCCAATCGGCGATGCCGATCTCCTCGCTGATGAAGAAGTGCCGCACCGCGAGCTTGTGCCGGCGCAGCAGCGGCAGCCGGTGCAGCACGCGGTTCTGCAGCTCGAGGCGCAGTCCGTCGGCCTCCGCTCGGATGCGCCGCACCAAGGGGCGGCGTGTGCCGAGCACAGGGTCATTCATGCTCTCGGTCCACTCGAGGTGCAGCGTGTCGGCGCCGAAGCGGTGCTGCTGCTGCGCGCCGTTCTGCTGCCAGCAGACATCCAGGTAGCGCAGCGACCGGCTGCCAAGGTAGGTCTGCAACACCGCCGCCTGCTGGCGCTCGACATCGGGTACGAACAGGAAGTCCCAGCCATGCAGCGGCAGTGGCCGCAGGCCATAGCAGTGCTCGTAATAGCCGCTCGCCTGCTGCCAAGTCCAGCGACCGGCGCCGGATGCCGCGCGCTCGCGCAGCGCCGGCGTCGCATAGCTCGGCGTGTCGCCAGGCCCTGTCGCCAGTGCCATGAGCAAGCCGGCATCGATCTCGATCTCGCCGTCGGTGGTCGCCACCGGCGCGGGGCAGTCCACCAGCCAACGGCTGCCTAGCAGCTTGCCCGAGAACAGCCCCGCAGGGCCGCGATCGAGCAGGTCGTCGGCCACAGGCGCGCACGCGGTACCCGAGACTCCGCGGTGGCGGAGCGCAAGGGCCAGCGCATCGCCGCTCTGAATGCGGATTTCCGCGTCGCACGGACCTGAGTGCCGGAGCTCGATGCAGCAACCTGTGTCCTCGGCCAATAGGCCGCCCGGCCCCGGCGCATCGAAGTCGCAATCCGCCGTGCGGAACAGATGCATCCAGCACAGCGCCGCCGGCTCTGCGGTGGCATCGGCCGCGGGTGCGTCCGCGGCAGCCCGCTGCGACTGCGCGTCATCACCGAACACACCGGCCACGATGACCAAGAGCCCGCTCTCCGCCACCAGGGCAGCCTGCCCCCGCGGATTAACCAGTGCTAGCCCGACCATGCCGTGGAAGCTCGGCGCCAGCACGGCGTAGTAGCGCCACTCGATGAAGCTCGCGCCGCGCAGGCCAGTACCCAGGATCGGCGCCTGCGTCGGCCAGCGCCAGGCGGTTGTGGCCGAGTCTGAGTGGGTGCCGTTCGTCGTCATCGCTCTGCGAGGGCGGCAGGGCGGAGATTGCCACCCCTCTTCCGGTCGTTATCCTTGTCTCAATCCTAACCGACCTGGGCGAGGCAGGGTTAAGGCGATTGCCGGAAACAAAGCTACCGAATGGCGCAGGATTTTCGCTCGCCTTCAAGAAGCGGCAGCGGGCGCATAGTCGTTCTATGTGCACGCTGCCGCGACGCAGAAGGCGGGCGAGAAGACAAGCCAGGCGGTCTGTTTGTTGACAGAAATCGCCTAAGAGCCACGCCGCCACGACGCTGGCAGGCGAGGGCAGCGGGATCCTCTGTGGTCTTGCCGCCCAACGACGGCAAAGGCTGGGAGCCATACCAGGCGAAGGCCAGTGCCCTGGTGCCGGTCCAGGGGCGTCGCGCGGTTCAGAATCTCGATGACGTCGCGCAAGCGCCCCCGTGTCTTCGGCGAGTCGGCGCGGGCGCGCTTGAAGACGAGGTCGCGGGAGTGCCCGGCCGCAAGCGCCAACTCCGCCTTTGTGACAGGCACTTGGTGCCATGCACTTGGCGACATGTGCCGAGCCGCAATCCGGCCGATTCCTGCGCATAAGGGTGATTGCAGACCGAGAACCGGCTCGGTTCACGGACAGCCGTCCGTTCTCCGAACGGCTTCAGGTCTGGCGCAAGGGTCGATGCTGGCAGTCTCTGGCCAAGAGTGCTTGAATTGCGGGCGCCGTCACCGCAACTCCGCAATAACCCTAAGAATCATCGGTTTTGGAGCCCCAGGAGGTTAGGTCCATGCGCATGGACAAACTCACCAGCAAATTCCAGATGGCCCTGGCCGAGGCGCAATCGCTCGCCGTGGGCCGCGACAACCAATTCATCGAGCCGGTGCACTTGATGGTGGCACTGCTGGACCAGGATGGCGGCACGGTGCGCCACCTGCTGGCGCAGGCGGACGTCAACGTGAACCGGCTGCGCTCCGGCCTGGGCGAGGCCCTGGAGCGGCTGCCC
Organism: Chromatiaceae bacterium; assembly: GCA_028277905.1. Classification (GTDB taxonomy): domain Bacteria; phylum Pseudomonadota; class Gammaproteobacteria; order Chromatiales; family Chromatiaceae; genus Thiohalocapsa. Next base: position 10,303 of record JANQFI010000551.1, on the reverse strand, counting down.
AAGGTGTCCGGCACCGGCGGCGACGTGAGCCTGTCCAATGCACTCGGCAAGCTCCTGAACCTCACCGACAAGCTGGCCCAGGCGCGCAATGATGCCTATATCTCCTCGGAGCTGTTCGTGCTGGCCGCCCTGGAGGACAAGGGCGAGGTCGGCAACCTGCTACGCCAGGCGGGCGCTAGCAAGGGCGCCGTCGAGAAGGCCATCGACAAGCTGCGCGGCGGCGAGTCCGTGCGTGACCCGAACGCCGAGGAGCAGCGCCAGGCGCTGGAGAAGTACACCATCGACATGACCGAGCGCGCCGAGCAGGGCAAGCTCGACCCGGTGATCGGCCGCGACGACGAGATCCGCCGCACCATCCAGGTGCTTGCGCGGCGGACCAAGAACAACCCGGTGCTGATCGGCGAGCCCGGCGTCGGCAAGACCGCTATCGTCGAGGGCTTGGCGCAGCGCATCGTCAACGGCGAGGTGCCGGAGGGGCTCAAGTCCAAGCGCCTGTTGAGCCTGGACATGGCCGCGCTCATCGCCGGCGCCAAGTTCCGCGGCGAGTTCGAGGAGCGCCTGAAGGCCGTGCTCAACGACATCGCCAAGCAGGAAGGCAACATCGTCCTGTTCATCGACGAGCTGCACACCATGGTGGGCGCCGGCAAGGCCGAGGGCGCGATGGACGCCGGCAACATGCTGAAGCCCGCCTTGGCGCGCGGTGAGCTGCATTGCATCGGCGCCACGACGCTGGATGAGTATCGGAAGTACGTCGAAAAGGACGCGGCGCTGGAGAGGCGCTTCCAGAAGGTGCTGGTGAACGAGCCCAATGTGGAAGACACGGTGGCCATCCTGCGCGGCCTGAAGGAGCGCTACGAGGTGCACCACGCCGTGGAGATCACCGACCCCGCCATCGTCGCCGCGGCAACGCTCTCCCACCGCTACATCAGCGACCGCCAGCTGCCGGACAAGGCGATCGACCTCATCGACGAGGCGGCGTCGCAGATCCGTATGGAGATCGACTCCATGCCGGAGGAGATGGACAAGCTCGATCGCCGGCTGATTCAGCTCAAGATCGAGCGTGAGGCGCTCAAGAAGGAGGTCGACGAGGCGTCCAAGCGGCGTCTGGCAGACCTCGAGGGGCAGATCACCGCCTTGGAGCGGGAGTTCTCGGATCTGGACGAGATCTGGAAGTCCGAGAAGGCCGCCGTCCAGGGCACCGCCCACATCAAGGAGGAATTGGACCGTGCCCGGGTGGAGATGGAGACCGCGCGCCGCGCCGGTGACCTCGCGCGCATGTCGGAGCTGCAATATGGCCGCATCCCCGAGCTGGAGAAGCAGCTCGCCGCCGCCGACGAGGCCGCGCAGAACGAGACCCGGCTCTTGCGCAACAAGGTGACGGACGAGGAGGTCGCGTCCATTGTATCCAAATGGACCGGCATCCCCGTATCCAAGATGCTGGAGGGCGAGCGCGAGAAGCTGCTCGCGATGGAAGACGCCATCGAGCGGCGCGTCGTGGGCCAGCACGAGGCGGTGCGCGCGGTCTCCGATGCCATCCGCCGCTCCCGTGCCGGTCTCTCGGATCCGAACCGGCCGATCGGCTCTTTCCTGTTCCTGGGCCCCACCGGCGTCGGCAAGACCGAGCTGTGCAAGGCGCTGGCGGGGTTCATGTTCGACACCGAAGAGGCCTTGGTGCGCATCGACATGTCCGAGTTCATGGAGAAGCACTCGGTGGCCCGGCTCATCGGTGCACCACCCGGCTATGTTGGCTATGAGGAGGGCGGCTATCTCACCGAGTCCATCCGCCGGCGGCCTTACAGCGTGATCCTGATGGACGAGGTGGAAAAGGCCCATCCCGACGTGTTCAATGTCCTGCTGCAGGTGCTGGACGACGGCCGGCTCACGGATGGGCAAGGGCGCACCGTGGACTTCCGCAACACGGTCATCGTCATGACCAGCAACCTAGCCTCTGACGTCATCCAGCAGAAGGCTGGCGAGGCGAACTACGCGGACATGAAGGACGCCGTGATGGAGGTGGTGCGTATTGCCTTCCGGCCCGAGTTCATCAACCGACTGGACGAGATCGTTGTCTTCCACCCGCTGGAGGAGGAGCAGATCCGGGCTATCGCCCGCATTCAGATCGGCTACCTCAAGAACCGTCTGGCGGACCGCGACATGACCCTCAATGTCAGCGACGCCGCGCTGGACCTGCTCGGCGAGGCCGGCTTCGACCCGGTCTACGGCGCCCGGCCGCTCAAGCGTGCGATCCGGGCGCAGCTGGAGAATCCGCTCGCACAGGAGATCCTGGCCGGTCAGTTCCAGCCCGGGGACAGCGTGCTGGTGGAGGTGCAGGACGGCAAGCTCGTCTTCGGCGCCCTGGTGGAGGCGGAGTTGCTGGACTGAATGCGCCCCCAGCCTCGGCAGGTCTTGCGGCGCCGTCTAGAATTGGTCGAGCCTCGTCATGGGGCGCCCGCGCCCATCATGCCCAGCTGCGCGACCCAGCCCTGTGTCAGCCTTGGAGACTGCCACATGGGTGCTAGGATGAGGATCCACAGCCGCTTTGCTGGCACGCTCGATGTCGTTCCGCACATGACCGAAGCTACGAGTTACGACGCCGATTTCCATGCCTGGGCGCTGCGCAATGCAGAGCTGCTGCGCCAGGGGCGGCTCGACGAGTCAGATATCGAGGCGGACCTCGACGCCCATCTATTGCCGGTGGACTGCCCATACGCACTGGTGCAGATTCTGGACGAGGACTGGCTGCCGGAGGACTGACGAGCGGTCCGCCGGCGCCGGCAACGCGGGTTCGGGAACCCTGCGCCCAGCCCAGGGCGACGGATGGCGAGCCCGCCGTGGGAATGCCTTCAGTGGAGTGGTACCTCCCCCTGGCGCCGGTGTGGGAGCGGCGTCCATGCCGCGATCTGCCTCGGCTCTGGTCGCATCGCGGCGGCGACGCCGCTCCCGGGGTCCGGTAGGATGGACGCAGGCCCGCGTGCCCATTGCACGCCTATCCACCCATAGGTCCCGGAGAACCACGAGCCTTGGAACTCACAGGTAAGATCACCCAAGTCCTTCCCGAGAAATCCGGCACCTCGGCGCGAGGTCCCTGGCGCAAGCAGGAGTACGTCATCGAGATCCCCGGCGATTACCCGAAGCAGGTCTGCTTCATGGTCTGGGGTGATCGCATCGACCAGTTCGGCATCCAGCAGGGGCAGGAGCTGACCCTGCACTTCGACCTCGAGAGCCGCGAGTACAACGGCCGCTGGTACACGGATGTCAAGGCGCGGCGGGTCGAGCCGGCCGCACAGGGCACGGCGGACGCCTTCGATCAGGGTGGTGAGCAGCCGCCCATGGTTGGGGACGAGCCTCCGTTCTAGGTGCGGATCTGCGCAACTAGTGCCGCGCTTAGGCGATTTCTGTCAACAAGCATACCGCCTGGCTTGTCTTTTCGCCCGCCGTCTGCGTCGCGGCAGCGGGCACAGAGCTCGACGATGCGCCCGCTGCCGCTCCTTGAAGGCGAGCGAAAATCCTGCGCTATTCGGTCTGTTTGTTTCCGGCAATCGCCTTAAGGGCTTCAGCGTTGACAGCGGTGAGCCAGGCGTTGGATGCTGCGCCGCGTCGCCGCTGTCCGGATGCCCCGAGCAGCGCATGCCGACGGGGGATTCCGACTTGACTCAAGTGTCGAACTGGCACCGGCGCGGTGCCCGGCTGGCAGGTGCGCTGGCCGCAGCGCTGCTCGCCATCACGGGTTGTGAGGGCCGACAGCAGAATGCACCCCTCTCGCCGGCCACGCCCAGGGTATCCGTCACCGAGGTCGTCAGCAAGAGCGTCGCGCGCACGGCCGAGCTCACGGCAGCCATCGAGGCGGTGCGCCGCGTGACCTTGCGGGCGCGGGTCGAGGGCTTTTTGACCAAACGGCACTTCACCGAGGGCGACCTGGTCGCCGAGGGCGATCTCTTGTACGAGATCGACCCGGCCCAGTTCGAGGCCGACCTGCGCCAGGCGGAGGGTGAGCTGGCGACCAACCGAGCGGCGCTGGTAAAGGCGCAGGCGGATCTCAAGCGTTACGCGACCCTGGTCGCCAAGGGCGATGTGTCCCAGGAGACCTACGACGCCGCGCTCGCCACCGAGCGGGAGGCGAAGGCCGATGTCGCGGCCAGTCTGGCAGCCGTGGACCAGGCGCGGCTGAATCTCGGATACGCGAAAGTGGCGGCACCGCTCGCTGGGCGTATCGGCGCCACCCAGGTGAATGTCGGCAACCTGGTGGGGCCGAATGAAAACGCGGAGCTTGCGACCATCGTCCAGCAGGACCCGGTGTACGTGGTCTTCCAGCCTGGAGGTGCAGAAGCCGATGCCATCGCCATCGCGCAGCGCAAGTCGGCCGTCACGGTCAGCCTGACCCTACCCGACAGTGACATTGAGCCGCGGCAGGGCAAGATCGACTTCATCGACAACCAGATCGATCAGGCCACTGGCCGCCTCAAGATGCGCGCCGTCATACCGAACCCGGACGGACTGCTGCTGCCCGGGCGCTTCGCGCGGGTGCAGGTGGACCTCGGCAGCCGGCCGGACACCCTCTTGGTGCCGCAACGAGCACTGGTGCAGAACCAGGGCGGCTTTCTGGTCTACGTGGTCGGCGACGACGGCAAGGTGCAGCAGCGGCAGGTCAGTGTCGGCGAGGTCGTCGGTCATCAACGCGTGCTGGAGTCGGGCGTCGCGGCCGGGGAGCAGGTGATCGTCGACGGCGTCCAACACGTCAAGGCCGGCCAGACGGTCAAGGTAGAGGCAGCAGGGGGTGCGCCGTCCGGCGCGAAGGAGTCTGCCGCCGAGGCGACTTCGGCTGGGGCCGGCACCGGGTCCGGTTCCTAGCCATGTTCGTCAATTTCTTCATCCAGCGGCCGATCTTCGCAACCGCGCTGGCGGTGCTGATCGTGATCGCCGGCGGTGCGTCGATCCCGCTGATGCCGGTGGAGGAGTTCCCGGAGATCGCGCCGCCGACCATCCAGGTCTCCGCCAGCTATGACGGTGCCGGCGCCGAGGTCGTCGAGCAGGCCGTTACCCAGCCCATCGAGGAGCAGGTCAACGGCGTCGAGGGCATGCTCTACATGTCCTCCACCAGTGCCGACGACGGCTCGATGGTGCTGACCGTGACCTTCGAGATCGGCTACGACGAGGACATCGCCGCGGTCGACGTGCAGAACCGCACCAGCGTCGCCCAGTCGCAGCTGCCGGAGGTCGTGGTGCAGAGCGGTATCGAGACGACCAAGCAGGCGCCGTTCATCACCTTGTGCATGGACATCGTCTCGCCCGACGGGCGCTACGACCAGCTCTACCTCAGTAACTACGCCAATATCCATATCATCGATCGGCTCGAGCGCATCCCGGGCGTCGGCAGCGTGGAGCTCAACGGCGGCCAGCTCTACGCGATGCGCATCTGGATGGACCCGGACAAGCTCGCGGATCTTAAGCTCACCACCACGGACGTCGCGGACGCGATCGAGGCGCAGAACGCCGTCGCCGCCACCGGCGCCATCGGTGCCGTGCCTGTGCCGGCGGGGCAGGAGCAGCGCTGGGCCGTGCGCGCCAAGGGCCGGCTCAGTCAACCTGAGGAGTTTGCGGACATCGTGCTGCGTGCCGGAGAGGACGGCGAGCTGGTGCGCATCCGTGACATCGGCCGCGTCGAGCTGGGCGCGGAGTCCTACGGCCAAGGGGTCAAGCACGACGGCGCTGTGGCCGCGAACATCTGCCTGTTCGAGCTGCCCGGGGGCAACTCCTTGGACATCGCGCGGCAGACCTACCAGGTCATGGACGACTTGTCCCAGCGCTTTCCCGCAGGCGTCGCGTACCGGATCAACTACGACACGACGCGCTACGTTCGGGCGTCGATTCGGGAGCTTTTGGTGACGCTGGTGGAGGCCACGCTGCTGGTGTTCCTGGTCATCATCCTGTTCCTGCGCAGCTGGCGGGCGACGCTGATTCCGGCCATCACCATCCCGGTGTCGCTGATCGGTACCTTTGCGCTGCTGAGCCCGCTCGGCTTTTCCATCAACACCCTGACGCTGTTCGGGCTGGTCCTCGCCGTCGGTCTGGTGGTGGACGATGCCATCGTCGTGGTCGAGAACGTCAGCCGGCTCGCCGAGCAGGGGAGTCTGTCGCTCAAGGAGGGGGCCCGCCGCGCGATGGAGGAGGTCACGGGTCCGATCATCGCGACAACGCTGGTGCTCATGGCCGTGTTCGTGCCCATCGCCTTCATGCCCGGGGTCACCGGGCAGCTCTACCGTCAGTTTGCGCTGACCATCGCCGCGGCGGTCGGCATCTCGGCGTTGAACGCGCTGACGTTGAGCCCGGCGCTCTGTGCAGTATTCCTGCGCCCACGCAGCAGCTTCGACCTAGCCCGAAAGGCCAATGCCGGTGGCATCGGGACGGCCTTCGAGCGCGGCTTCAGGGCGCTGTCGGACGGCTATCAACGCTTTCTCGGTGCCTTGATCAAGCTCTGGCCGCTGGTGCTCATACTGTTCGCGCTGTCCGTTGCGTTGACGGTCTACCTGTTCCAGAGCCTACCGCGGAGCTTCGTACCGACGGAGGACCAGGGCTACCTGCTCACCGACGTGGAACTGCCCGAGGGCGCGACACTCGAGCGCACTCAGGCGCTGGCGGACAGCTTCGCCGAGGGCATGCGGCAGATCCCAGGCGTCGCGCATACGCTGACCTTCACGGGCTACAGCTTTGTCGAGGACGTCGCCGCCGAGAATCTCGCGAGCGTTATCCCGATCTTCGCCCACTGGCAGGAGCGCAAGTCGCCCGAGACGCAGCTCGACCCGATCACCGACGCCGTCAAAACGGTCGCGGCGAACCTGCCGGATGCGAAGATCGGCGTGTTCCAGCCGCCATCCGTGTACGGGCTCGGCAGCACGGGCGGCTTCTCATTCGAGCTGCAGGCCATCACAGGGGGTAGTCTCCAGAGGCTTTCGGATCTGAGTCAGCAGCTCGTCGAGCAGGGCAACGCGCGTCCCGAGCTGACCGGACTCTTCAGCGGTTTCTCCGCCGACACGCCGCAGCTCGACATCCGCATCGATCGCGAACGGGCCTATGCAGAGGGCGTGGCTCTGGCCGACGTGCTGAACACGCTGGAGGCGCAGCTCGGCGGCCTCTACGTCAATGACTTCAACCGCTTCGGGCGGGTCTTCAAGGTCTACCTGCAGGCCGAGGGCGATGCGCGTAAGCTGCCCGCGGACATCGGCCGGCTCCAAGTACGCAACAGCGCCGGCGCCATGGTGCCGCTGGCGACCTTCGTCGAGATCGAGCCCGGCGTCGGCCCGCGCGCCATCACTCACTACAACGGCTACCGCAGCGTCAGCATCTCGGGCTCCGCGGCACCCGGCTACAGCTCCGGGCAGGCCATCGCGGCGATGGAGGCCCTCGCTGAGGGACTGCTGCCGCCGGGCTACGGCTACGAGTGGACCGGACTCAGCTACGAGCAGATCCAGGCCGGTAACCAGCAGCTGATCATCTTTGCACTCGGCCTCGTCTGCGTATTCCTGTTCCTGGCGGCGCTGTACGAGAGCTGGAGCATGCCCTTCATGGTCATCCTGGCCGTGCCACTGGCGGTGCTCGGTGCCCTGTCGGCGCAGTGGCTGCGCGGTCTGGACAACGACATCTACACCCAGATCGGCCTCATCATGCTGATCGGACTCGCGAGCAAGAACGCGATCCTGATCATCGAGTTCGCGAAGCGACTGCGCCAGGAGGGCCGCGGCATCGAGGAGGCGGCGATTCAGGCCGCGCGCATTCGGCTCAGGCCCATCCTGATGACCGCATTCGCGTTCATCCTCGGCGTCGTGCCGCTGGTGATCGCCACAGGTGCCGGCGCCAACGCGCGCCATTCTCTCGGCACCGCCGTGTTTGGCGGCATGTTCCTGTCGACGCTCTTGAGCCTGCTGTTGGTGCCGGTGCTGTTCGTGCTGATCGAGCGGCTGCGGGAGCGGCGCTCGCGCGCAACGGCGGCGGTTGATTGACCTTAGGCGATTTCTGTCAACAAACATACCGCCTGGCTTGTCTTCTCGCCCGCCTTCTTCGTCGCGGCAACGCGCACAGAGAACGACTATGCACGCACTGCCGCTTCGCGAAGGCGGACGAGAATCCTGCGCCATTCGGTATATGTGTCTCCGGCAATCGCCTTAGCAAGCTGGGGCGTTCGGCGGACACCGGCATGCCGCTATCAAGATTGGTGCAGCCGCTAAAACGGAGCTAAAAATCGGCGAGACCCTGAGGCATTCCCACTCAGAGAACCTTATGAACCGAAGCTTGCCGGGCATCCTATCGCCATAGCTCAGCGGCGCGGCTTGTCCGCGTCCGCTGTAGCGCCTTGCCATGCGACCGGCTTCTTCTCGGGTTGCAAGAGATTGAGAACGGTCAGTGTGTCGTGTCCGGAATACAGAAGCTTGATCACGATGCACGCCGCCGGCTCAAGCAGCCGCGCGTACCGCAGCCCGCCGAGATCGAGCGAATCGAATGGCATGTCACCGATCAAGCTGGCAATCGTTCGTTTAGCGGAATCGTCATCTCCGCAATACAGGACAACCAGATTGCGTCCGTCAAACCGCGGAGAATCGCGTTTCCAGACATCCGCATGGCACATGTTGAATGCTTTGACGACCCTTGCTTCCGGAATCCGTGCGGCGATTGCCTCAGACAAGGATCCTGCAGGGTATGTTTTTGTCGTGTAATCGTCGTTCGTGACATCGGCGACCGGATTGTTGATATCGATGACAATCTTGCCAGCAAAGGCCTGCGGGCCACCGGCAGCATTGATGGCATCAAAGACCGCTTCATGCGGCGTCGCCAAGACGACAATATCGCCGAACTTCACAGCGACAGCCTCCTTCCCATACCGAGCGCCGTGCCCAATGCGTTCAGCGAGGGCTTTGGCCTTTTGGCTGTTGCGGCCGCCAAAGCAGACCGCGTGTTTGTGACGCCATTTCGTGGCGAGCGATTCAGCCATGTTTCCGTATCCGATGAAGCCGATGTTCATGTCGAGTGCCTAGATTTGGTACGGTTGGGTTGTTGTCGCATATAGGTTTGGCACCGCCGGCGCCAAAGTGCGGCCTCTGCTGCGCTCCGGTCGCAGCTCGGCGCCGGAGCTGGAGGGCTCGCTGGACGCTACGTAGTCAAGCTGCCTGTGCTCCAGAAACGCCAAGCGCGAACCGAATCTGGCGCAGTTCTGCGACCGCATCCACCACGACCGGCTGATCGCCCGCGTCGGGCAGCATGTTCCGGATAAATGCATCCTGCGCCTGATCGGGATGACCCGGCGCAGCGGCGTCTTGGCCAATGGCCTGATGAGCCCGACCGCGGCAGGGACCCTGCAAGGCCGCCCGTTGAGCCCTCTGCTCAGCAACAGCGTCCTCGACGAGCTGGACCGGGAGCTTAAGCGGCAGGACCTTGCATGCTGCCGGTTCCCCGTGACTGCAACAGCTTCGTGACGACGCCGAAGGCGGCCGAGCGGATGATGGCGAGCATCAGCGGAGACATCGGGACGAGACGCAAACTGGTGGTCAACCGCGAGCAGAGCCCAGCGATGGGATCACGGCAGCCCGATCCGATCGGGTCAAATGCCTGAGGCTTACACCTTGGTGGGCGAGACGATCGCGATCGCCCACAAGGCCCTGCAAAGGGCGAAGGCTAAGGTCTAAGGCGATTGCCGGAAATAAACATCAGACCTCCCAAAATCGCCCCAAGTAAAGTGGACCCCATGTCCAGGACAGTTTTGTCGTGAGTTTAAGCGGCCTCGGTTGCTTCAAATGCAGCGCCTTGGCACTGCCTCGGCTCGGCCGCGGGTTCGTCCCCGGCCGAGCCGAAACGATCCACGATCCCGACACCCCTACCTTCTGCCGAGCGGTACACCGCATCCGGGGTGCGGTTGCTCAGGCCTTGGTGCGGCCGCTCGTCATTGTAGAAGGCGAAATACTCGGTCAGCCCAAGCAACGCCTCGGGCAGCGTGGCGTATCCCTTCAGGTAGATGTCCTCGTACTTCACGCGTCGCCACAGGCGCTCGACGAAGATGTTGTCCAGCGCTCGGCCGCGACCATCCATGCTGATGGCGATCCCGGCATCCAGCAGGACCCCTGTGAAGGCGTCGCTGGTGACTTGGGTATTCCGACGAAGGTGACCGCCCATTCCGGCGATCGTGACCGCCTTGAGACGCGCGGCGGCGCTGGCATCCTGAGTGTCGATGCAGCGGTCACGATCGGTCAAGTCTGGTGGGTTGTTGGGTGGTGCGAGGGAACGAGACGAGGGAGAGATGAAAACTGTTAAAAATACCAGT
>JANQFI010000535.1 GCA_028277905.1 Chromatiaceae bacterium | reverse complement strand
CGCCTTCTGCGTCGCGGCAGCGGGCACAGAGCTCGACGATGCGCCCGCTGCCGCTCCTTGAAGGCGAGCGAAAATCCTGCGCCATTCGGTCTGTTTGTTTCCGGCGATCGCCTCAGGTCTGACCGATACACCACTCTCCGCGGAAAGGACACCCGCATCCATTGCCCGGGTCCAGCGTGACACCATTGCGGCGGCTATTTCGTCAGCGAGCCTCGCGGGGGATCCAACTCGAAAACCGGACTGAAACTGGGTGCTCCGAACAGGGCCTCGTAGCTGAAATCGTTCGCGCTCTCGGAGGTCACGATCTCAATGATGGGACCCGCGCGAAAGGGGAAGTCCTCGCCAGGAATTGCGCCATCTAGCAGGCGCACCATCATATCGACGGCCATTCTTCCTTGTGCGACGGTGATGTCGGAGGGCGCAGCCGCGATTTCCCCTTGCCTGACCTTGTCGTAGATCGATGGGATAAGATAAGTGGCGATGACCTTCACTTGCTGCGACAAGCCGCGTTCCTTCAGTATATCGACTGCGACTTCTGCGCCTATGGCATTACCGACGAGATAATCGATATCCGGGTGTTGCCGCAGAGAAGCCTCGATCAGCGCACGTTGTACGGTATAGCCCGTATCGCCCCATTTCGGGGGCAGCAATCTGACTTTGCCAGGATTCTCGCGCTGCGCCCGGAAAAAGCCCTTGAGCGACTCGGGGGCCCATCCCGATCCCTTGGGTCCCGGAAAGAAAGCGACAGTCACCTTGTCCTTCAGCGCGGCATCGGCGATCACGAACCTGCCGGCTTCGTAGCCCATTTCGTAGAAAGAGACCAGCGCCTTGGCTCGAATCTCGGGTGTATAGATGTCGTTGATGACGGCGACCACCGGGACACCCCGCTGGGCTGCTTGCTCTACCGACGTGTCCAGCGCGGTATAGCTGATGGATGCCAGGATAATCCCATCTACCTCTGCCTGCACCAGCTCGTCGAACTGCTCCTTTTGCCGCTCGATCTCTGTATAGCCACCCGCAGACAGGAGACGAATACCGACACCCTGTCGCCTGGCCGCATCGACAATGCCGTAATTCACTGCACGCCAGTAGGGATCCTTCAGATGCGGGAACAAGACGCCGATCAGATATCCGCGCTGCGCTGGGCGCGGCGATTGCCATTGTTCTCGCAGGGGCCCCCGCAGACTCCTGGCGGGGAAACCGGCTTCCTTCAGCTCTACACGATATTCGCCATAATAGCTCTCGACATAGGCTGGCTCGTGTTTCGGGTGCGGCGTAGAGGCCCCTGTCGAAACAAGCAAACTCCCGAGCAACAGGCACAGAACGGCGGCGTACGGCTTGACGGGCATAGGCGTAGACTAGGGCGGCACCGCGTGGCTGTCAGAGCATTTCGGACGAGCCGGCAGAACAGGCGCCTGGAACATTCCCCGCATCTCGCGGGGCGCGACTCGCCTCGGCCATTCTCCCGCTGACGAGCAACCGAGGTGCTTTGTATGCTCGGTTCCTGCACCAAGTCACGCCCGACCCAGGGGGCGGCGCTCAATGAATGAACTGCGGCGCCGGTGGCTTGGGCCGATGGCCCTCAAGGCTGTCGAAGTGCTCAACCGCCTTCTTGATGTCCGCCAGCAGCATCTCGCTCATGTCGCGGCTGAAGCCTTCACGGGCGACAATGCGCAGCACGGCGACGTCCTGGGCATCTTCGGGCATGGTGTAGGCGGGTACCTGCCAGCCAAACTCGCGCAGCTTGTCGGAGAGATCGAAAACCCTGTACCGGGTAACGTCATCCCTGAGCTTGCAGGCGAACACAGGGATGGCGCTGCCGTCGCTGAGCAGCTCGAAGGGCCCCAGCTCCGCAACGCCCCGCGCGAGGCTGGTCGCCGTCTCCTGCAAGGCCTGCATGACCTGGGTATAGCCGGCCCGGCCCAGCCTCAGGAAATTGTAATACTGGGCAATGACTTGATTGCCTGAGCGCGAGAAGTTCAGCGTGAAGGTCGGCATGTCACCGCCCAGGTAATTGACACGAAAGACCAGATCGTCAGGCAAGTCCTGCTTGCTGCGCCAGACGACCCAGCCCACTCCAGGATAGACGAGGCCATATTTATGGCCGGAGACATTGATCGACTTGACCAGCGGCAGACGAAAGTCCCACCGCAGTTCCGGATGTAGGAAGGGCGCGACGAAGCCGCCGCTGGCGGCATCGACGTGCATCGGAATCTCCCAGCCGGTCACGGCATTCTGAGCGACCAGAGCGGCGTGAATCGCCTCAATCGGTTCATATTCGCCGGTAAAGGTCGTACCGAGAACGGCAACCACGCCAATTGTGTTCTCGTCGGTGTGTGCAATAACGGCTTCAGGCGTGATCGCATAATGGCCCTTCCGCATCGGGATATAGCATGGCTCCACATCCCAGTAACGGCAGAACTTCTCCCACACCACTTGGACGTTCGTCCCGAGGATGAGCTTGGGCTGATCAGTCCGCTTGCCCTGGGCACGGCGGCGCTGGCGCCAACGCCACTTCAGCGCCATTCCCGCGAGCATGACTGCTTCGCTCGAGCCGATCGCGGAGGCACCGACGCCCGGCTCGGGCGCATGGAAGAGATCGGAAACCATGTGCACGCAGCGATCTTCGATGGCTGCCGTCCGCGGATATTCATCCTTGTCGATGAGATTCTTGTCGAAAGTCTCGGCCATCAGTCGCCGAGCCTCGGGTTCCATCCAGGTGGTAACGAAGGTAGCCAGATTGAGGCGCGCATTACCATCCAGCATCAGCTCATCGTGGACGAGCTGGTAGGCGGTTTCCGGAGCCATTTCGTGCTCAGGGAGCCGGAGCTTCGGGACATCCTGCGTCATGCCGCGGCGCGCATAGGCCGGCGTTAGCAGCGCGTCGAGGTCTTGCTCGTCCGGATCTGCGTTGCGTCGCTGTGCCACTGGTCACTCCTGCGTCGGTTCAGACCGCGTTGGCGCGGTCGATTATTCGGGCTGTTCCGGATACTGCTCGCTTAACCCGGTGGCCTGATCCACCCGCTCGCTGGCCGTCAAGGGCCCGTAGAGGTCCCAGCGCCGGTCGTTGAGATATTGCGTCGCCTTGGTGCGGTCGCCGATCTTGGTCTCGGGATGCGTGGGACCGTAGAAGGCGGGCACGCAATCGGCAATCAGCAGCATGTGGTCGTCCCAGCCAGAGCCCGGTTGATCGTCACGCCGCGGTGGCAGCGGGAAGGCCGGGATCAAGAAATTTCCGTGCGGATCGGCGAGGCAGGAGTTGCCCAGATAGCCGCCGACCACTTCGCCGTTCAGCGTCTCCGTGCCGCGACGGTTGCTGTAGGCGCAGAACAGGTTGTTGTGGTACGCGTTGGCACGGATCAGGAATTGCACGTCCGGGTAGGGGGTCTTGGTCAACTCGCCGGTACGCAGCACCGTGTACTCGTCCGCCGCCGTCGGAATCACGACGAGCTGGGCGCCTTTGAGTGCCAGGATCCTGCACAGCTCGGGAAACTCCGCCTCGTAGCAATTCAGCACCCCGACGCGCAGACCATTGACCTCGAAGACGCTGTAGGCCTCGCCTTCCTCGGCAAAGACGTAGCCGAAGGACCAGTTGTTGCGCTCGTCACCACCCCACAGGTGGGTCTTCCGATAGTTCTTCAGCAACACCCCGTCTGACCCATAGACCGCGATGCTGTCGTAGTAGCGGCGCTTACCGGCCACATCCGCCGCCTCTGGGTAGGGGCAGATGATAGCCAGTCCATTGGCCCTGGCTGCCGCCGCCACCTTGTCCAGCACGCCCTGCTGCTGGATTTCGTCGGCCAGGCGGTGGGCGCTATCTACGTCGGTGACGTCATAGCCCGACAGATAGAGCTCTGGGAAGCTCAGCAGGTGCACGCCGTGATCTGCGGCCCGATGGGCCACTGCCTGCAGTGTACTGAGGTTCGCCTGCACCGCCTGCATGCTGCCCGCTGTTCCAAAGCCCTGATATAGCGCAAGGCGAACATGCGGTGTCCTGGGCAGATCGTCGCTGACAAAACTCTGGATTATCAAGGCGTACTCCCGCAATTGCATACAGGGACAGGATGACAGAGGCATCTGCGCGACGGGCAGGATCGATGCTCCGCCGTGGCTTGCGATTCTGCGCCTTGTTCGCCTCTGCGTACGAATACGGCCCCTCGCAGCGGATCGCTTGGCGCTCAGCGAATCGCGGCATGCGGCTGCACTCTGCCGCTCCCGGTCCCAAAGGTCAACTTCCGATTCGGTGACAGCCGCGACTCCACCGCCAACACCTGGCCAGTCCCTGCCGGGGCGTCAAGCTGTAGTGTCCATTAAGCCCGGCATGGGCTGTCCTTGGAGTGCAGACAGGCCGATGGCAGCCATCCCCCGGGAAAGGCATCAGATCTTGCCTTCGAGCACCCTGCGACTCGGTGCGCAGGTGCGCGGCGGAGCCTGATCTCGCCTCGGATCTCCGCGCGGCTCGGCTCACCCTCTAGTAGTGAACGCCAGAGAAGGCTGCAATCTCCGGCATGGTGGAGACGCCCTTCGGCTGGCGCATGTCCGTGGACAGGCTCGCCTCCGGCGTATCGCCGACGACCTGGTCATGGTTGGCCATCAGGCAGTAGATGCGGCAGCGCCAGCTGGAAGCGCCCACACACATCCCCCCCATACACATCCCCCAAGAGCGCCAGCCTAGCACTGCGGTCCTCACCGTCACGATAGATCGCCTAACGTCGATGACCGCCCGAAGTGAACTGGTACAACCCACCGGCGAGCTCAAAGCGCAGGGGTCCAGCCATGCGATGCAGTCTAGTCGCCGGGTGCTGGATTGCAAGACCTGAACCCGGTCCCGCCTCGGGTGCTGGATTGCAAGACCTGAACCCGGTCCCGCCTCGCCGAGCCCGTCCAACGCGCCGAGCGCCGCAAGGGGCGTCCGCCGGCGCTTGACCATCGCGGCGAGCGCGCCGTTATGGCAGATCACGGAGCTCGGGATGCCCGCCGCGCGGGCGCGCTCGCCGCACCACTCCCGCAGCCTGTTGAACAGCGGCCAGTCCTCGCGCTCGAGCTCATCGCGCCAGGACGCGTCGCGTCTGCGCCGGTCCGCACCTGGCTCCTGCGCCCCTTGCTCCGCAGGCGAGCGCATGCCCTGGCACCGCACCACCACTGCGAGATAGGCCCGCCCGTCGCGGGTGAAGAAGTGCTCGGCGATAGACATGATCTCCTTGTCCGCCCCTCCAGGACGATAGCTAGTGGATCTGTCCGAGCGCACCGACGCCGAGATCAGGGGGCAGAGCCTCACCCGACTCGTCCAACTGGCGCTACGCTGGATCTACAACGACCAGCCCGTCGAGCGCCTGCGCGCGCTCCTGCGGCTGATCGAGCAGAAGTTCGGCCCGCCGAGCGCGGCGACCCGACAACGCATCGTCACCGCGGACGCGGGCACCCTGCTGCGCTGGTCCGAGCGGATCCTGAGCGCCGATAGCCTGGACGCCCTGCTGCATTGATGCGGCAGCACGGGAACAGAACGAACTGGGAACCCCGACACAACCCCGCCGGAACACCCAGGCCGCGATGCCCCAAATGAAGACCCCCCGGCGGCCGTCGCCGGAGCTACCGGACGCCGGGGGTGGAGGGGCTCTTTGTCCGGCAGGCGCCGGCGCAGACCAGCTGGACCGCCTGCAAGAGCTGGTCGGTGGCGAGCCTGCGGGTCTTGCTGTCGTGCAGGGCGCAGAAGCCCTCGATCAGGCGTTCCACCTCGGCCTCCTGGGCGCGCCAGCGCTGCCGACCCATCTGCCGGCCGGCGTCGCCGCCCGTGGCGGGCACGCCAGAGAGGTGTGCCCGCAGGATGCGGCGCAGCCGGTCTGTATTCGGCGGGCGCATGCGCAGCTCCAGGCAGCGGCGTCGGAAGGCGGGCGGGAAGTCTCGCTCGCCCTTGCTGGTCATGACCACCAGCGGGAGCCCTCGGCAATGGACCTCGCCGTTCGCGACCAGGTAGGGCTCCTCGCGGGCGACGGCATAGACCAGGGTGGTCTTGCCGCCGCCGGGCTCGCCGGTGATGAGCAGGGGCCGGCGCAGGTAGAGGGCGGCGTTGACCCTGTCGATGTGCTCGCGCTCGGGCAGGAAGGTCAGCGCCCGCTCGGCGTCGAGGTGATCGAAGCGCCGCCAGGGCGGCGGCTCCGGCAGCCGGCCGAGCCGCGTTAGGTTCAGCCGGTCGGGCGTGGTCGGCGCCGGTGCCTTTGCGCGGCTTGATCCAGCCGAGGCAGGGCGGCTCGGGCGGTCGTCCGAGACAGCACTGGCGGGCCTGGTAGTGCTGGCGGTGGCGCGGTGCGCCATGGCGCACCGCGTCGCGCTCGGTGCCGCCCCGGCGCTCCCAGCAATGCCAAGCCAGCGCGTGCTCGTGGGCGAGGTGGCCGCGGCCGATCGGCGCCGCCGGATCGGCGACCAGGTCATCACAGAGCGGCAGCCGCTCTAACGCGTCGAGCCGGTCGTCGTCGACCAAGAGGCGAGCCGGCAGGGTGATCTCCACGCGCAGGCCGCACCGATCGGCCGCGAGCCGCTCGATGATCTTGCCGATCGCGGCCGGCAGCATGGCGCGCGCCATGGGCTTGCCGGGGTCCGCCTTGTGGCTGGTCTCGCCGTTGCGGTCGATCAGGTCCCAGCTGACCCTGTAGCTGGCGCGACCGCGATGCGGCGACACCTCGATCAGCAGTCAGGGCTCGCGGTGCGCAGGGGTGGCGTCGGCCGGAAGCTCGACTTGTCTCGAATGGCTCACAGCGTGACCAGCCCCGAGGCTCGCCGGTCCGCTGCCGCGATTCTGCCACATTCGGCCAAGTGGCCTCAGGCGATTGCCGGAGAAGAACGGACTCAGGGCCGATGCCGCCACAGTCGCGGCGACGCGTGCCGCTCGCGCTCGGGCAATAACGGGCCCGGTTGTCGCGGCAGCCAAAGGTGCACGGCCCCGTCGGTCGAGGTCGTCGCGGTGGCGCTGCCGAGCTCATGCGCCCGCTCGACCACCGCCGCGCTCGGGAAGCCGAAGCGGTTGCCATAGCCTGCCGAGAACCAGATCCAGGATGGTGCGACGGCTTGGAGGAAGGCCATGGTGCTGGAGCTGTCGCTACCGTGGTGCGGCGCCACCAGCACGTCCGCGCGCAGCTCGGCGCCGTGACGGGCCAAGAGCTGGGCCTCGACACCGGCCTCGATGTCGCCGGTCAGCAGGATGCTGGCGCCGTCCGTGGCGATGTGCAGCACACAGGAGGCGTTGTTGCCGCTCCCGCCGGGGCCTTGTGGGTGCAGCACCAGGAAGCGTACGCCGTCCCAGTGCCAGGCATCCCCGGCGCGGCAGGACTCGGCGGCGCCCCCGCGGATCTCGTTCGGCTCGCCGCTGATGATCCGGTGCACCTGGAGCCCGTCGCGGAGCCCCTTGAGACCGCCGACGTGGTCCAGGTCGGCATGGCTGACGACGGCGAGGTCGACGGCCGCCACACCCAGGTGCTTGAGGTAGGGCACCACCACGGCGGCGCCCGTGTTGAACCCGCTGGGCCAGCCGGGGCCCATGTCGTACACCAAGGTGTGCCCCGCGGTGCGCACCACCATCGCGAGCCCCTGCCCCACGTCCAGCATGGTCACGGCCGCCTCACCGACCCTGGGTGCAGGCGAGCGCGCCAGTGCGAGCGGCAACAGCAGCACCAGGCCGAGCCAGCGGGCCGGAATGCCGCGGGGCGCGAGCAGCAGCAACACGCCCGCGCCGGCGGCGATCCAGGCCCACAGGGGGCGGCCGCCCAAGGTCACACCGGTCAGCTCCCAGCCGCTGATCCTGTGCAGAGCGCCGAAGCCAGCGTCCAGCAGGGCCGCGACGGGCCATAAGGCCCAAGCCCAGTCGCCTGCCAAGGCGATCGTCGTGGCGACCAGTACCACCGGCAGCACCAGGCCGAACAAGGGCACCAAGACCAGATTCACGGCCGGGGCCACCAGCGACGCCCGGCCGAAGAAGAGCAACAACAGCGGCAACAGGCCGATGGCCACGGCCCACTGGGCGCGCCCCCAGCGCAAAGGCGCGAAGGGCGCTGCCAGGCGCAGCCCCAGGGCATAGAGCAGCATGGCCACGGCGCCGAAAGAGAGCCAGAAGCCGAACGACAGCACGCTTGCGGGGTCCAGCAGCAGCACCGCGAGCAGCGCCAGGCTCAGGCCCGACAGCGGGCGCAGCGCCCGCCCCGCCATGGTGGCCAGGAGCAGCACCGCGAGCATCGCCAGCGCCCGCTGGGTGGAGATGGAGAACCCGGCGAGCCCGGCATAGCCGGTCGCTGCCCCCAGGGCCGCGGCGGCGGCGGCACGCGGCGCGGCGGTCCGCAGGGCGAGGCCGGGCAGCCAGGCCCAGGCACGGCGTACCACCAGAAAGACCGCGCCGGCCACCAAGCCGACGTGCAGGCCCGAGATGGCGATGAGGTGGCTGGTGCCGGTGCGCGTGAGCACGTCCCACTGCTCCGGCATGAGCCCACCCCGGTCGCCGAGCACCAGTGCCGGGACCAGTGCGGCCGCCGGACCCGCGGGCAGCAATGCCGCCAGTCGATCACGCAACTGCTGGCGCCAGCGGTCGAGCCAGCGCGAGCCAGCCCTGGCGTCCAACAGCTCCGCCGCCGCGGCCTGGGTCACGTGCCCGGTCGCGGCGATCCCCTGTTGGAACAGCCAGCGCTCGTAGTCGAAGCCACCGGGATTGACGAAGCCATGCACCGGCTTGAGCCGGAGGCGCAGGCGCCAGCGCTCGCCCGCCCGCAGTGGCGGCGGATCGCGATACCAGGACAGCCGCACCAGGCCCTTGAAGCCGAGGAGGCTGCCGTCGATTCGAAGCGTCTCGACGCGGAACAGGAAGCGATGGGCATAGCCGCGGGCCTCGGGCAGCGAGGCAATGCGGCCCTCGGCCACGAGGGTACGCCCGACCAGCTCCGCGGGGAAGGGCGCGCACAGCGTCCGGCAGGCGTCGGCGTAGGCCCAGAGCCCCCCGCAGGCCACCACGCACGCAAGCCAGGCTGCCCGCAGCAGCACAGACCGCAGGCCGCGCCGACGCCGGGCAAGCAGCGCCAGCGCCGACGCGAGCCCGACGGCAACGAGCAGGATGGCCACCAGCGGCCACAGCGCAGGCAGGCGCGGCAGCGCATACAGGCCGCCGACACCCGCCGCGAACGCAAGCGCCACCGGCGCCGGCGACCAGCGCAGCCCCCCTGGCTGCGCGGCACCAATACCCATGCGGCCTGTCCTAGGAGTCGCCCGCATCGGGCTCCGATCAACCGTCGCTGGCGTATACTCGATCCGGACCAGCCCCAACGACAGGCCCAGATCTACACCGTGAGACGCTGGCTCAAGGGCATCCTGCCCGACCCACGCATGATCCTGGAGAGCCGTTGGATCCGCGTCTTCGGCAACTTGCTACAAGACCCGAATCTGTGGCACCTGAATCGTCGCTCGGCGTCCGGCGGAGTGGCGGTCGGGCTGTTCATGATGTACATGCCACCCTTTGGCCAGGTGTTCATGGCCACGGCGGCGGCCATCAAGCTGCGCGTCAATCTGCCCATCGCGGCGTCCCTCGTCTGGCTCAGCAATCCGCTCACCATACCGCCCATGTTCTATGGCGCCTACGCCCTGGGTGCCTGGCTCACCGGACAACCGGTGCGCACCTTCGATCCGCACTTCTGGCTCGACTGGCACAATTGGCTGGGCGTGCTGGGGCCGACGCTCCTCGGCTGCGTCATCTGTGGCGCCTTGGTGGCCACGATCGGCTATGTCACCGTGCAGTGGCTGTGGCGGCGCAGCCTGTTGCGCGAGATCGAGCGCCGGCGGCGGCGCTATGCGACCGCCCGCGCCAGCATCCCGTCATCCAATCGCCAGATCTGATCCGCCCGGGCCGCGAGGGCCGGGTCGTGGGTGACGATGACGAAGCTGGTGCCCTGCTCGGCGTTCAGCTCCAGCATCAGCTGGTAGACGTCACCGGCGGTGTGCCGGTCGAGGTTGCCGGTCGGCTCGTCGGCGAGCACGCAATCCGGCCTTGTGACCAAGGCCCGGGCAATGGCCGCCCGCTGGCGCTCACCACCCGAGAGCTCCCCCGGCTTGTGCGTCAACCGATGCCCGAGCCCCACCCGCTCGAGCAGGGCGCCCGCCCGCTCACGGGCCTGCCGGGGCCCGGCGCCACCGATCAAGAGCGGCATGGCGACGTTCTCCAACGCGGTGAACTCCGGCAGCAAGTGGTGAAACTGATAGACGAAGCCGAGCCTACGATTGCGCAGCAACCCGCGGGCGCGCTCCGAGAGCCGCATCGGGTCCTGCCCCGCCCACAGCACCCCCCCCAGCGTCGGGCGCTCCAGACCGCCCAGGCAATGCAGCAGCGTGCTCTTACCGCAGCCGGAGGCGCCGACGATGGCGATACGCGCACCGCGATGCACGCTGAGATCGACGGCCCGCAGCACATCCACTTGCTGAGGGCCCTGGCGAAAGCTCTTGCCCAGCCCGCGGGCCGCCAGCACGGGCACCTGCCCCGGGTCATCGCCGGTCCGATCCGAGACCGCATCCGGTTCCGGGTCCGGGCGCTGCCCGAGCAGCCCGAGATCATTCATAGCGCAGCGCCTCCGCCGGGTGGGTGCGCGACGCGCGCCAGGCCGGATAAAGGGTCGCCAGCACCGACATCAGGAAGGCGCCGCCGCCGATGCGCAGCACATCGCCTGTGCGCACATCCGACGGCAGGGCGCTGATGTAGTAGATGGTGGGATCGAGGAAATGCACGCCGAAGGCGCGCTCGATGGCGGCCACGATGGGCTCCACGTTCCAGCCGAGCAGCACACCGCCGATGACGCCGAGCACCGTGCCGGCGATACCTATGGTGGTTCCCTGCACCATGAAGATGGCCATGATCCGCCCCGGCGAGGCCCCCAGCGTGCGCAGCACGGCAATATCCGCACGCTTGTCGGTCACGACCATCACGAGCGTCGAGACGATGTTGAACGCAGCCACGGCGACGATCAGGAACAGGATGATGGTCATCATGCGCTTCTCGGTGCGCAACGCCGCAAAGAAGTTGCGATGCACCTGGGTCCAGTCAGACACGTGGTAGGCCACCAGATTCTCCGGGCCTTCCGCCTCCGCCCCGAGGTTCAACTGGTAGGCGAGCTCCCGCGCCACCAGGGGTGCGTCGAACATGTCCTTGACCTTGACGCGAACGCCTTCCGCAGCATCGCCCAGGCGCATCAGCAGGGCCGCATCGGCCATGGACATGAAACCGGCGCCGCGGTCGTAGTCGGACATACCCACCTCGAACAGCCCGACGACATTGAACGCCTTGAGCCGCGGCATGACGCCCACCGGGGTGGCATTCAGTTGCGGCGTCACGACCGTCACCTTGTCGCCCAGGCCCACGCCGAGCACGGCCGCGAGCTCGCTGCCGAGGATGATGCCGAAGCTCCCCGGGGTCAGATCGTCGACGCTGCCGGCCACCATGTCCGAGCGCAGGGTCGATACCGCGTCCTCATCGCCCGGCACTATCCCGCGCAGCAGCGCGGCCTTGGTGCGCCCGGCGTTCATGAGCATGGACTGCAGCTCGACGAAGGGTGCGGCCCCCACCACGTCCGGATGGCGCTGCACAAGCTCCACGAGCTGCTCCCAGTCCCGAATGCCACCCTCGGGCACACTGAGGGTGGCATGGGAGGCCATCCCGAGAATGCGCTCCTGGATCTCCTTGTGGAATCCGTTCATCACCGACAGCACGACGATGAGCGCCACAATGCCGAGCGTGATGCCCAGCATCGAGACCAAGGAGATGAACGAGATGAAGTGGTTGCGCCGTTTCGCCCGCGTGTAGCGCAGGCCGACGAACAAGGGCAGGGGTCGGAACATGGACGAGGATCAGGGATGGCCGCGTTTGCCGCAGAGCGCCGGCTGCGCCCCTCGGCCCAGCCTAGCGGCCGCCTTGCGGGGCGGACTCGGTGGTCGCACCGCAAGGCACCGCTAGGCTCAGGTCGGCCCTCCTCTCGGGGACATCATCCGAGGGGTACTGCGGCGGGGTCCATCGCGGCCGCTACTCACCGGCTTCGGCCGCCGGCGCGGCAGGCGCCGGGCGCGGACCATAGCCGTAGCCCGGATACATCGGCATCCGCGGCGCCCCCGCGGGCATCGCCGGCGCGCGATTGCCATAGTACTGCTCCCAGCGCTCGCGCGCCTCTTCCATGGCCTGTCTGCGCATGGCCTCGTACTGTTGCATCAGCTCTGCCCGCCGCGCCTGTATGTCCTGCGCCGAAGGCGCAGGCCGCGGGCTCAGGGGTCGGCTCGGGGGCACCGGCTGCCGGGCTGGCGGCTGGGCAGACGCCGGCGCCGCTGTGGCGGGAGCCGCGGCGGTGCTGGTCGCGGGCGGTGCCGGCGCCGATGGTGCGGCGGCGGTCGTCGTCCCGCCCCCCTGTGTCGGGGCCGGACCCGGCACTGGGGCAGGTCCGGCGGGCACCACCTGCGGTTCGGGCGCTGTCTCCGCCGCGGGCTGATCGCTGGACGACTGCTCGCTCATGAGGGCCTGCGCAAAGGCCTCGGCCTCGGCCCTGCTGACCTTGTCCTCCTTGTCCGCGGCCGGCGCGCTAGGTACGGCCGAGACTGGGGGGGCCGAGATTGGGGAGGCCGAGGTAGGAGAGGCTGGGGTTGCGGCGGCCTTGGGCGGCTCGGGTTGCGGACTCGGCGTGGACGCTGCCGGCGGTTGTGGCTTCTCGGGTGACCCTGCAACAGGCTGTGGTGCAGGTGCGGCCGGCGCCGATTCAGCCGACGCAGCCTGGGTCGGCGTCGGCTCGGCCTGCGCGGCAGGCGCCGCGGCAGTTTCGGTCGCGGTGTCTGTGCCCGCCGCGGCTGGACTGCCCTCCGCCCCGGCCGGCGGCGCGATAGACACCTTGGGGGTGACCGCGTCCGGGATGGCAGCAACCCCCGGCGCCGCCTCTTCGCTGCGCTGGACCGCGCCTAGGTACAGGTAGCCGAACAGCAGCACCAGGCTCCAGAGCAGAAGCTTGGGCAGCAAGGACAGCCGGCTGTTGGAAGCTTGATCGCCTGAATCGGCCATGGTTCTCACCTCGTTCTGCGACATACGAGGCGCCCATAATAACCCTTGACGGAGCATGGCGCCTGCACGGCTCGCCAGCGCACACCGCGGGGACACAGGCGCCGGCGTAGGTCAGCCACCGGCCAGCGCCGCGAGCAGCAACCGGCGCACCTGATCTCGGCAGCGCGCCAGGTTGGCGCGGATCTCGTCCATGCCCACCTCGCCCGCGCTCTTGCCGGCGGCCCAGTTGACGACGAAGGCGAGCAACGCGTAGCTCAGGCCGCGCTCGCGCGCGAGCACGGCCTCCGGCATCGCGGTCATACCGACGAGATCGCACCCGTCGCGCTCGAGGCGGCGGATTTCTCCCGCCGTCTCCAAGCGCGGGCCCTGGGTTACCCCATAGGTGCCGCCGTCACGCAGCCTGAGGCCAAGCGCCTCCCCCGCCACGAGCAGGCGGCTTCGCAGCAGCGCCGAAAAGGGCGCGGAGAAGTCCAGGTGCACGACATCCCCGTCGGCGCCGTCGAAATATGTGGACGCCCGGCCCCAGGTGTAGTCGATGAGCTGGTCCGGCACGCACAGTCGAAGCGGGCCGCAATCCTCGGCGATGCCGCCGACGGCGCCAAGGGCAATAACCTCGGTGACGCCGCTGTCGCAGAGCGCCTGGACATTGGCGCGATAATTGATGGCGTGGGGCGGAATGCTGTGCTCGGCGCCGTGCCGCGGCAGGAAGCGGAGCTCCTGCCCAGCATGCCGCAGGGTCAATAGCTCCGCCGAAGGCGCGCCGTAACTGGTGTCGACCCAGTGGCGATCGACGATTTCCGTGTCCGGCAGCGATGCGAAGCCGGAACCCCCGATGATACCGAGAAGGCCCATGACGGATGCTCCGTGCCCGACCGTGGCAGGGCCGGGGCGGCGCGCTCACGGGGCGATGGCGATGAACCTCGCGGAGTCTACGCGTCGGGCGCTGCGCCGGCAAACGCAGGCGCCAGGGAAATCGGCATCGAGATCGACATCGGGATCGCTCCCGATCCCGATTCTGGCCATGCTGGAGGGATCGGCTAGGCGGGCTGCGCCGCGTAGCCTGAGAACATGCCGATCTCCACCAGCTTAGGCAGCAACACCTGCTCCTCACGGTCGATGCGGTAGCTCAGCATATCGAAGATCTCGTGGGACTCCTCCAAGAACTCCTCCGTGAAGTTGAAGTCGCAGTCCTTTAGCCATTTCTTGTAGTAGTCGTCGAAGGTGCGGCGCAGCGGCTTCTCGCCGCTGATGAAGCCCCAGGCGATGGACTTGACCTTCGGGTCCTCGTGGATCAGCAGATTTGGATAGAGCTGCCGGTCCTCGTCCGCGAGGTGTTCCTTGACCCTCTTGGCGAGGTCGCACATGAGCCCATAGGCGGTCTTGGCGTTCGGCCGGATCTTGAGCTGCTCGACCGTCATGATCGAGCGCAGGTCGTCGATCATCTGGCGTAGCTCGGCGTGGCTGTTGCGATAGCCATCGAGTGATTGCATTACCCATCCTCCTCGTTCATCGGAATGAGCCACCGGCAGAATCGCGGCGTCGCGGTGCAGGCACCGGTAAAACGGCGCTGACGACGGCTCCGGGGCCCGTGCCAAGACGTGGCACCGACAACTGGCGCCGACAGGGGGTCGGCATGCGGTCGGGGGCCTGTCGGGGCGCAGGCAGCTTGTCCGGGAATATTTAGCGCATCGCTCCAGCGATGTCAACAAGGCATTAATTATATTAGTGTTTCGCCGAGTTGGCCTCGAGTGGTCCCGGACCGGCAGCGCGCTCAGGTGTCCTGGTAGGCGGCGGCATAGATGCCCGGCAGATTGCGGAAGTAGCGCTTGTAGTCGAGTCCATAGCCCATGACGTAGCGGTTCGGCAGGGTCAGGCCGATAACCTCGGGCCGATAGTCGGTCTGCGCCGCCCCCTCCTTCAGCGCCAGCACGGCAGCGGTAACGCCAGCGGCGCCATCCTCGCGGCAGGCGCCGACGATGGCCTCCATGGTGTGGCCCTCGTCGAAGATATCGTCCACAACCAGCACCTGCTCGCCGCGCACGGCCTCGGCCGGGCGACGCTGCCAATCCAGGCCGGCGCCACTGAGGGCGCCGCGGTAGCGGGTGGCATGCACGTAGTCCAGCCGCAGGGGGAAGTCAAGCCGCGGCAGCAGGAGTCCGGCGACGACGATGCCGCCGGTCACCACGGACAGCACCAAGGGGTCCTTGTCGCCCAGGGTCGCCTGCACCTGGGCGGCCATGGCATCCAGGGCGGCATCGACCCGCGCCCGGTCGGCCAGGCACTCGGCGCGTGCGAGCACGGCGGCGTAGTGGTCCGCGGGCATCTTGTCCATGGTGTTGATCCTCCGGATGGTATGCGAAAGCTAAGGCGATTTCTGTCAACAAACATACCGCCTGGCTTGTCTTTTCGCCCGCCTTCTGCGTCGCGGCAGCGGGCACAGAGCTCGACTATGCGCCCGC
>JANQFI010000517.1 GCA_028277905.1 Chromatiaceae bacterium | reverse complement strand
CCTTTCGCGCCGTGAGCCCCCGGCCGCATTTCGGCGTGCCGCCGGCGCTCGACCGCACGCTGCTCGACCACGCCGCCGAAGTGTGGGCGATGCTGCAGGACGAGCGCACGCATCTGTTCATCGCCGGGCCGCAGGCCCTTGTGGCGCAGGTGGACTCGGCCCTCGAGCAGGTGGCGGGCTCGGCCGAGCAATGGACCGAGCTGCGCGCGCGGATCAAGAGCGCCGGCCGCTGGCATGAGGTGCTCTACTGAGCATGATCCCAAAAAACTGGCAGACTTTTCGGAAAAGATCATGCGACAAAACAAAGACACGCGTGATCCCGAAAAGTTGGCAGACTTTTCGGACAAGATCATGCGACCAGACGAAGACAAAGAGGGGGCGATTGAATCAAGGAGAAGCAATCGCGCTCCAACGCCGCGAACACGAGGATCGACCATGAATCGCCGCAACGTCATTCTTGCCTCCTTGGGCGTGTGCGCACTCGCCGCGACGTTCCGGTTCGGGACCGGGACCGCGCAGCAGGACCTCAAGGACCTGAAGCCGCATCGGCTTTCGGGCCGCGCGCTGGGCACCACGGTGTCGCTGCTGGCGCTGCATCACAATGCCGAGCAGGCTCAGACCGCGCTGGCGGAAGCGCTCGCCGAGGTGCAGGCCGTGGATGCGCTGATGAGCCTTTACCGCGAAGACAGTCAGCTTGTTGCGCTCAACCGGACCACCGCGCTGGCCCGGCCCGACGCGCGGGTGGTGAAGGTGCTGCGCTACGCGCAGGACCTGTCCGCGCTGACGCAGGGCGCCTTCGACGTGACGGTGCAGCCGCTCTGGATCGCGTTTGACGAGGCGCGCAAGGGCGGCGGCCTGCCCACGGCGCAGGCCCTGCACGAGGCGCGTGCCCTCGTGGATTGGCGCCGGCTGACCGTGTCGTCCGACGCCGTGCGACTCGGGCGGCCCGGCATGGCGGTCACGCTGAACGGGTTGGCGCAGGGCTACGCCGCCGACCGCGCCCTGGCCGCGCTGCGACGGCATGGCATCGGCCACGCGCTGATCGACGCGGGCGAGTTCGACACGCTGGGCCGCAAACAGCATGGCGAGCCCTGGGTGCTGGGCATCCGCCACCCGCGCGATCCCGGGGCGCTGGCGGCGCGGCTCGCCATGGACGGGCGGGCGCTCGCCACCTCGGGCGATTACGAAGTCACCTTCGCGCCCGACTTCAGCCAGCATCACATCTT
>JANQFI010000485.1 GCA_028277905.1 Chromatiaceae bacterium | reverse complement strand
GGGCGCATAGTCGAGCTCTGTGCCCGCTGCCGCGACGCAGAAGGCGGGCGAAAAGACAAGCCAGGCGGTCTGTTTGTTGACAGAAATCGCCTTAGGGCTGAGACCTATTGCAAGACGGCTGCCGCTGGCGGATCGACGCGCCGGTTCCTGACCGGACGAGGCGGCGGCCGTGTACTAAGCTTGAGCACGGGTCGGCGAACGATCCGATCCGGCAAGTCCCGCAGCCATTCCGACCCGGGAGGTCAACATGAACTGGAAAGAGCAGATGCACAAGGCGATCGAGTCGATCAAGGGCGCCGCCGAGAGCGAGCGCGCACGGCGGATCGCCGATCAGGCGAAGGCGACTGCCAAGAAGCTTCTGGACAAGGTCAGGACCGGCGCAGTGGGTGCCGCAGAGACCTTCGTCGAGGCCAATCGCGACCCGTCGGCGCTGCAGGTCAAGTACCTGAACGTCCAGCTGACGGTGCTGTCACCGTCCGCGGGCATCTCGGTCAACCACCCCGACACGGCGACGCTGGTGGTCGACGACGGCGACGGCAACGGCCTGGTCATCAACGCCGCTGCCGACCCGGCCTTCGTCGTTGAGCAGATCGGCAGCGTCGCGCAGCCGAGCGGCAATACCTTCGATCTCGGTGCCGAAGAAGGCGTCAACGTGGTCGTGACGCGGTTCTAGTCGGCTTGCGCCGCATTTCCGCCAACCCGGGGCCTTGGACTGAATTCCACGGCCCCGGGCTGCCGGCCGTGGCCGACGCTCGCCTGTCGCAGCCGGCACTTCAAGAAGCCGGCACTTCAACAGGAGGATCAAGCCGCGGATGCCGCGCGTCCCACCCATGACGGCCGCATCGACGAGCCAGACCCCGGGCCTGTTGGAGCGGGCGTGGCCGGGGAGCTCGCGGTCACGGTCCTATGCGAGCCCAGCTCGGGCCGCACATTTCCCAAGCGCCATGCTCGGACCCCAGGTTTCCGCAACCCCGCCCAAGCTGCAAAGCTGCTTTACACCCCGGCATTGATGCAGCGCAACATGGCCTGCGCAAGCCGCTGACCCATAAGCAACGGGAGGAACTTGGCGCAGCCTGTGCATAGTCTCCGCGCACAACGATAACGCGCAGCTCGCGATCGGCATCGCCGGCGCCTGCGCCAGACCACCAAAGCGGGACACTGCATCCATGCCCATAGCCAGACCGGATAGCTTCTACGCGGTCATGCGGCGCCAAGGGATCACCCGGCGCAGCTTCCTCAAATACTGCTCACTGACGGCCGCCGCGCTCGGCCTCGCGCCCGGCTTTGCCGGCAAGATCGCGCACGCGATGGAGACCAAGCCGCGCACGCCAGTCCTCTGGCTGCATGGTCTGGAGTGCACCTGTTGCTCGGAGTCCTTTATCCGCAGCGCCCATCCGCTGGTATCGGACGTGGTGCTGTCGATGATCTCGCTGGATTACGACGACCTGATCATGGCCTCCGCCGGCCACCAGGCGGAGGCGATCCTCGACGAGATCACCCAGAAGTACCCTGGCAACTACATCCTCGCCGTCGAGGGCAATGTGCCGCTGAATCAGGACGGCATGAGCTGCATCATCGGCGGCAGGCCCTTCGTGGATCAGCTGAAGGAGGTCGCGCAGGACTGCAAGGCGATCATCTCCTGGGGCAGCTGCGCGTCCTGGGGCTGCGTCCAGGCGGCCCGGCCCAATCCGACCCGGGCGACGCCGGTACACGAAATCATCAAGGACAAGCCCATCATCAAGGTGCCGGGCTGTCCACCCATCGCCGAGGTGATGACGGGCGTGCTCACCTACATGGTCACCTTCGAGCGCATCCCGGAGCTGGACCGCCAGGGCCGCCCGGCGATGTTTTACGGCCAGCGCATCCACGACAAGTGCTACCGGAGGCCCCATTTCGACGCCGGCCAGTTTGTCGAGCGCTTCGACGACGAGGCCGCGCGCAAGGGCTATTGCCTGTACAAGGTCGGCTGCAAGGGTCCGACCACCTATAACGCCTGCTCCACGGTGCGCTGGAACGACGGCGTCTCCTTCCCGATCCAATCCGGTCACGGCTGTATCGGCTGCTCCGAGGACGGCTTCTGGGACAAGGGCAGCTTCTACCAGCACACTACCGATACCCATGCCTTCGGCGTCGAGGCCAACGCGGACAAGGTGGGGCTCACTGCCGCGGGCGTGGTGGGTGCCGCCATCGGTGCACACGCCGCCTACAGCGCCGTCCATCGCGCCCGGCAGCGGCAGGCCGTTCCCGGGCCGGATGCTGCACCGCCGGCCAGTACGCCGCCCGGTGGGATCACCAGTGCAGCCAACGACAACGGCCGAGCCTCAGGTGGTGCCCAATGACCGCAATCAGCACCCCGAACGGCTTCCAGCTGGACGACAGCGGCCGGCGCATCGTCGTCGATCCGATCACCCGCATCGAGGGTCACATGCGCTGCGAGGTGAACCTGGACGAGAACCATGTCATCCGCAACGCCGTGTCCACCGGCACCATGTGGCGGGGGCTCGAGGCCATACTCGAGGGTCGTGACCCGCGCGATGCCTGGGCCTTCACCCAGCGCATCTGTGGCGTCTGCACCGGCACCCATGCGCTCACCAGCGTCCGGGCCGTCGAGGACGCGCTGGATATCCCGATCCCCGAGAACGCCAACAGCATCCGCAACATCATGCAGCTCACGCTGCAGGCCCAGGACCACCTGGTGCACTTCTATCATCTGCATGCGCTGGACTGGGTGGACGTGGTCTCGGCGCTCGACGCAGACCCCAAGGCCACCTCGACCCTGGCGCAGTCCATCAGCCCTTGGCCGAAGTCGTCGCCCGGCTACTTCCGCGACGTGCAAGCCCGCGTCAAGCGCTTCGTGGAGTCGGGCCAGCTCGGGCCCTTCATGAACGGCTACTGGGGCAGCCCGGCCTATAAGCTGCCGCCCGAGGCCAACCTGATGGCGGTGGCGCACTACCTGGATGCGCTCGACTTCCAAAAGGAGATCGTCAAGATCCATACGATCTATGGCGGCAAGAATCCGCATCCGAACTGGCTGGTGGGCGGCATGCCCTGCGCCATCAATGTGGATGGCGTAGGCGCAGTGGGTGCCGTCAACATGGAGCGGCTGAACCTGGTCTCGTCCATCATCGACCGGACCATCGAGTTCATCGATCAGGTGTATATCCCGGACCTGCTCGCCATCGCGTCCTTCTACAAGGATTGGACCTACGGCGGCGGCCTGAGCGCGACTTCGGTGCTGTCCTATGGCGACATCCCGGACCACGCCAACGACGACTCGGCAGCGAATCAGCTCCTACCCCGCGGCGCCATCATCAACGGCGACCTCGCCAAGATCCACGACGTGGACCTGCGCGACCCGGAGGAGATCCAGGAGCACGTCGACCACGCCTGGTACCGCTACGACGACGAGAGCAAGGGCCTGCACCCCTGGGACGGCGTCACCGAGCCGGACTACCGGCTCGGGCCCAACGCGAAGGGCACGCCCACGCGCATCGAGGCCGTGGACGAGAACGCCAAGTACTCCTGGATCAAGGCCCCGCGCTGGCGCGGCCATGCGATGGAGGTGGGGCCTCTGGCGCGCTACGTGATCGGCTACGCCCAGGGCAATCCGGAATTCAAGGAGCCGGTGGACAAGGTTCTGTCGGACCTCGGCCTGCCGCTACAGGCGCTCTTCTCCACCCTCGGGCGCACCGCCGCCCGCGGCCTGGAGTGCAGCTGGGCGGCGCACAAGCTGCGCTACTTCCAGGACAAGCTCACGGCCAACATCAAGGCCGGCGACACCACCACCGCCAACACCGACAAATGGGACCCGCGCCGCTGGCCCAAGCGGGCGAAGGGCGTCGGCACCACCGAGGCGCCACGGGGCGCACTCGGCCACTGGGTCGTCATCGAGAAGGGCAAGATCGCCAATTACCAGGCCATTGTGCCTACCACCTGGAACGGCTCGCCGCGGGACCCAGCCGGCAACATCGGTGCCTTCGAGGCATCGCTCTTGAACACCCCCATGGCGAAGCCTGATGAGCCACTCGAGATCCTGCGCACCCTGCACAGCTTCGATCCGTGCCTGGCCTGCTCGACGCATGTCATCAGTCCCGATGGCCAGGAACTGACACGGGTGAAGGTCCGATGACCTCGGGAGTGATCCGATGAAGAGCATCGCCACCGAAGAGCTGCTGCGCGCGCGCCGCCGCCGTGACATCCCGCTCCAGCGCCGCACCGCGGTCTATGTCTACCAGACGCCGCTGCGCATCTGGCACTGGGTCAATGCCCTGTCCATCACGGTGCTCGCCATCACCGGCTGGCTCATCGCCAACCCGCCGCCGAGCATGCCCGGCGAGGCCAGTGACCATTTCCTGATGGGCTACATCAGGTTCACCCACTTCTCCGCGGCCTATGTGCTCGCCGCCGCCTTCCTGTTCCGGCTCTACTGGGCCTTTGCGGGCAACAGCTATGCGATGCAGCTCTTCACGCTGCCCTTCTGGCGCCGCGGATTCTGGGAGGAGCTGTGGCACGAGGTGCGCTGGTATGCGTTCCAGGAGAAGGAGCCACGCAAGTACTACGGCCACAACCCGCTTGCGCACCTGTTCATGGTCGTCATCATCACCGTCGGTGGCCTGGTGATGATGGTCACCGGCTTCGCCCTCTATGCGGAGCAGGCCGGTGCCGGGAGCTGGCAGGACCAGCTCTTCGGCTGGGTCATCCCGCTGGTGGGCCAGAGCCAAGACCTACGCATCTGGCACCACTGGGGCATGTGGGTGATCGTCGTATTCGTGATGCTGCATGTCTACTCCGCCATCCGCGAGGACATCCTGTCTCGCCAGAGCCTGATCAGCACCATGATCAGCGGCTGGCGCATGTTCAAGGACGATCGCCCATGAGCCCATGCCGGAGTCCCGGCAGGACGGACGCGGCGGCCGACCTGCGCGACCCCTTGCCCAAGCCCGCCGAGTCGCCCGCGGCGCCACCGAGGGCGCTGGTGCTCGGCATCGGCAACCTGCTGTGGGCGGACGAGGGCTTCGGCGTCCGCTGCATCGAGGTCATGGCGGCGCGCTACCGGTTCGCCGACAAGCTGTCCCTGCTCGACGGGGGCACCCAAGGCATCTACCTGGTGGATCAGGTGCGCTCGGCCGAGGTGCTGGTGGTGTTCGATGCGGTCGACTACGGCCTGCCGCCGGGGACCCTGAAGCGCGTCGTCGGCGACGCGGTGCCCAGGTTCCTCGGGGCCAAGAAGATGAGCCTGCACCAGACCGGCTTCCAAGAGGTATTGGCGCTCGCAGACCTGCTCGGCGGCGCGCCCCGGCATCTGCTCCTGGTGGGCGTCCAGCCCGTTGCGCTGGACGACTTCGGCGGCAGCCTGCGCCCCGCAGTCAAGGCGCAGATCGAGCCCGCGATCGACATCGCCCTGGACTATCTCGCGGGCTTCAACATCCACCCACTGATCGCAGATAGGGCATTGGCGACGGGGGCGCGGAGCCATTCCGCCCTGGATCTGGCGAGCTATGAGGCGGGCCGGCCTAGCGCGGAATCCGCCTGCCGGGTGGGAGACGCGCGCCTGCTGTCCCGCCGAGCCCCGCGCCGCCACCTCTCCACCGCCCCATCTCCAACTGATCTCCACCCGAGCAATCCCCAGCCGACAAGAGAGCCCAGACCATGAGCGCAGCGCTCATCGATGCACTCGGCACAAGTCCATCTCTGCCCCTGCTAGAGCGAGCCGACCTGTGCGGCTTCTTGGAGCCGGACCGGCATGAGCTGCTGTTCCTTCCGGGTGACCCCGCCAAGCCCCCTGAGGCGCTCGATCTGGCCCCGTGGAAACCTTGCCAGCCACTGGTGGAGCAAACTGCTGATGCATCAGAGCCCAGATATCGACCTGTCACCCAACCTCTCACCCAAGCTCTCACCCAGTAGCGGCCCGCCTGGCCGCCCCCTGGGCCGCATCGGCCCAGGCAGCCAGCCCCAGGCACCAGGCGATGCCGAGCTTCACGACCTCGACATGCCCGGCCCCGCGGCCAGGTACGCACCGCCGTTGCTGCCCGAGCTGGACGCCTTAGCGGGCTGTGCCGCCGGCTTGTCCACGCTCAGGGCCCTGCTCGATGTGCTCGGCAGCTTCCGCGTCGGCTCGGCACCTCGGGCGATCGACCTCTCATCGCTGCCGGATGCGGATCGCCGGTTGGTCTGCGACAGCCTCGGCGAAGGCGAGGTGAGTATCCGCTTCGAGCCCGCTGTATCGACGGCCGAGCAGGACAGAGCAACGACGACCGAGCCCATGAGTGCGCAGGAAACCCGTCTCGCCGGCGTCTGGCTGGTGCGGGCTGGCCCCGTGACGAGCACCCCCGTGGCGGGCCGTGTCCGAGGCGAGCTGCTGGAGGTCGCGGATATCCCGGGCTTCGTCCGCAAGCGAGCCCTGCCCGGGGCCACCGCGAGCCTGAGGCTCCCGCCGGAGCTGCCCGCCGGTGTCATGAACGCACCTGGTGTCCTCGTGGAGGCGCTGGAGCACCTTGCTCGGCGCGCCGCAGAGCCGCAGGCGATGGCGCAGGTCATCAACCTGAGCCTGTTACCGCAGACCGAGCAGGACCTGGCCTTCCTGGATGCGCAGCTCGGCAGAGGCCCGCTGGAGATCCTCTCCCGCGGCTACGGCAACTGCCGCATCACCGCCACTGGATGCAAAGACCTCTGGTGGGTCCGCTACTTCAACTCCGACGACCGGCTGATCCTGAACACCCTGGAGTGCACGGACGTGCCGGCCGCGGCGCTGGCCGCCCAGGAGGACATCGACGACAGCGCGGAGCGGCTCGGGGAGATCCTGAGGGCCCTCGGCGAGGCGGCCGAGGCTACCGGGGTGCGGGGCTGATGGAGAAGGTCCAGGTTGCGGCCCCTGCGACTGCCCTGGCCCGTCGCATGGCATGCCGCCGCTGCTCGGGAGCCCCGCCATCGGGATGAACCGAGCGGACACCCATCGGCCGGCCTCGACCCTGTCGGCTAGACTTGAGCTTTGCTAGCCAGATAGCCAGCGACATGCCCGACACGAAACCCATGGTCCTGTTCGTGGACCCCGACACCGGCACCCGCACTGTGGTCGCCAACTTGCTCGCATCTCAAGCCGAGGTGCGTCTTGCGGACGGCGCAATCGCCGCAGAACCCGTGCTGGAGACCTCCGAGCCTGCCCTCATCCTCGCAAGCCAGAGCCTTCCGGAGCGCACCGGTGTCGGCTTTCTGACCAGATGCCGGGAGCGGCGGCCCGATGCGCTACGCATCCTGATTGCGGATGCGGCCCATGCCGATGGCGGACTGGACGGGATCGAGCGCGCCGATCTGTACCAGCTCCTCATCAACCCCTGGCATCCGATCGCGCTGCAGCAGACCGTCCGCAATGCGTGCGAGCTGCATGCACTGAGATCTCTGAGATCTACGCGCGGGGCAGGGACCCCTTCCTCTGATCCGCCCAGGGAGCGGGATGAGTCCCTGCCCGACGCGAGCCTTGCGCGACCCGCTATGGCCAAAGGGAAGCGCGCGTGCCGGATGGACGCCGTGGTGCGAGCGCCAGCTAGCCCACTAGAGGCCATCTGCGACCAGCTTGCACTGGTGGCGCCGTTCGACATACCCGTGCTGCTCACCGGCGAATCCGGCACCGGCAAGGAGTTGTTCGCCAGGGCACTGCATCACAACAGCCCGCGTGCAGAACGGCCCTTCGTGGCAGAAAACTGCGGCGCACTGCCGGATCAGTTGCTGGAGAGCGAGCTCTTCGGCCATCGCAAAGGCGCCTTCACCGGGGCCATTGCAGACCACGTGGGCCTGTTCGAGCAGGCGGACGGCGGCACCGTGTTCCTGGACGAGATCGGCGATGTCTCGCCCGCATTCCAGGTGAAGCTGCTGCGCGTGCTGCAGGAGCGTGAGATCCGTCCCATCGGCAGCGACCGGCGCCAGCGGGTGGACGTCCGCGTGGTCGCGGCCACCAATCGCGACCTGGAGCAGGCCCTGAGGGACGGCAGCTTCCGACCCGATCTTTACTACCGCCTGGCCGGTGTCAGCCTGCACCTACCACCTCTGCGCGAGCGCCCCGGCGACATACCGGCCATCTGCGAGCGAATCCTCGACCAGGCGGCCCGAGCCTTTGGCCTCGAGCCAAAGCGCCTGACGGACGAGGCCTTGGTGCTGCTGCAACGCCACCAATGGAGCGGCAACATCCGCGAGCTGCAGAACGAGCTCCAGCGCATCCTGTTACTGGGCGCCGGCGAGGACCGACTCGGCGCCCATCTGCTGAGCGCGAAGCTGCTCCACGGCGGCGCAGTCGCAGAGCCCAGTCTGCCTGGCAGCAAGACCCTCAAGGAACGCGTCGAGGCCTTGGAGGCCGGCATCCTCTGCGAGACCCTCACGCGCTGCCAATGGAACAAGAGCCGCGCCGCAACCGAGCTCGGCCTGTCCAGGGTGGGCCTGCGCCGGAAGCTCGAGCGCTATGGTCTATCCCAGGCCAGCCCCGACCGCGGTAGCCCCGACTAGGCCAACGCCGGTGAGCGACCCTGCCGCATCGCCGACTAATCGGCCAATGCCGCGGCGTGGTACGCCAAGTGCTCGCCGATAAAGGTCGCGATGAAATGGTAGCTGTGGTCGTAGCCGGGCTGCATGCGCAGCACCAGCGCCTGGCCATGGGCGCGGCACGCGGCTTCCAGGGCTTGGGGCTGGAGTTGTCCTGCCAGGAATTCGTCCTCCGTGCCCTGATCGATCAGCGGGGTGCCGGGGAAGTGCTTGCCGGCGCGAATCAGCTCGGTGGCGTCGTATCGGATCCAGGCGCCGCGGTCGTCGCCCAGGTAGGCTTCCAGGCAGCGCTCGCTCCAGCCGACGGCGACGGGGTTGCAGATGGGCGCGAAGGCGGAGACGGAGCGGTACAGCTCCGGGCGGCGCAGCGCGGCGACGAGTGCGCCGTGGCCGCCCATGGAGTGGCCGGTGATGGACTTGACGCCCGCTGCCACCGGGAGCTGGGCCTCTAGCAGCGCCGGCAGCTCATCGGTCACATAGTCGAGCATCCGGTAGTGCCGGTCCCAAGGCGGTTGGGTGGCGTTGACGTAGAAGCCCGCGCCTTTGCCTAGATCGGAGCGGTCCGGCTCGTCCGGTACATCGTCGCCGCGGGGGCTGGTGTCCGGCATCACCAGCGCGAGGCCGAGCTCGGCGGCGTAGCGCTGGGCTCCCGCCTTGACCCGGACGTTGTCGTCGGTGCAGGTGAGGCCGGAGAGGTAGTAGACCGCCGGCACCGGCCCCTCGGCCGCCGCCGGCGGCAAGTAGACCGATAGGGTCATGTCGCAATTACAGGCTGCTGACCTGTGCCTGTAGCGGTTCAGCCAGCCGCCGAATTCTTTGATGTGCTCGATTTGCTGCATATCTTCTCTCTGCCATCGGCCGCCAGTAGCGCGCGGTGCAGAAGGCGGGCGAAAAGACAAGCCAGGCGGTATGTTTGTTGACAGAAATCGCCTTAGCTCCCCCTCCCCCCGCGGCAGGCCCCGCCACACCGCAGGATATTGCGGGATCCAAGAGCGCCCCAACCCCCTATTGCTCCTCCACTCCGGGGTGGTAGGGGATTACATGCTCCTGCTCGTCCGGGTCGTTGCGCGAAACGATGGCCCGCGCGGGCTCGGTGTCACTCAGGTTGACCGGCTGGTGCGGCACCTTCGGCGGAATGAACAGGAAGTCGCCGGCCTCCATGATCACGGACTGCTTCAAGCCCTCGCCATAACGGGTCTCCACCCGCCCCTCCAGCAGATAGACCGCGCTCTCATAGCCGGCGTGGGTGTGCGGCACCGCGGCGGCCCCAGGTGGGATCACGACCAGATTCATGGACAGGCCCTTGGCGCCGGCGGTGTCGCCGGAGATGCCGACGAACTGGGGTAACCGCTGCTGGGAGACGATCTCCGCCGGCGCGGAGACGACGATGATGCGCCGTCCGGCGCCCTGCTCCGGCGCCGCGGTCTCTGCTGCGCCGGTTGCGCCGCGGTCGTCTGCGAGCGCGGCCGACGTGCAGACGAGCAGCCCTGCGGCAAGGCAACTGCGGCGGAGCTGGAGGAGGCCTGGAGCTGTCTGACTCATGGTCGCTCGATTGTAGCTGAAGGTCAGCCGCCTTCCATCAAGGCCCGCATCTTCTCTGCATCCGGCTGCCGCAGGACACCCAGCTCGGTGACGATGCAGTCCACCAGCGCGGCCGGGGTCACGTCGAAGACCGGGTTGTGGGCCGCGACGCCCGCCGGGCCGACGCGCTTGCCGCCACACAGGAGCACCTCGTCCGCATCGCGCCGCTCGATGGGGATCTCGGCGCCGCTGGCGACTCCCATGTCGATGGTGGAGCTGGGCGCCGCCACCATGAACCCGACGCCGTGGTGGCGCGCCAGCACCGCTAGCGCATAGGTGCCGATCTTGTTGCAGACATCGCCGTTGGCGGCGATGCGGTCCGAGCCGACGATGACCCAGCCGATCTCGCCACCGGCCATCAGGCTGGCCGCGACATTGTCAGACTGGACGGTTACCGGAATGCCGGACTGCACCAGCTCCCAGGCCGTGAGCCGCGAGCCCTGCAGCCAGGGGCGGGTCTCGTCGGCATAGACCATGCGGATCTTGCCTGCGGCATGGGCGCTGCGCACCACACCCAAGGCCGTGCCATAGCCCCCGGTGGCGAGCGCGCCGGCGTTGCAGTGGGTGACGATGTCCGTTGGCCCCTGAATCAATTCGGCGCCGAAGTCGCCCAAGGTGCGGTTCGCGGCGATATCCTCCTGGTGGATTGTCCGCGCCTCGGCCAGCAGCGGCGGCGTCGGGTCCAATGCCTCTAGCGCATCGATGAGTCGGCGCATACGCTCCAGCGCCCAGAACAGGTTCACCGCAGTCGGCCGGCTTGCGGCGAGCAACTCGATGTCCGCGCGAATACCCTCCCGCCAGTCAGCCCCATCCGCACGAAAACGCTCCCGCGCGGCGAGCACCACGCCATAGGCCGCGGTGATGCCGATGGCCGGGGCGCCGCGCACGACCATGTCCGTGATGGCCCGTGCCGTATCCAGGGCACGGTTGCAGGCAACAAAGCGGACCTCTTCCGGGAGGATGCGCTGGTCCAACAGGTAGAGCCTGTCGTCGTGCCAGATCACGGCATTATCTGGGTGGCAGGCGAAGGCCTCGCGTGTGCTCATCGGCATGTGCTCATCGGCATTGGTGGGACATAGTTGGACATGGGAAGCTTGTCGCGGCCAGCGGGGGGACCGGAATCGGCCTTGGCGATAGGCCGGCATTCTCGACTGTCGGCACGCCCGAGCTCAAGGGGCTGCTCGAGCGCCGGCAGCTTGCCGGCCCGCGGCCGCGCAACGGCGCCGAAGACAGCATCGACGCGAGCGGATGACGGGAAGGCGCTCGCCCCGAACCGCCGGGCACAGCGCCGGCGGGACGCCAGCTGGCGCGGTCGCCGGCGGGACGCCGGCGCTCCCAGTGACGCCAACGCCCCCAACGCGCTGAGGCTCTGATTTGACATCTGGGCTTGCAGTGACGCTTGTTCGACCGTCGGCCCGAGCCTGGGTCGGGTCCTGTTGGGCGGCGCTTCGCCATCTGGCTTTGCGTCCGCGCCTTGGTTGCGCTAGAACGGCGCTTGGGCGATTGCCGGAAACAAACAGACCGAATGGCGCAGGATTTTCGCTCGCCTTCAAGGAGCGGCAGCGGTCGCATAGTCGAGCTCTGTGCCCGCTGCCGCGACGCAGAAGGCGGGCGAAAAGACAAGCCAGGCGGTACCTTTGTTGACAGAAATCGCCCAAGATCCGGACCTGCCCGCGCATGGCGA
>JANQFI010000484.1 GCA_028277905.1 Chromatiaceae bacterium | reverse complement strand
CACACTCAGGTGCTGTTAATCCTTTCTTGGCACAATCTGGTGCAGTCAGTCTTCCCGCTAGGGTGTGGGGAGCTGATCCATGGCAACGCTCCAGCGGCGCGGGACGCGCTGGCGGGCGCAGGTGCGGCGGCAGGGATTGCCGCCGTTGTCCAAGACCTTCGAGAAGCACGAGGACGCGAAGCGCTGGGCGCAGAACGTCGAGGGGCGTCTCGCCGTTGGCGAGGTCCTCGATCTCAGCGAGGCCCGGCGCACGACCCTCGGAGAAGCGCTGGAGCGGTACCTCGCCGAGGTGACCCCGCTCAAGAAGGGGGCGAAGCAGGAGCGGGTGCGCATCCAGGCATGGCTGCGCGACCCGCTGGCCGGCCGGCCCCTGGCCTCGATCCGTTCCATGGACATTGCCGCCTGGCGTAATGATCGCAATGCGGCCGGGCGGGCGCCGACGACGGTGCGGAACGCGCTGACCATCATCAGCCAGGTTTACCAGGTGGCCGGCACCGAATGGGGCCTGCAGGGCCTGCAGAATCCGGTGCGCGGCGTGCGCATGCCGCGCAGCCGCCCGGCCCGCGACCGCCGGCTCGAGCTTGGCGAGGAGGAGCGGATACTCGGCGGGTGTGACGCGGCGGGGCAGCCGCTGCTACGCCCGATCGTCATCTGGGCGATCGAGACGGCGATGCGCCAGGGCGAGATCCTGGCGCTCGAAGCCAGGAGCCTGCGCGGCAACGTTGCATACCTGCGCGACACCAAGACCACCCGCGCCCGCTCGGTGCCGCTCTCGACACGGGCCTTGCGGGTGCTGGAGGGACTGGCCGTGCCGCTGCGCGGACCGCTGTTCCCGATTACACAAGACAGTTTGGAGTATTTCTGGCGCAAGGCGCTGCGGCGCGCCGACATTGAGGGGCTGCGCTTTCACGACCTGCGCCACGAGGCGACCTCGCGGCTGTTCGAGCGCGGGCTGGACAGCATGGAGGTGATGGCCATCACCGGGCAAAGCACCACCGACATGCTCAAGCGCTATACGCATTTCCGGGCCGCGAACCTGGCGGCGAAGCTGGGCTGATCCCGGCAGTACCGATCCCGTGGCCTTGCCGGTCACGGGATCGGTTACCCTCATCAGAGGTCGCGATGCGGCCGGTTCATGACCGTCGCAAAGCCCCGGCCAGCAACGAACACGGCCATCTTAATAATTGCATCAATTTTGACGAATACAACGAATAGTAGTAACTGGGTATCCATTTCACACACGTCGGCCCCAGTGATAGCGTTCGGGATGGAAAAGCTCGAAACAGCCGGCCGATGGCTGATGGGAACCCATCAGGGCGGCATGCAGCACCGGCATCTCGAGTATTACCTCGACGAGTTCACCTTCCGCTTCAATCGACGGCGCTCCCATGCTCGCGGGCTGCTCTTTCACCGCCTCGCCCAGCAGGCCGTTGCCGTACCCCCGGCACCCTACCATCAGATCGTTGCCACCAGCGGCCCAGCCCTAGCTGCTACGTGAGTGATGGTGATACCCGTTTATCGGATTTTTGGCTCGGGTCTCCTGGGCGGCGGACCACGGGCCCTTCCGGCGCGCCAACCGGGCTGATAGGGATGGCCTCGACGTGGATTGCGACGTGACCGCCTGATCGATGCCCGCCGGACGCCGGATCTTCCTCGCCCATGCGCACGAGGACAAAGCGCAGGTCCGGCGGCTCTATCACGACCTCAAGGCCCGCGGCCTCGACCCCTGGCTCGACGAGGATGACCTCCTCCCCGGTCAGATCTGGCGGGACGAGATCCCAGACATGATTCGCGACGCCGACATCTTCCTGGCGTCTCTGTCGAGCCGCTCGCTCAGCAAGCGCGGCTACGTCCAGAACGAGCTCCGGACCGCGCTCGATGCGTTCGGCGAACGCCCACCGGGGACGATCTACCTGATCCCCGTGCGGCTCGACGACTGCCAGATCCCGGATCTCCAGATCCCGGACCGCGGCCTCAGCCTACGCGACATCCACTGGCTCGACCTCGATCGAGACGACGGGTTCGACCGGCTGATCGAGGCGATCGAGATCGCCCTCGGCGCCGAAGCTACCGCGAACAGCGTCGGCAAGGCGGTCGGCCCGGCTACTGGCCTGGAAAATTCACCAATCGGTTGGTGAAGTTGGTGGGCGCTGACCAAACCGTTGAGAGGGTAGGTTTCTGGTGCTGACCCAAAACCGGCCTGATTCACAGAGTTCAGGCCCGCCATGGCCGATGATGCCCCCTTTCTCCCCGGTCTGTCACCCGTTGCCGGCAAGCCCGTGCAGGTTGCGTTCGACGCCG
>JANQFI010000483.1 GCA_028277905.1 Chromatiaceae bacterium | reverse complement strand
TTCCATCAATCGCCCGCGCAACATCCGCGACCCCTTCGACTATGCCGAGCGGCGCGAGATGATCGAGGTCGCGCTACCCGGCACCGAGCGCGAGCGTCTCGTCATCACCGGCGTCGCCGATCGTCTCTACGCCCTGCCCGGTTGGGTCGCGGCGGTGCAGCGGGCCGTCGGCGACATCGCGCTCGCCGTCTGCGGTGCGGCCGCGTCCATTGTCTTGGTGGGCCATCGCAAGGACCACAGCTCCGATTATCTGGAGCTCTTCCCGCAGTGGCGATTTCAGCCCATGGAGGCGGTGTCGATGCTGTCGGCCACGGACATCCGCGATGCGCTGCTCGGCGCCGACCTGCGGGGCCTCGATTCCGTGCTGGCGGCACAGCCGCTGCCCGCGGGAGTCCGGGACAGGCTGCGGACATGGATCGCCGAGAACAACGCCGCGTGGAGCGACTTGCGCACGGAATGGGCCTTCATCCAGCGCTACCGGCGCCAGTTCGCGGCACTGCCCTATCCACCCATCTTCCAAACCGTCGACGCGGTGGTGCTGCAGGCCGGTCACATCCTCCTGGTGGAGCGCGGCGCGCAGCCAGGTCGCGGCCTGCTCGCGCTGCCCGGCGGCTTTCTTGGCGCCACGGAGAGGATCGAGGACGCGGTGATTCGCGAGCTCCGCGAGGAGACCGGCATCAAGGTGCCGGAGCCAGTGCTTCGCGGCAGCGTCCGCGCCCGTGCGCGCTACGACGATCCATGGCGCTCGCTCAGGGGTCGCACCATCACCGATGCCTTCCTGTTCGAGCTGCGGCCGGGGCCGCTGCCGCGGATCAAAGGAGGCAGTGACGCCCGCAAGGCCCACTGGGTGTCGCTGGCGGAGCTCCAATCCATGGAGCCGCGGCTGTATGAGGACCATTTCCACATCGTGCAGGACTTGCTCGGCAAGGCCTGATTCCGGACCGGCGACGGCCGGCCGATCCTATGGCCGCACGGCGGCCGACAATCCAACCCCGGGGATTCCGGGCGCTGACGGGAGAGACCCATGAGCACAAGCATCCTGACAGGAATTGGCAGTAATCCGATCCTCAACACCGACTCCTACAAGGCGTCGCATTACCTTCAGTTTCCGCCCGATACCAAGGCGATCGGAAGCTACGTCGAGTCGCGTGGCGGGCGCTTCGCGCAGACCCTGTTCTTCGGCTTGCAGATCTTCCTGCGGGAGTACCTCGACCGCCCGGTGACCGCCGCGATGATCGACGAGGCCGAGGCCTTCTTCAGCGCCCACATGCCAGGCTCGCCGTTCAACCGCGCCGGTTGGG
Organism: Chromatiaceae bacterium; assembly: GCA_028277905.1. Taxonomy (GTDB): domain Bacteria; phylum Pseudomonadota; class Gammaproteobacteria; order Chromatiales; family Chromatiaceae; genus Thiohalocapsa. The sequence continues at coordinate 4,398 of JANQFI010000483.1, read as the reverse complement.
AGTACCTGGTCCGGCACCGCGGCGGCCGCTTCCCGCTCGAGCTCCGAGCCGTGCCCGAGGGTCATGTGGTGCCCATCGGCAATGCGCTGGTGACCGTCGAGTCCACGGACCCGCGGCTGCCCTGGATCGGGCAATACCTGGAGACGGCGTTGCTGCGCGCGCTCTGGTACCCGGTCACGGTCGCGACCCTGAGCTGGCACATCAAGGCCCTGCTGCGCCGCGCCTTGGCGCGTACGGCAGACACGACGGACGGGCTCGCGTTCATGCTGCACGACTTCGGCGCCCGTGGCGTCAGCTCGCTGGAATCGGCGATGATCGGTGGCGCGGCGCATCTGGTGAGCTTCCAGGGCTCGGACAACGTGGCGGCCGCGGCCGCGGCCAACCGGTGGTACGACGCGCCGATGTCCGCGTACTCGATTCCCGCTGCCGAGCACTCCACCATCACCGCCTGGGGCGAGGCCGGCGAGCTCGACGCCTACCGCAACATGCTGAGCCGCTTCGCACGGCCCGGCGGCCTGCTGGCCGTGGTGTCGGACTCCTACGACCTGGAACGCGCTTTGCACTGGTGGGGCAGCGACCTGCGGGAGCAAGTCCGTGCCTCCGGTGCCACCGTCGTGGTCCGGCCCGATTCCGGGCATCCGCCGACCATCGTACGCCGCGCGCTGGACCTATTGGCGGAGGGCTACGGCACGACGACCAATGGCAAGGGCTACCGGGTCCTGCGCGACGTGCGGGTGATCCAGGGTGACGGCGTCGATTTCGAGAGCATCGGTGAGATCCTGACCGAGACCGAGCGCGCCGGCTTCTCGGCGGAGAACCTGGCCTTCGGTATGGGTGGCGCGCTGCTGCAGCGCCTGCATCGGGACACCCAGCGCTTCGCCCTCAAGGCGAGCGCAATCAAGCGCGACGACCAATGGCAGGACGTGCGCAAGACGCCCAAGACCGACCCCGGCAAGGCATCCAAGGGCGGCCGGCTTACGCTGCTGCAGGGCGCGCCCGCCAATCGCTGGCGCACGCAGCGCCGTGGCGAGCCAGTCCCCAGGGGTTGGGCGCCGGCCCTGCAACTGGTCTACCGCGACGGCCAAATCCTTCGGCAAGACAGCTTGAGCTCGGTGCGGCAACGGGCCGATGCCGCGCTGGAGGCCTATGCCGCCGAGCTCAGGCTGGGTGACGACGGCCGCGGCGCGGACAAGCCCTGAGCCCAGTGGCCGGTGACGGCCGTCAGAGGCGATTGCCGCAGAAGAACATACCGGCGATCGCCTTAGGCGATTGCCGGAAACAAACATACCGAATGGCGCAGGATTCTCGTCCGCCTTCGCGAAGCGGCAGTGCGTGCATAGTCGTTCTATGTGCGCGTTGCCGCGACAAGGCAGGCGGGCGAGAAGACAAGCCAGGCGGTATGTTTGTTGACAGAAATCGCCTCAGCGCTCTTCCTCCGGCAACCCTTGCGGCAGGGTGTAAGGCGTGCAAAACGGCGCCGGACGCAGGAACACGAGTCCGCCCCCACTGCGCTTGATCTGCGCGTGCTCACAAAGCAGCTCGAATAGCTCATCCGCTTGCGCTTCCGGCACCAGGATTTCCGTGACCCGGGAAAGACTCGGCTCCGGCAGCTTTCCGGGCTTGGCTTGGGCCACGGCCAGCACGGACACCGTCAGGCAAGCCCGGCTGCTGGCGCTGACAACGCCTTTCTTCTCACGAAGCAGCCTCATCAAGCTGAGATCCGTGCCGTCGTCCGGTGTCACGGCCGAAATCAGCTTGCACGGCTCGCCGGGCACACCCTCGGGCACCCCCCGAAGCACCCGGTCGGCGATCTGCCTGTTGTCGGTCACAGCGCCCCTCTCCGGCGGCCCGCTTCTTCCAATCGATCCATGACGGAAGCCGGCACATAGGTCGCGATTCTCTCGATCGGCGTGATGTACATATACCCGGCGCCCGGCTTGTCCAGGCCCCCCGCGGTGTACATGACCTCGAAGACGCAGTCACGTTGCTCTGTCGAAACCAGCACCTCGATGACGTCCTTGTCGGTTTCCACGGCAACGCCGAGGGCACCAAGTCGCTCACGCTCGCCGTAGCCCCGCGCGTGGTGACCCAGGGCACCCTTCGCGCCTGCGTCTCGGGCGGCCAGCAACATCTTTTCTGCCTGCTTCGTAGCCGTGGACACGACGCAGGTTATCAGCCAAGCATCGGTCAAATAGGTGATCTTGCTCATACGACTGCCTGGACCTCCTGTTCGGTCGATACCGTCGGTGCGCTTGCAGCAGCACGGATCTGTTGCTTGGATTTGTAGCCTGACCATAGACCCGTCAACATGACGGTGAGGATGGGGCCGATAGATGCCATGCAAAGGATACCGAATCCTTCGATGGCCTGGGTGGCATTGCCGAAACCGAGCCCCATCGCGAGCACGAGCGGCACGGTAACCGGACCCGTGGTGACACCGGCACTGTCCCAGGCGACATTGACGAAGGTCTCGCTAGACAGGAGCGTCAGCAGAATCGCTGCGAGATACCCCAAGGATATCATCCACACGAGGGGCCAGTCGAAAATCAGCTTGCACAGGCCGATCGCGATGCCGAAGGCCACACCGGCCGATACGGCATAGATCAGCGTCTTTTTCTTGAATACCCCATTGGTCAGCTCCTCTGCCTTGGCGCCGAGGGCGTTCAGCGCCGGTTCCGCGATGGTCGCACCGAAGCCGAGGAACCAGGCGAAGGCTATCGCGATGCTCATGCCCACGGCAACCCTGTAGAGAGGCGATTCTGCCACGGCGTCGATCTCCATGAAGGCAGCCGGCACCAGGCTGCCGGCACTCGCCCCCAGCTTCGAGAGACCATAGGTCAGTCCGATATTGAAGATGCAAATTCCAATGACGGCGAGGCCAATTCCATAGAGTACCTCCCCTGTTCTCTCCAGGTCTTCGCGCAGGATCAGCTTCTGCACCAGCAGCAGAAAGATAACCAGCGGGAGGATGGCGCGAATACCCATGACGACTTCGGCACCGGGACTGGTCTCGTACCACGCAAGAGGCGCCTCTGTGGCCGCCGCCGCTTGACCGGCAGCCGCAATGATCTCGGCCGGCGTCAGCGTGGTCGAGACATAGATCGCCAGCAGCAAGACCCCCAGGATCGGGAACAGAGACGCGAGCGTGACGATGCCGAACCCCGACAATCCGCCAGAGCCACCTTTGCCGCCGGCCGTGGCGATACCGATCCCGAGTGACAGCACCAGGGGCACCGTGACCGGGCCGGTCGTGACGGCCCCCGCGTCCCATGCCAGACCCAAGGTGGCCTTTAGATCCGGGTCGGTGGACGCGTAGATGGTCAGCAGTAGGACAGGTGCAAGCGCTGCGTAGATCAGGGGCTTCAAGCTCCATCCGAAAAGAAACCTCAGGGTACCCAGTACCGCGGCGAGCCCCACGGAGGCGCCGACGACTAGCACCAGGGTTCCCGACCACTGATTGAGCAGGGCATACAGATAAGGGGCCCTCGCCGCCGAGACGTTGGCCCCGGCCGCCTGCAGCGCGCCGATCGCCGGCTCAGCAAAGGTCACGCCGATACCGAGCAGCAGGGTGATGAACAAGACGAGGGGCAGGGGCGATTTGCGCGGGAGACCGCTGCCGATCGACTCGCCGAGGGGCATCAGGCCGCGTGCCAAGCCCTCCATGAAGAACATCAGCCCGACGATGACGGCGAACAGCCCGCCGGTGATCAGCCAAGCGTCCTCTATGAGCTGGTCGAGGATCAACAGCTGGAAGAGGGCCAAATACAGTGCGAGTGGCACAACCGCCCTGACCTGATCCATGAACCTGACGCGTGCATAGGGCTGGATCAGCCTGAGGGTTTCCAAAGCGGTCAGCTTGATCCTCTCCGAAGGGACTGGGATCAGATTGCCCTGGGCGTCCCTCTGCGCGATCAGACAGACGTCGTTGAGACTGACCTCGTCGTGCTGAGACCAGAAAGCACGCTGGAAATCTGAGAATCGAAAGTTCGGTGGCATGTTCAAGTTCCTGATCGAATCATTGCGTCGCTGAAGGCGATTGTCGGAGAAAAGCACACCGAATCGTGTCGGATTCTCGTTCGCCTTCCCAGGAGCGGGAGGGGCGCATAGCCGAGCCCTGTGCCCGCTGCCGCGACGCAGCAGGCGGGCGCAAAGACAAGCCAGCTGTTATGACAATCGACAGAAATCGCCTAGGCCCAGGCGTCCTGATTACCAAGGCGATTGCCGGAAACAAACAGACCGAATGGCGCAGGATTTTCGCTCGCCTTCAAGGAGCGGCAGCGGCACATAGTCGAGCTCTGCGCCCGCTGCCGCGACGCAGAAGGCGGGCGAAAAGACAAGCCAGGCGGTACCTTTGTTGACAGAAATCGCCCAAGATCCGGACCTGCCCGCGCATGGCGA
>JANQFI010000423.1 GCA_028277905.1 Chromatiaceae bacterium | reverse complement strand
CTTGACCTGCTTCGGAAACGGTAGCTGGTGAAGGTTGAGTGCCTTCCCAAAGACCGTCCCTACGGGTTGTCGTACCGTCGGCATCTGCGCGCCCTCCTCTCGCGACACGGCGAGCCTAATCCATCGGAGGTTTCGACTCAAGCTTGCTGGTCACCCCTGCCTGGCATCACCGGCGACCCGAAGCTGCGACTCACCTGTGCGCCCTGCCAGCATGAGCCTTGGGCCGATTCAGCGCATCAGGTCATAGTCCATGCCGCGGGCGTGCAGAGCATCGGTGCGATGCTGGAGCCAGCGTTGGAAGCTAGGCTGGACGCGGTAGCCGCCGGTGGCCACGTAATCCAGCGCGCCGTGGATATGGAAGCCCTTCAGATAGGCCTCGGTGCGGAACACCTCGTTGCCCGCCTGATCAAAGAACACCAGGCTCGGCGTGTAGTCGATGCCGAGCTCGGCGGCCCAGTCGCGGATGGGCAGCTCGCGGCCGTCCGGCGTCTGGATGGTGCCGCTGGAGTAGGCGTCCACGACGGTGGCATCCAGATTGGTGAGTGACAGGGCAATTGGCTCGCGGCGCAGGATGTCTTGATGCAGCTCGTCGCAGGCGGCGCAGACGGGCTGCTCGAACATGACCACCAGGGGGCGGGGCGAAACCGCGCGGTTGTCCGCGAGCTTGAGTGGCGGCTGAAGGAAGCCGGACTCCTGGTGCAGCATGCCGCTGGCAGCTTGCGCGTCCTGACGCCGGTAGAAGTCGCGAAAGAGCTCGCCCGCCTGCTCGCGCTTGAGCGCGACGTATCGCAGGCCTGCGTAGAACTGGTGCGGCGGATAGTAGCCGTCGATGCGCAGGACCGTGCGGGCCGCCTCGTCCAGAAGCAGTAAGGTCGGCGTGTATTGCACCCCGAGCGCTGCGGCGAAGCGCTTCTCGGTGGTTTCCTCGCCATCGATGCCGGTCACCTCGCGGTCGCCCCAGATGTTGATGGCGATGACGTCGAAGCCCTCGCGGGCGGTCCGGCTGATCTCGCGGTCGCCGAAGTTCTCCCGCAAGAGCCGCTCGCAGTAGGGGCAGCCGTCCTGGTAGAAGTAGAGCATCACGCGCTTGCCGGCGCCGGCCGCCTCGGCGACGTCCTCGCGGATGTCGATGAAGGAGATCTTGAACCAGTCCGGCTGTGCGTGATAGCCGGGGTTTTCCAGTTCGGTCAGGACCTCAGTGTCATCGGCGGCGCGCGCCTGGTCCGGGCCGAGCCCCGCGACTAGGGCCGCCCCGAGCAGCACCGCAGTTGGCATAATCATTTGTGATCACCATCGTTGTCGAGGTCGTGACTCGATGGTGGGGCGGCTGGCGGCGAGGTCAACGCGCTTTCGCGATGCTCGGCTGTTCCGAGGCTTGGGCGATTGCCGGAGATTCTGATACCAGATTGCGCCGGATTGTCGTCTCCCTCCGAGGCCTGCCAACAGGTGGATAGGCGCACTATGCAACTGTTGGCGCGATGTAGGGGCCGGGCGACAAGACAAGCAAGCTGGTATGAAGATCGGCAGAAATCGCCTTTGCATCGCCGATCCGTCATCTGCCGGAGACGCGGGGCAGCGGCCGATCCGGAGAAGCTCAGTCGGGCGGCTGCTCGAAGATGTCCCGCATCGGCGACCCGTCCCGCCGCGGTAGAGCCATTCCGAAGTGCCGATAGGCGCTTTGGGTCGCCATCCGCCCGCGCGGCGTGCGCATCAGGTAACCCTGCTGGATCAGGAAGGGCTCCAGCACGTCCTCGATGGTGCCGCGCTCCTCGCCGATGGCCGCGGCGAGGCTTTCGACACCGACGGGGCCGCCGGCGAACTTCTCGATCACGGCCAGCAAGAGCCGGCGGTCCATGTGGTCGAAGCCGAGGCCGTCCACCTTCAGTAAACCGAGGGCTTGGTCCGCAACCTCGCGGGTGATGCGCCCGCCCGCCTTCACCTGAGCGAAGTCCCGCACCCGGCGCAGCAGCCGGTTTGCGATGCGCGGCGTGCCGCGGGAGCGCCGGGCGATCTCGGCGGCGCCCGCAGGCTCCGCATCAATGGCCAGGATCTGCGCCGAGCGCTGGACAATGCGGGTCAGGTCCTCGGCGCTGTAGTACTCCAGGCGCTGCACGATGCCGAAACGGTCCCGCAACGGACTCGTCAGCAACCCCGCTCGCGTGGTAGCCCCCACCAAGGTGAAGGGCGGCAGGTCGAGCTTGATGGACCGCGCGGCGGGCCCTTCCCCGATCATGATGTCCAGCTGGAAGTCCTCCATCGCCGGGTAGAGGATCTCCTCGATCACGGGGCTCAGGCGATGGATCTCGTCCACGAAGAGCACGTCGCCGGCCTCCAGGTTGGTGAGCAGCGCGGCGAGGTCGCCCGGCTTCTCCAACACCGGGCCCGCGGTCTGGCGCAGGCTCACTCGCATCTCGTGGGCGATGATGTGCGACAGCGTGGTCTTGCCCAGGCCTGGAGGACCGAAGATCAGGGTGTGGTCCAGTGCATCGCCGCGACCGCGGGCGGCGCCGATGAAGATCTCCAGCTGCTCGCACACCGCCGGCTGGCCTACATAGTCCGTGAGCCGACGCGGGCGGATGGCGCGGTCCGGTGCGCCATCATCGGCGGCTTCGGCCGGGCTGATGAGGCGTTGGGGGTCGTTCATGCGGCGGCGCCTCGGGGCGGTGAGCGCTACACGTCAGGCGCAGTCGGGTGGGCCTGGTTCAGCGATCGGGCAAAGCACAGGCACCGCATCGCGGATGGGTGCATCTGCTGCGTCTGGGACGGCGATTGGACTCGCTCGCATGCGCATCTCCCGTCGATCCAGTCAGGTGAGTTTGTCGGTCAGCACGGGGCCTGTCCAGTGGGACAAGCGCCCGAGCGCAGCTACTCGGCGCAGCGGACTGCGCTCGCTGTCACCGACGCCCTCCGTCGGTGTCGGGTAGAACGCGGGCGCTGAACACCAGCAGATCCCGATATCGGCGCTCTCTGACACGGATCGATGCGTGGTGCCAGTTCCCCGCGAGCCGACCGAAGCCTTAGGCGATTGCCGGAAACAAACATACCGAATGGCGCAGGATTTTCGCTCGCCTTCAAGGAGCGGCAGCGGGCGCATAGTCGAGCTCTGTGCCCGC
>JANQFI010000342.1 GCA_028277905.1 Chromatiaceae bacterium | reverse complement strand
AATTTCTACATCAACGACTTACGTGACGTTCGCCGGGTTACTGAATGCCGAATGTTCCGCAGAATAGCCACATTCCCCTGTCGATGATGACGCTAGCAGCCCGGGGACATGCACGTTCGAGGGTTTCCAAACAGCTTCTAATAGAAATGACGTGAACACTGCTCGCTGTGCCAAAATACTCGATAGAAGAAGCGTCGGATGCGACGATAGTGGGAGGAGCGAGGGACAGAGGAGCAGCACGGGTTGCGCCAGGCGTTCGTGGTCTGGCGTCCTGATGCTCATGCTCGACCTGAACAGACCACCATCCTGGACAGTGGCCCGCCGTCGCCGAAACCCGAAACCCAAAGGCCGCTCGAGTGCGATTCGTGGGCTTCATCGTCGTTCCGGCGGCTGGCACGTGGTGTTGAGCGGCGGAGTGTTCAACACGCTGTTCCAGGGAAGCAATATTTCTGCGCTACGAGGCTTTCGGCCGGGGTGGCCGGAACGATGATCGAGGCCCGATTCGTGGTGATCGGATGCCTTGTGAGCGCTCGCCGGTGGATCGCCCGCCAGTGCCCAACCGGCCTTTCATCGATTTCCTCCTGGCACCCGGGGGTCACCGGCTGTCCTCGGGCATTCGCTGGCGAGTGGGGTCAGGACCGCCGCCGGGTCTTCATCGCCCTCGCACTGGGAGCGGCCACTGAGCGTCCGCGCTGGATCCCGCCAGGGCGATACCTGATTGGGCGCATTGGGAACACGCCATACCATTACCCACATCTCAAAGGGGACAGATAAAAGCTGGGCTGAACACGCTGAGCGACAGGTGTTGAGATCCGCTCCCATCGTCACCGAGGGGGCGAGCGCAGATGGGAGAGGCGCTTCCGAGCAGGCTGTGCGGGCGGCCGTTCGACGGGGCGGACGTGGAGCGGATTCGATCGGCGGTTCGCGCGGCCGATCCGCCATTGCGCGCGGAGATCGCGCGACGGGTGTGTCGCGCACTGGACTGGCGGGATGCATTGGGCCGGCCCAAGCTGATGAGTGCGCGGGTGGGACTGCTGCGGCTGCATCCCCCCGGGGGGGGGCTGATCGAGCTGCCGGCACCGAGCCGCGGCAAGGGCTACGCGTGCGGCCTGGTGCGGGGGCCGGAGCCGGTCCCCATGGTGGGCAGGGTCGGCGCGCCGGGCGGCCTACGGCTCGAGGCGGTGCTCGAAGCGAGCGCCTCGCGCCTGTGGAACGGGCTGGTCGATCGTTACCACGACCTCGGCTACACGCCGTTGCCAGGGGCGCTGCTGCGCTATCTGAATCCACTGGGACGGCAGGATGCTGGGTGCCATCGGCTTCGGGGCGGCAGCCTGGAAGGTGGCGGTGCGCGACCGCTCGATCGGCTGGGATGCGCGCTGTCGCGAGGGCCACTTGGGCCGCGTGCTCAATAGCGCGCGGTTCGTGATCCTGCCCTGGGTGCAGGTGCAGAACCTCGCCTCGAAGGTGTGGGCCCTGGCGGCGGCCCGCCTCCCCGAGGACTTCGCCGCGCGCTACGGCGAGCGGGTCGTGCTGCTGGAGACGTTCGTGCAGATGCCGCGCTTTGCCGGCACCTGCTATCGTGCCGCGAACTGTCGCTATTTGGGGGAGACCACGGGACGCGGCAAGTGCGACCGCACCCATCGGGCGGCCCTGCCGCGCAAGGCGGTCTTCGTCTACCCGTTGGCGGCGGACTTTCGCGCCGCGCTTGGGGTGGCGGCATGCACGCACTGGCCGTGGCGCTGAGCGGGATCGACCTTGGCGATCGGCGCCTGAATCGCCGTGCGCGGCGCCTGGCGGAGCAACTGGGGGCCACACCGACCCAGCGCCTTCCGGCGGCCTGCGGCGGCTGGGGCGAGACGCGCGCCGCCTACCGCGGGTTCAATCAGACCCAAGTGACGGCCGAGCGCGGGCTTGCCCCGCCTATCGCCTGCACCGAGGCGCGCCGATGCGCCCCTCCCCCGGTGCTGTGCATCCAAGACACTACCGCGCTGGACGACACGACCCAACAGGACCGTATCGCCGAGCTCGGGCCGCTGCATTACGAGAGCCGTTGGGGGAT
>JANQFI010000313.1 GCA_028277905.1 Chromatiaceae bacterium | reverse complement strand
AACAGGCGCATCATCGCCGTCATCACCGAGGCCGCACCCGTCGCGCAGATCCGCTTGGCTCTCGGGGAGCCACCACGCCCGCCCCCAATCGCTCCCGCCCGCCCCGGCGCTGCGCTCTCCTGCTCCGCCATGTCTCCAGACCTTGACCTCTCACCTCCCGCCTCCACTACCGTCCTGTCTCAGCGCCAGGCTAGACCCTCAGGGGCGCCAGGCTAGACCCTCAGGGCCGGTTGGATTCCCTATCCCTTATCCCTTCCCTAGCACGTTATCTGTGGGCGCTGCTGCTGGCCCGGCTGTTCGAGGCGCTGCCGCTGGTCTGTCCCAACTGCGGCGCCAACATGCGCATCATCGCCTTCATCACCGAGGCCGCACCCGTCGCGCAGATCCTCACCCACATCGGTGAGCCACCCCGGCCACCCCCGATCTCGCCCGCCCGCGGACCGCCCGCCTGGGACGAGGCGCCCGAGCCGGCGTCGGACTGCGACCTTGTCGCTCAGCCCGAGCCCGAGCTCGAATTTGATCAGCGTATCACCTGGTAGTCGCCGTCTCCTGCGGGAAGCGGTGCTGAGACCCCGCGTTTTGCCGCCGTCCGGCATGACCCCGGGCCCGCTCCAGCGCGCCGCTTCGGCCGGCAACGGGCGTGCGCGAGGTCGCTCCGCCATCTTTCCGGGCCTTGACCCGACATCCCGCCTCCACTACCGTCCTGTCTCAGCGCCAGGCTAGACCCTCAGGGGCGGTTGGATTTCCTATCGGTGACGAGGAGCCGGCATCCGACTCTCCAGCACCTCTATCCGTATCCGTTCATAGACTTCGGCTAGCCGTCTTCGATCACGGCAAGGAGCATCTCCATCTTCGTCGCGGCGCCCTGCAATACCTCGCCCTCGTCGGGGCGTGTGCCGGACGGTTGCTGTGCCAATCGCGCCCCGATCGTGTGAACAACCTGGGCCTGTTGACGTAAGCGACCCTTGATCGCATTGAGCTGCTGGAGCTTGGACATGGCGGCGGTGCGCAGTTCCTCGGCGGCTTCGAAGCGCTCCTCGTCATTTGCCGCCTCGTGCAGATCCCGCAGCGCGATGGCTTCCTGCATTGAGCTGTGCCACCAATCGAAGAA
>JANQFI010000202.1 GCA_028277905.1 Chromatiaceae bacterium | reverse complement strand
GCCGAAGCCCCGTCTGCCCACAGAACCGTGCGTACGGGTCCGTACACGGCTCCTCACGCAAGGCGTATCCACCGATCGACGTCAAACCAATGCGGTAGCTTCTGGTCGGCGCGAGTTGCCTGTCCCAGCACGGCGATGAACCAGGCGTGGGAATAGGCCTGGGTCACCGCGCGGGTGTTCGACAAGGCCCAGCGACCGCGGTGGGAGAACACCGCCGCTGCCGCCTGACGCCGTGGCACGCCACGCGTGGTCAGTTTGCGATAGCGATGGCGCCGGTTCTGTTGTTGGTCGATCCAGCGCGAGCGCAGCCGTCGCCGACTGTGGGCTTCGATCTTGCGCAGTTGGGCCGGGTAGTTGCTGAGGGCGAAGTCGCTCGCCCAGCCGACGTACCAGCTGTTGATCCGCTCGCTGCTTGCTTCCAGCCTCAGGTGGGTGCCGCGCGGTGTCAGGTCCTTGACCTTGTCCCTCGCCCGTTGCTGGGCGTTGTGGGCGATCGCGATCATCTCGCCGACGCTGGTGAAGCCGAGGACTTTAGACCCGATCGGCTCGGGCTGTCGTGATCCCATCGCTGGGCTCTGCTCGCGGTTGACCACCAGTTTGAGTCTCGTCTCGCTGTCCCCGCTGATGCTGGCCATCACCCGCTCGGCCGCGTTCGGCGTCCGCACGAAGCTATTGCAGTCATCGGCGCACCGGCAAAACGCAAGGCCGCGCCGCTCCAGCTCCCGGTCCAGCTCGTCGAGGACGAGATTGCTGCGTAGGGGGCTCAATGGGCTGCCTTGCACGGTCCCTGCCGTCGTCGGGCTCATCAGGCCATTGGCGAGAGCGCCACTGCGCCGGGTGATCCCGATCCGGCGCAGGATGGCTTGTCCGGAACGTGCTCCCCAACGCGGGCGATCAGGCGGTCGTGGCGGCTTCGGTCGAAGCACTGCGCCCAATCCAGATCCACCACGTAGGGCTTGCCGCCGGCCACGATCTCACGGGCCGCTTCCACCGCTTGGCGTTGGTTCCGCCCGGGGCGGAAGCCGTAGCTGTGGGCGGACAAGGTTGGCTCGAAGATCAGCTCCAACAGGTGCTTGAGGGTCGCTTGCACCACCCGATCACGCACCGTTGGCACCCCGAGATTGCGGGTGCCGCGCCCACCGGGCTTCGGGATCGCCACCCGCCGCACCGGTGCGGGTTTGTAGGTCCAGCTCTCCAGCGCCGCTTTCAGCCGGCCGAGCGCTGCGTCGCGGCGTGCTGCGAATGCGGCAAGGGTCACGCCGTCCACGCCGGGGCTTCCCTTGTTCTTCCGCACGCGCTGACAGCCGCCGCGCCGCCGTTCGACTGCACACAGCTCCTCGACGAGTCTTCGCTCGTCGGTCCATAGGTTCAGTTGATACCTGACACTCGCTTTGCGCCCGGCCTTCGGCGATCTGCACCGGCGTCGTCATGGCGCTGTCTACGTCTCGCCCCGACACCGGCGCCTCAGCGGGCTGATCGCGGCCGCACGGTCTCTCATGCTCTCCACAACCGCTTACGTGTTCCGCCCTTCACCTCCGCCGTCCCGAGCGCTGACCCGAGGGTTTACCCGCTGCTACGTCACCGCAGCTTCATCGGCACCGGGCTTTACGATTACTACAGCTTCCTCGAGCAGGCCCCCGTCCCACCACGTGTCACGTCTCCGCGCCGCTTAGGGCTTAAGGCGATTTCTGTCAACAAACATACCGCCTGTCTTGTCTTCTCGCCCGCCTTCTTTGTCGCGGCAACGCGCACATAGGACGACTATGCACGCGCTGCCGCTTCGCGAAGGCGGACGAGAATCCTGCGCCATTCGGTATGTTCAGACCTCCCGAAATCGAGCGGAAAGCGACCAGAACATTGGACAATTTTCACCCACATCACTGGATTGGGGTGAGCGGCATTTATTATAAAACAGTCACTTATCAATTTCCGTTTGCCGCAAATCGTCCAATATCCAAAAATATTTTATTAATTCAATGCATTACAGTGTTTTTTGGACAGTGTGTCCGGGAGGTCTAATGTTTGTTTCCGGCAATCGCCTAAAGTGTCGCAGTGACACCGACCCGGAATCGGCGGCCTTTCACCGGGTCAGTCAGTCGCCTCTGTCTCCGCCCACCTGCCTTCTATACCTACCGGGGCTTACGGGAAGCGTTTCGGGCTTCGGTGGTCCGCGGCACCTCGCCCGCCCCTGTCTGCCGCAACGACGATTCGCTCTCGCTCAGCTGGCGCATTTGGACTCCGGCTTCCTTCAGATCCCTCATTGGCTCCCCCGCAGTAGCACCTCGCCAGCCTCCGCCTCCGTCACGGGCGCGAGGGAGTTTCTTCGGGCACCCTGGCCTTCGCCTACCTGTTCCCCGCTCCCATGGCCATGGCTGGACTCGCACCAGCTAGCCGACTAACATGCCGGTCACACGCGGGCTCGTCCCCGGCTGCGCTACGCTCCGCCGGGGAGGAGCCCGCGGCCGAGCCGGGGCAGCGCCAGGGCGCTGCATTTGAAGCAACCAAGGCAGCTTCAACTCAGGATAAAACTGTCCTGGACATGGGATCCACTTGAGGAGGACCGCCGCGCACCTCGTCGATCTTGTCTTGCCGCCATCGCCAATACGGCGAAGGGTCTTGTCGGTGCCGAAGCCCTTGCGCCGGCATCTGGAGCGCGAGCCGCACGCCGTTTGACCGACTCGCGCCGCTGCGATGGGTCAGCCAGGCAGCAGCGACGGGTCGGCGATCCAGCCCTCCAGCGGGTCCATCTCCGCCGGCAGACCATAGCCCGAATCCCGGCGGCGCCAGGCCCATGCGGCCTGCACCGCGCAGAGCAGTGCGTCCAAGTGATCGCCGCCGGGATCGTCGGACAGGCTCGCATGGGCGCTGACGGAGAGCCCGTGGCTCTGTCGCAGCGCCCCGCCGACGATCGCGGCAATTAGGTCTTCCCGGGCCTGCGCGTGCGCCGTCGTCTGCTTGCCGCGGCTGTCTTGCTTGTAGGGAATGCGACCGATCAGCGCGCGGGCCAACACGCCCGGATAGGCCTCCACGACCACCCGCTCCGGGTCGCCCTGCTGAAGCCCCGGAATCGCAACGCCTGCGGCGCGCAGCCGCGGCGCCCCCTCGAAGAACATGAGCCCCACCGGCGTGCCGTAGAGCTTCTGGGGGCTGATGGCGCCGGCGGCGAGGTCGCAGGCGCGCCGATGCTCCTTGTCACCGGCGGCGCGCTGCGCACGATAGGCGTCGAGCGCCGCGCGAAACCCCTGACGGCCGAGCGCGGCGGCATGGTCCACGTAGCCGCGCCAAGTTGGGGGCCAGCCGATGGTCTCGATGAAGCGGCGCGCCTGGCCGAACGGGAAGTCGATACCGGCGATCCAGGGGCCGGGGCGGCGCAGCGCCTGCTCGAAGCCGCCGAAGCTTGGCCACTCCGTCAAGCCCTGCACACGCAGCTGGTGGCTCTCCAGCAGACACCTAAGGCAGGTGATGGGCTTGCGGCGGGCGGGACGGCTGGTGAAGTCGATGCCGAAGACCCGCACGCAGGACTCACTCCCGGCCACGCAGACCCAGTACGTCCTGCATGTCGAACTGCCCCCGCTCGCGCCCGGCGATCCACTGCGCCGCGCGCACCGCACCGCGGGCGAAGGTCATGCGGCTGCTGGCGCGGTGGCAGATTTCCACCCGCTCGCCGTCGGCGGCAAACCAGACGCTGTGCTCGCCGACGGTGTCGCCGGCGCGGATGGTCTCGAAGCCGATGGTCCGCCGCTCGCGCGGGCCGGTACGGCCCTGGCGGCCGTATACGGCCACCTCTTCCAGGTTGCGCCCCAGGGTGGCCGCGATCACCTCACCCATGTGCAGCGCGGTGCCCGAGGGTGCGTCCACCTTGTGGCGATGGTGGGCCTCGATGATCTCGATGTCGACGTCGTCGCCCATCACCTTCGCGGCGGTCTCCAGCAGCTTCAGGCACAGGTTTACGCCGACGCTCATGTTCGGCGCATGGACCAGGGCGATGTCGATGGCAGCCTCGCTCAGGGCCTCCCGCTGCATTGGGCTCAAGCCGGTGGTCCCGATGACCGAGCGGCAACGTGCATCCCGGCACAGGGCAAGGTTGTGCATGGTGCAGTCCGGAGTGGTGAAGTCGATCAGCACGTCGAACTCGCCCAGCACTTCGTCCAGGTCGGGGCGGATGGCGACGCCGAGCCGTCCCATACCCACTACTTCGCCGGCGTCGACGCCGATGAGGCCGCTGTCGATCTGCTCCGTCGCCGCGCTCACGACCAGCCCATCGGCCCGATGCACGGCACCTACCAGGGTGCGGCCCATGCGCCCGCCGGCACCGGCCACGGCAACGCGAATCTGATCCATCTCAGGCTCCGTCAGGTCTGTCAGGCTTGAGCGGGAAGTCTACGATATCCGAGCCCGAGCGCGCTTGCGAAGCACTCCTGAAGCAGTCCAATAGCGCTTCCCGAGCGCAGTTGCGCTGTCGCCCGCCCTGGGCTGGACGCTTCGTCGCACCCGGCGTAGGCTGAGTCCATTCTCCGGTTTCCGAGCACAGGCTCCGCACCACGCCGATGCCCGTCCTGAATCGCAAGACCGTGCAGCGGATCTCGCGCGGACTGCGCTCGCGCTACCCGCTGTTTTACGTCCTCGGCTGGGAGGAAGAGCGGATTGAGCGGCTGCTGCGCTCGGTGGCCAAGAGCTACTATAACGGCGCCGGCGAACTGGTGGTCTGGAGCGCCAACGATGGCTTCCACGGCTCTGTCGGGGACACCGCCGGCACCGCGCTCGCGGCGGCGGAGGGCCATGGGGCTGTGGGCCGGAGCGACGAGGACCGGCGGGACCCTATCGTTGCGCTGCGGGCCATCGCCGAGTCCGAGCGCCCCGCCATGTATCTGATGAAGGACCTGCCCGTCTGGTTCGAGGCCAACCCTGGCCTGGTGCGCGCGGTACGCGACCTCTACTACCGGCTCAAGCACCGCAGTATCCATGTCTTCTTGAGCTACCCGCAGCTGATTCTGCCGGAGATCCTGAAGAAAGAGCTGTTCCTGATCGAGATGGATCTGCCCGCCGAGGAGGAGATCGTCGAAGCGCTCACCGCCGCATCCAACACCGCGAGCACCCCACGGGATCACCTTCACCGCTTCGCGGCCGCCATGCGCGGGTTGTCGCTGAACGAGGTGGGCCACCTGCAGGCGCGGTTGTTCCGCGGCGAGCCGGCGGAGCTGGAGGCCGCGCTGGCCGAGATCCAGGAGGAGAAGTCGCAGCTGCTGCGCAAGGAGAGCTGCCTGCGCTTCTATCCGCCGCAGCGCAGCCTGGACGGCATCGGCGGCTTGGAGAACCTCAAGGACTGGGTCAGCAAGCGCGCCGACCTCTTTTCCGAGAAGGCCTACGAGGCGGGTATCCCCCTGCCCTCCGGCGTGCTCTTCATGGGTGTGTCGGGCTGCGGCAAGAGCATGGCCGCCAAGGCCATCGCCGCCGCCTGGCAGCTGCCGCTGGTGCGCATGGACATGAGCCTGGTGCTCTCGGGGAGCTTCGGCACACCGGAGTACGCCTTCGAGCAGGCCACTCGTACGGCGGAGGAAGTCTCCCCCATCGTGCTCTGGGTGGACGAGATCGAGAACGCCTTCGGCTACGACGAGCACTCGGGCGGAGGCGGCGGCAACGTGAACATCTTCTCCAGCTTCCTCACTTGGCTGCAGGAAAAGGACCCGCGCGTATTCGTGGCCGGCACCGCGAACCGGATCCAGTCCCTACCAGCAGAGCTGATGCGCAAGGGACGCTTCGACCAGCTCTTCTTTCTGGACCTACCGCACAAGGAGGAGCGCCGGGAGATCTTCCGCATCCACATCCTGGCCAACGGCGGCGACCTCGAGGACTTCAACCTGGGCTACCTGGCGGCCAGCACCAAGGAGTGGAGTGGCGCGGAGATCGAGCAAGCGGTCAAGTCCGCCCGCATCGACGCCTACCAACAGGACCGTACCTTCACCGAGCGCGACGTGGTGAACAACATCGTCGCCGCCATCCCGCTGTCCCGGACCATGGTGGAGCAGATCAGGGCCATCAAGGACTGGTGCTTCAAGCGCGCCATCACCGCCTCCAAGCCCGCAATCAAGGAGTGACCCGAGCGACAGAGCAGTTAGGGCTTGCCCGCGTCAGGCGCGTCAGCTGCAGTCTGGGTCATTGCCGGTGCCGTCGGTATCCGAAAGTCGGATACGACCTATGCCACTGACGATGATCTCCACCGGCGTCATCAAATCGGCCGATCGAGATGCGTTGTCCTCGGCATCGTCTCTGGCGTCGCAGACCGTGATGTGCCCGCCCGCGGCCGAAGGCAGTGTGCCGTCGTCCTGAAACCGAAAGGTCGAAAGCGTCGATTCCATGGTGATGCTCTCGCTGCAGGTCTGCACCCGAAGGACATCGCCGGAGCCGACCTCGATCACCGCGTAGCCATCGACCCAGCCCTCGGTGCCGCCTGTGCAGCCCGCGGCGAGATCGCTCGTGTCCACCGGGCACACGGCCACGTCCGTCGCCCGCACGACGGCCTGCACACGGGCGAAGTTGAGATGCCCCACCATGGCGTTGACCGCCGTGGCACGCGTATTGCGCTGGACGAGGCTTGTCATGCCTGTGGCGCCGAGCGTGAGCATGATGACCGCGATGGCCAGGGTGATGAGCAGCTCGACGAGCGTCACCCCCTGCTGCATCCGCGACGCGGAAGGCCGAGCATGCGGTCGCTCCGAAGCCGCCCGGATCTGGGAGCCAGATTGAGCGCCATGCCGCGCCCGGACACAATGGCCGATCTCCGGTGTCTCGCCAGGGCTCGGGCTCTGCATCAGGTCGTCCCCTGAGTTGCTTCCTCAGCTATACCTGAAGTGTAGCCCGTAGACAGGGGGTGCACTCGGCACTAAGTCTCAGGGCGCAAAACCTCCGCGGCGTCAATTCGCGACGGCCGCGAGGCGCGCCAGTGCCTGTTCCAGATTGTCGCGGCTGGTGGCAATGGAGATGCGCACGCAGCCCTCGAGGCCAAACGCGGACCCTGGAACCAGCGCCACGCCGGCCTGCTCGATGAGATACTCGGCCAGTTCCAGGTCGTTGCTCACCCCCTCGATGCGCTCGATCAGGCCGCTCACCTCCGGGAAGACATAGAAGGTGCCGTCCGTCGGCAGGCAGTCGATGCCGGGGATCGCGTTGAGGCCTTCCACCACGAAGTCGTGCCGCTCCTTGAAGGCATCCAACATGTCGCCGATGCAGTCCTGCGGCCCCTCGAGGGCCGCCTTCGCAGCAACTTGGCTGATGGAGGTGGGGTTGGACGTGCTCTGAGACTGCACCTTCTTCATGGCCTTGATGACCGCGGCCGGACCGCCGGCATAGCCGATGCGCCAGCCGGTCATGCTGTAGGCCTTGGAGACGCCGTTCAACACCAGGGTGCGGTCACCGAGGTCCGGGCAAAGGTTGAGGATGTTGACGAAGGGCGTGGCCCTGTCCCAGCGAATGTGCTCGTACATGTCGTCGGTGGCGACGAGCGCATTCGGATAGGCCTGCAGCACCTCCCCCAGCGCCGCAAGCTCGTCTCTGGTATAGGCCATCCCGGTCGGGTTGGACGGGCTGTTGACGACCACGAGCCGGGTGCGCTCCGTCATGGCGGCGCGCAGCTGCTCAGGCGCCATCTTGAAGCGCTGATGCGCACCCGCGTTCACAAGCACGGGCTTGGCGCTCGCCAAGAGCACCATGTCCGGGTAGGAGACCCAGTAGGGCACAGGGATGACCACCTCGTCGCCCGGATCCAGCACCGCCTGGGCCAGGTTATAGAAGCTCTGCTTGCCCCCACAGGACACCAGGATCTGGTCCGGCCGGTAGTCGAGCCCGTTGTCGCGCTGGAACTTGGCGATGACGGCGCGCTTGAGCTCCGGCGTGCCGTCCACGGCGGTGTATTTGGTGAAGCCGTCGTGGATGGCCTGGATAGCTGCCTGCTTGACATGGTCCGGCGTGTCGAAATCGGGCTCACCGGCGCCCAAGCCGATGACATCCTTGCCGGCGGCCTTGAGCTCCTTGGCACGGGCGGTAATGGCGAGGGTGGCGGAAGGCTTCACGGCCTGGACGCGGGCGGAGAGCTTGATGGTCATCGGCTTGATTTGTGTACAGCTGTGGATGGATGGGTGAGGGCTCCTGGGAGAGCGCGCAGGCGCTGTGATCGCCGCACGATCCTCCGACCGAGCCTCGCGGCTGCAGCGGCACCTGCCGACCGGAAGCAACCATACGAGAAGCCGGCGCCCCCAGCAGCAGGTTGGCAAGTCTTGGCACCGGACCGAATAATAGCCAATCACCGGCCGCGCCGACATCCGCCCGGTTCCGCGCGACGCAGTCCAGCACCGCACCATGTCCAAGCCTTTCGAGCTCGCTTCCAAGTTCCCCCCTGCCGGCGACCAGCCGGCGGCGATCCGCCAGCTCGTGGAGGGCCTGCGGGACGGTGAGGCCGGCATGACCCTGCTCGGCGTCACCGGCTCCGGCAAGACCTTCACCATCGCCAACGTCATCGCGCAGGTGCAGCGGCCGACCCTGATCCTCGCGCCCAACAAGACCCTGGCCGCGCAGCTCTACGGCGAGATGCGGGAGTTCTTCCCGCGCAACGCCGTGGAGTACTTCGTCTCCTATTACGACTACTACCAGCCGGAGGCTTATGTCCCGGCCTCCGATACCTATATCGAGAAGGACGCCTCCATCAACGAGCACATCGAGCAGATGCGCCTCTCCGCCACCAAGGCGTTGCTGGAGCGCCCGGACGTCATCCTGGTGGCGACAGTATCCAGCATCTACGGCTTGGGCGATCCGGAGGCCTATCTCAAGATGGTCCTGCACCTGTCTCGCGGCGAGCAGATCGACCAGCGCGCCATCCTCCGCCAGCTGACGGCGCTGCAATACCGGCGCAACGAGATCGAGCTGTCCCGTGGATCTTACCGGGTGCGCGGCGACGTCATCGACATCTACCCGGCGGAGTCCGATGATGAAGCCCTGCGCGTAGAGCTGTTCGACGACGAGATCGAGGCGCTGTCGCTGTTCGACCCCCTGACGGGCGAGCTCAAGCACAGGGTGCCCCGCTATACGGTGTTCCCCAAGACCCATTACGCGACGCCGCGCGAGGTAGTGCTGAACGCCGTCGAGCAGATCAAGGACGAGCTCAGGTCCCGGCTCGAGTGGCTGCGCGTCAATGACAAGCTGGTGGAGGCGCAACGCTTGGAGCAGCGCACCCTCTTCGACCTGGAGATGATGGTCGAAGTCGGCTACTGCTCGGGTATCGAGAACTACAGCCGCTACCTCTCCGGCCGCGCCGCGGGCGAGCCGCCACCGACCCTGTTCGACTACATCCCACGGAATGCACTGCTCGTCATCGATGAGAGCCATGTCACGGTGCCACAGCTCGGCGGCATGTACCGCGGCGATCGCTCGCGCAAGGAGAACCTGGTCGAGTACGGCTTCCGGCTGCCCTCGGCGCTGGACAACCGGCCCATGCGCTTCGAGGAATTCGAGTCCAAGCAGCCGCAGGTGATCTATGTGTCGGCGACGCCGCGCGACTACGAGCACCAGCACTCCGGCGCGATCATCGAGCAGGTGGTGCGCCCGACGGGCCTGGTGGACCCGGAGGTCGAGGTTCGCCCTGCCCTGACGCAGGTGGACGACCTGCTCTCCGAGATCCGCGAGCGTGTCACCGCCGACGAGCGGGTGCTGGCTACGACGCTGACCAAGCGCATGGCCGAGGACCTGACGGACTATCTCGGCGAGCACGGCGTGCGTGTGAGATATCTCCATTCCGACATCGACACCGTGGAGCGGGTCGAGATCATCCGAGATCTCAGACTCGGGGAGTTCGACGTCCTGGTGGGCATCAACCTGCTCCGCGAGGGCCTCGACATGCCGGAGGTCTCCCTCGTCGCCATCCTCGACGCCGACAAGGAAGGCTACCTCCGCTCCGAGCCGTCGCTGATCCAGACCATCGGCCGCGCCGCCCGCAATGCCCGCGGCAAGGCCATCCTCTACGCCGACGAGATCACCGGCTCCATGCAGCGCGCCATCGACGAGACCGAGCGCCGCCGCGCCAAGCAGATCGCCTTCAATGCGGAGCACGGCATCACCCCGCAAACCATCAAGAAGGCCGTCGCCGATATCATGGAGGCCCACGCCCCAGGCGCGCCCAAGAGCGCGCGCGCCTATGCCAGGGTTGCCGAAGAGATCGCCGAGTATGCGGACCTCACGCCGGCGCAGATGAACGCCAAGGTCAAGGCGCTGGAGAAGGAGATGTACCGGGCCGCTCGGGAGCTGGAGTTCGAGCGTGCCGCCGCGATTCGCGATCAGATCAGGGAGCTGCGCGGGCGGGGGTTGGCGGCCTGACGACCACGCCAGCAACGCGCGCAGCTGGAGACTCGGTGAGTCGGCGCATGCCCGCGCGACTGCGCTTTCGGTTCAAGGATCGGCAGGGCGATGTTCTCGTGGACTTAGGCGATTGCCGAAACAAACCTACCAAATGGCGCAGGATTTTCGCTCGCCTTCACGGAGCGGCAGCGGGCGCATAGTCGAGCTCTGTGCCCGCTGCCGCGACGCAGAAGGAAGGCGAAAAGACAAGCCAGGCGGTATGTTTGTTGACAGAAATCGCCTAAGCCCTGCCAGGTCGCGAGCGCGCGCCTGCCGGCCGTCGCCCGGCCGTCGCCTGGCCATCGCCATCTGGGCCGACACGACGGTCCTCATCAGCGCTTGAGCCGTCGTCGGCGTCGAAACAGAGGAGTCTTCGCGTGAACCCGGAAAAGGTCGTCTTCGGCTTCTTCATCCTGCTGGCGCTGACGCTGAACGTGGGCTTCGTATACGGCGAGATCGACAATCCTGCTCACCACCACGTGTGGGAGTTTGCAGCGGTGTTACTGGTGAACGGGATCGCGACCATTCTCAAGCTCGGCGATCGTACCCAAATGGGCGCCGTGCTGCTCGCCACCAGCCTGGTGGCCATGTTGCAGCTGTTCGCGGCGGCGCTGGTATGGACCATCGCCGCCCATGGCACCGGGACGGGCGTGACGGCCGACGCGTTGGCCAGCGTGGTCTCGCTGGCGGTGGGCGCCGTCGTGGCCAACGTGGTGTCGGTGGTCCTGCTGATCGTGGAGACGGTGCTGCTGCGCCGCTGAGGCCGGGCGCTCCGCCTGCCGTCCGAGCACAGGCACGCCCGCCGCCCGGAAACCCGCGCCGTCAATCCCCGCCGTGGACAGCATCTTCTTCCTGATCTTCCGGCGCATGCGGGTGCCGCTGCTGGCGCTGCTGCTGGTCTATGCCGTCGCCATGGTCGGGCTCATGGCCATCCCCGGCGAGGACGACGCCGGCAACCCGATTCGGCTCAGCTTCTTCGACGCCTTCTATTTCGTCAGCTACACGGCCACGACCATCGGCTATGGCGAGATCCCCTACCCGCTGACACACGCTCAGCGCATCTGGGCCAGCTTCTGTGTCTACGCGACCGTCATCGTCTGGCTCTACTCCATCGGCTCGCTGATCGCGCTGTTGCAGGACAAGACCCTGCAGCGCGCGATCCAGGAGCGGCGCTTTGCCAAGCGGGTGCGGGGCATGCACGAGCCCTTCTACTTGATCTGCGGCTATGGGCAGACCGGCAGCGGCCTGGTGCGTGCGCTCACCGATCGCGGCCAGCGCGTCGTGGTGTTGGACAACAACGCCGAGCGCGTCAACCTGCTCAAGTTGGAGAACCTGCGCGAGTACGTGCCGGCGCTGCGCGCCGACGTGCGCCGACCGGACTACCTGCTGCTGGCCGGGCTCAGGCTGCCGAGCTGCCGCGGAGTGCTGGCGCTGACCTCGGACAACGAGGTGAACCTCAAGGTGGCGCTGGCCGCCAAGCTGATGCAGCCGCGCGCAACCGTGATCTGCCGAGCCGACTCCCACGAGGTCGAGGCCAACATGGCCTCCTTCGGCACTGACTACATCTACGACCCCTTCGATATCTTCGCGCTCTACTTCGCCACCGCACTGGAGTCGCGCTGCCTCACACTACTGGTGGACTGGCTCGGCGAGCTACGCGGCAGCGCGCTGCCGGACCCCGTCCAGCCACCGACACACGGGCTCTGGGTCGTCTGCGGCTACGGGCGCTTCGGCAAGGCACTGTATGAGCACCTCAAGGAGCAGGACATCGAGCTGGTGGTGGTGGAGGCGCGCCCGGAGCGCACCGGCAGGCCGGATTGCCACTTCGTGCATGGCCCGGGCACGGAGGCGGATACCCTGGAAGCGGCCGGCATCCACCGCGCCGTCGGACTCATCGCTGGCACCAACAACGACGCTAACAACCTCAGCATCGTCATGACCGCGAAGGCCCTGAATCCCGGGCTGTTTACGGTGATGCGCGAGAACCACTTGATGAACAGGGAGCTGTTCGAGGCCGTCGGCGCGGACATACTGATGCACCCGAGTCTCATCGTCGCGCAGCGCATTCGCATGTTGCTGACCGCACCGCTGTTGACGGAGTTCGTGGACTACGCGCGCTTCGAGGACGACGCCTGGGCCTGCGAGCTGATCTCGCGCATCGCCGCGCTGGCCCATGAGCGCGTGCCGGATGTCTGGCAGGTGCAAATCGACGCCGAAGGTGCCTACGCGCTCTTGACGGTGCGCCGCGAAGAGCCCTTGCCGAAGATCGGCGACCTGCTGCGTGACCCGCGTGACCGCGGCTGCCGGCTGCCGGCCATCGTGCTGATGCGCCGCCGCGACCACAGCCGCACCCTGCTGCCGGCACTGGACGAGCGGCTGCGCGAGGGGGACCAGCTGCTGTTCTGCGGCCTGCCCAGTGCGCACTCCGGCATGCTCTGGACGCTCCAGAACACCCACGCGCTCAGCTATGTGCTGCACGGCGAAAGCCCACCGCGGGGGATTATCTGGTCCTGGCTGCTGCGCCGGCAGCGGCGGCGTGCAGCGGCCAGGGCAGCGGCCGGGGCAGAAGCCAATGCGGGCGCCAAGCGCGCCCCGGACGCGCTGCCAAGGGATTGCGACTAAGGGATTGCGACTAGCCGTTATCCTGAAGAAACGGCAGCTTGGACGGGTTGCTGTGACGCTGCGGCTTCGCCCAGGGCACAGGCTGGCCCGACCAACATCGGCAGCCGCATGGGGGTCGCGCCGCGGGGCCGCGTTCAGGAACTCGGCTCACGAGACCATGGTCAGCGCAGATGGCGGCAGCACGACCTGTGATCCATGGCCCTCGCCCCTGGGCCTGCTAAGGCGATTTCTGTCAACAAACAGACCGCCTGGCTTGTCTTTTCGCCCGCCTTCTGCATCGCAGCAGCGGGCACGGAGCTCGACTATGCGCCCGCTGCCGCTCCTTGAAGGCGAGCGAAAATCCTGCGCCATTCGGTATGT
>JANQFI010000167.1 GCA_028277905.1 Chromatiaceae bacterium | reverse complement strand
GGCGCTGCTGGTGGCCCTGCACCTGATGAGCAGCGCCGTGCAGAACTCGGACGTCCTGAGCCGCGCCTTCGTACCACTGCTGCTGGTCGTGCTGGCGGGCCTGCTGGTGCTGGCGCTGATGGTCGGCTTCAACGTCGCCGGGCTGGTGAGCCAGCGCCGGCGCGGCGCCCCCGGCTCGCGGCTGACGGCGCGGGTGGTGCTGCTGTTTGCGTTGATCTCGCTACTGCCCGTGGGCGTGGTCTACTACTACTCGCTGGGCTTCCTGCTGCGCGGCATCGACAGCTGGTTCGACGTCGAGATCGACAGCGCCATGACGGACGCCCTGGCGCTGAACCAGGCCTCCCTGGACCTCAACCAGCGCGTGCTGCTCAAGTACAGTCAGCGACTGCTTGCCGGTATCGAGGACCGCTCGGCCACGGCTCTGACCCTGACCCTGGACGACCTGCGCCGCCAGTCGGGTGCGCTGGAGCTGACCGTGCTCGAGCCCAACGGCCAGGTGATGGGCACTGCCATCGACGACCCCACGCAGCTGGTGCCCAACCATCCCGGTCGCGAGGTGACCCAGGGCGTGCGCATGGGCGTTGACTATGTGGCGCTGGAGACCACCGAGGACGGCGCGCTGGTGGTCAGGGTCTTGGTGAACGACCCGCGCGCGCGGCGCCTGATGCTGCAGGCCATCTTCCCGACCTCCGAGCGCATCGGCGAGCTGGCAACCAAGCTGGAGGACGCCTACAACCGCTACACCGAGCTCTCCTACCTGCGCCGTTCCCTCAAGCTCAGCTTCTCGCTGACCTTGTCGCTGGTGCTGGTGTTCGGCCTGATGGCGGCGCTGCTCGCCGCCTTCGGCACAGCGCAGCGGCTGGCAGCGCCGGTGGCCGACATCGCGCGCGGCACCCGCGCCGTGGCCGACGGGGACTACGAGCAGCGCCTGCCGCTGCCGGCGCAGGACGACGAGCTCGCCTTCCTGGTGGCGTCCTTCAACGCCATGACCCGCCGCATCGCCCAGGCGCGCGACCAGGCCGCCCGCAGCCAGCGCGCGGCGGAGGAGCAGCGGGCCTATCTCGAGACCGTGCTGGGCCGGCTCTCCAGCGGCGTCATCGCCTTCGACGAGCAATTGCGGCTTGCCACCATGAACCCCGCCGCGCGGCACATCCTGAAGCTGCCGGAGTACGAGGAGGAGGGGCTGGCGCTGGACGCGCTGGAGCAATCCTACCCCAGGCTCGTGCACTGGGCCGAGACGGTACGCCGGCATCTGGCCGCCGGCACCGAGTGGCGCGAGGAGGTCACGCTGCTCGGTGCCGACGGACGCCAGGTGCTCATGTGCCGCGGCAGTGCGCTGCCGGGTGCCGCGGACGACGGCGAGCGCACCGGCCACGTCGTGGTGTTCGACGACATCACGACCCTGATCCGCGCGCAGCGCGACGCCGCCTGGGGGGAGGTGGCACGCCGCCTGGCGCATGAGATCAAGAACCCGCTGACGCCGATTCAGCTCTCCGCCGAGCGCCTGCGCCACAAGCTCCTGACCAAGCTCCCCGAAGCCGACGCCCGGGTGGTGGACCGGGCAACCCATACCATCGGCCAGCAGGTGGAGGCGATGAAGGCGATGGTAAACGACTTCGCCAACTACGCCCGCACGCCGCAGATGCAGGACGAGCCCTTTGCACTGGATGTCCTCATCAACGAGGTGTTGGAGCTCTACCACGGCAGCAAGGTGCGCATCCTCGCCCAACTCGGCGCACCCGAGGCGAAGATTCGCGGCGACTCCAAGCGCCTGCGGCAGGTGATCCACAACCTGCTGAAAAACGCCATCGAGGCGCTGGACGGCCGTGCCGACGGCCTTGTACAGGTGTCCACCCACTACGCCTTCAGCGAGGAGACGCCATCCATCGAGATCGGTATCGAGGACAATGGCAGAGGCATTGATCCCACCCTCATCGACCGTCTATTCGAGCCCTATGTCACCTCCAAGGCCAAGGGGACCGGGCTCGGGCTTGCCATCGTCAACAAGATAATTGAGGAGCACGGCGGTATCATCACGGCCGAGAACGTGGCACAGGGAGCGCGCTTCACGGCCAGACTGCCGGTCTGGCGCGAGACGCCCCTCCGCGTTACCCCCGACGCTTCAACCAGGCCGCTGCGCCGGGTAGGAGAGACATGAGCGCCACCCATATCCTCGTCGTGGACGACGAGCCGGACATCCGCGAGACGGTACGGGACATCCTCGAAGACGAGGGCTACGCCGTCACCAACGCCGAGAACGGTGAGGCCGCGCGCCACGCCCTGCGCGAGCGCCGCCCGGATCTGATGCTGCTGGACATCTGGATGCCGGATCTCGACGGCATCAGCCTGCTCAAGGAGTGGGACGAGGACGAGGGCCTGCCCTGCCCCGTGATCATGATGTCCGGCCATGGCAATGTCGAGACCGCCGTGGAAGCGACGCGCCTGGGGGCCTACGACTTTCTCGAGAAACCGCTGTCCATGGCCAAGCTGCTGATCACGGTGGAGCGGGCACTGGAGGCGGACAAGCTGGAGCGCGAGAACGTCGGGCTGCGCCGGCGCGCGCCGCTCGTGCAGGAGCCCGTCGGGCGCTCGGCGGCCGTACAGCGGTTGCGCGAGCAGGTCAAGCGCATCGCCCAGCACGACACCTGGGTGCTCATCACGGGCGAGTCCGGCAGCGGGCGCGAGACCTTCGCCCGCTTCCTGCACTCGCAAAGCGCCCGGCGCGAGCGGCCGTTCGTGGATCTTGCGGTCTCCGCCATCACACAGGGCAATGCCGCCCGGGAGCTGTTCGGCAGCGAGGAGGACGACAACGTCCACTACGGCAGCCTGGAGCAGGCGGCCGGCGGCACCCTGCTGCTGGACGAGGTCGCGGACATGGACCTGGAAGCCCAGGGCCAGCTCCTGGGTGCGCTGGACACCGGCTCCTTCCTGCGTGTGTGCGGCAGCGAGCCCGTCACCATCGACGTGCGCATCATCGCCGCCACGTCGCGGGACCTGAAGGAAGAGGTCCGCGCCGGTGGCTTCCGCGAGGACCTGTTCTACCACCTCAACGTGGTGCCGCTATCGGTGCCGCCGCTGCGCGAGCACGCCGAGGACATCCCTGACCTGCTCAACTACTATGTGGACTACTTCGCCACGCACGAGAAGCTGGCCTACCGGCGCTTCAGCGTCGGTGCACAGAACTTCTTGCGCAACTACAGCTGGCCCGGCAACGTGCGCGAGCTCAAGAATCTGGTGCAGCGCGTGCTGATCCTGGGTGCCGGCGACGAGATCACCCAGACCGAGGTGGAGGCCGCGCTGGGCTCCGCGCCGCCGGTGCCGACCCAGTCGCTGGAGGGCATGGTGTCCTTCGACCAGCCACTCCGGTCCGCGCGGGAGCAGTTCGAGAAGGCGTATCTGGAGTACCAGCTGGAGAAGCACGCCGGCAATGTCTCCAAGATGGCGAAGGAGGCTGGCATGGAGCGGACGCACCTGTACCGAAAGCTCCGGTCGCTCGGCATCGAGATCAAGGAGCGCAGATGAAGCAGGTGCTGGGTGGTGGCGAGGGGCCAAGACCGCTGCGCCAGAATGCCCTGAGCAGCCGCGTCCGGCATCGGGATCGAATGCGATCCCGATCTCGATGTCGATGTCGATGTCACTCGATCCAGCCAGCACGCCGGTAGCAGGAATCTGGCGCCAGCGCACTAGTGCAGCAGTGCGAATGTCCCGAGACCGTCTCAGGTCGTTGTCGTTGTCGTGATCGCGGTCTCGACCGTGCGGATATTCGATTAGGATTGCGATTACGACAACGACAACGAGGGAATC
>JANQFI010000141.1 GCA_028277905.1 Chromatiaceae bacterium | reverse complement strand
ACCCTGAGCGCAGCGAAGGGGAAGGGTCTCGATGGCCTGGGAATCCGAGATTCTTCGCTGCGCTCAGAATGACCCCATGCGGTGTCTCCCATATTGTTTGGTATACGCCGGAAACGCGCCGTTTGGCGGCCCCAAACGCAAGTGTCTGTCTGCGGTGCAACGCGCGCCGCAGCGACCTGGCTTTCTCAGGCAAGCGCGCAACCGTCGGGGTTGTTTTGCTTCTCCATCAGCGTGGCTCTGATGGCTACGCCGCACTACCGATAGGATGAGGTTATGTCAGTCGCTCTTTTGCTGCACCGCATTGCCGAAGATCGCGCCGAAGCCCGCGTCGGCGATACGCTCCTGGCCACATTCGAGCCGAGCGCCCTCCTCGTTGATCAGCCGCTTTTCTCAACGCGGCCGCTGCCCGCCGACCCGGTCGCCTACGGCCGGCGCCTCTGGGCCGCGCTAGGCGGCGAAGCGTTGCATAGCGCGCTCGCCGATCTGCCGCTGGCGCCCAATCTCGACAGCTTGGTCGCCATACGCTCCGCCGACCCGGAACTCCACGCCATTCCGTGGGAGTATCTGCACGATGGCGCCGATTTCCTAATCTTTCGGACGTTGCTGGTGCGCGAAGTCCCCGGCGCGCCCTTGCCCGCCCCGCCCGATCCGTCGCAGCCCTGGCGGCTCGTGGCGATGGGCAGCGATCCGCTGCTCCAGGAGGTGCGCGATCCCGAAACGAACACGTTGCAGGACTATGTGCCGCTGCGCCGTTTGCAGGTCGTACGCGAGCTGGATACGCTGCGCGATGCGTTGCAACGCCGGAATCCGCCGGTTCCGGTGCGCTGGCAGCGCATCGCCCCCACCGCCCAGGCGCTGATCGACGATCTCGACCCGCGCGAGCCGGCGTGGTTTCACTATACCGGCCACGGCGATGTGGTTGACGGGCGTCCGATCCTCTGTTTTGACGATGGCACGGGCTGTATGGCGCCGCGCCCGGTGGCCGACTTGGCCGCCGATCTGCGCGAGGTTGTCCAGTTTGCCTTTTTGAACGCTTGCCGCACCGCCGACAGCCGCGAGCCGGGGGCCAACCTGGCGCTGACCCTGGTGCGCAACGGCATCCCGGCAGTGTTGGGCACGCAATACCAGGTGCTTGACGCAGCCGCCAATATCTTCGCGCAGACGTTCTACCGCTCCCTGGCCGCCGGACAACACCCGGCGCGGGCGCTTTATCAGGCGCGGCGGCAATTGCGCACCCAGTTCAGCAGCGAGCCGCGCGAGTGGGCCGTGCCGGCGCTCTACCTGGCGCAGGGCTATCGCTGGCAGGCTCAACAACCATCTCTCGTCGCGCCCCTCGATTCCATCGAGCCGCCGCTGCCGCGTACGGAGGCCCTCCGCACGCCCGCAACGATTGTGGGGCGCGATAGAGAAATGATGGAACTGGCGCGCAATTTCCTGGTGGATAACCAGCGCATCGTGACCATTCGCGGGCCGGGCGGCATTGGCAAGACGGCGCTGGTCAACGCGCTGGCCGAACGGTTGCGGTTTCATTTTGTCGATGGCATCTATGCTTTGACGCTGGCCCTGCCCGCCGGCGACGAACGCCTTGTCGCGGCGACGGTGCGCCGTTCGCTGGCCGATGTGCTCGGCGTGCAGCACCCGGCCTTCGATGACCCCGCCGCCGCCGCCGCCCAAGCAGAGGTCTTGGCGGGGGTGGCGCGTCGCCGTCCGCGTATGCTGCTGATCTGGGATAACTACGAGACTGTGTTGTGGCGGCTGGGCCGCGATAGGGACGATGACGACGCGCCGTCGCCGGTGGCCGCGGAGCAACGTGAGGAAGCCGCTGCGGTGCAGCGCCTGGTGCATAGCCTGGCCGACGCCGGGGCCGCGCTGCTTTTCACTTCGCGTCAGTCGCCGGTGGGGTTGCCGGGCGAAGCCTTTTACCCATCGGTTGCGCAGGGGTTTCAGCTTGGCGGCCTCGATCCGGTCAGCAGCGAGCAGTTGCTGCGCGCCAATGTCGGGCTGCGCATTCCATCCCGCGGCTTCCTCGCCCAGATTGCCGAGGCCGTCGGCTATAGCCCGCTGGCGCTGCGTCTAGCCGCCGCGCGCTGGGCGAACAGCCAGGATGACGAGGCCGATTTCTTGCGCAATTTGGCCGATGAATTGCTCAAGGCCGAGGACGCCGGGCTATCGCCGCACCAGGTTTCGGTGTCGGTGAATGTGCGCTTGTCGGTGGATGCGCTCCCGCCCGGCCGGCGCGACGACTTACTGGCGCTCGCGATTGTCGCCAATTCGTTGATCACGCCTATGCATGGCGCGGTAGTTTGGGGGCTGGAGGATGACGACCGATGGTTTGCCGACCAAGCCCACGCGCGGCTGGAACTGTTATCCCAGGCGTCGTTGCTCCAGGGTCTGGGCTATGACAGCGCCCGCAATCGTTCGGAGATATACGCCATGCAGTCGGTGATAGCCGGGGTGATTGGCCGGATGGCGCAAGAGCCACATCAAGCGGCGGGCCAAGCGGCGGCTCGCGATCGCTATGCGCGTTGGGCCGATATGATGGTATCGCGGGCCTATGGCGAGGGCGGCATCGATTTTGACCCGGAGATAGCCCAGGCGACCCGGTCCATTCTGCCCGACCTGCCAGCGGCGCTTGCCGACTTGCCGGACGACCGGCGCGGCTGGGCGGCCTGGCGAGCGGCTACGATCTTGCGTCAATTTGGCCAGCCCGGCCAGGCGGAGCAGATGCTTGATATGGCGGAAACGACCGTCCGGCAGGCCGAAAATACGGAACTGCTGAGTCGTATACATCACGAGCAAGCTGTGGTGCTGGAGACGCGGGGCGAGCTCGACGGGGCGATGCGCTTGTATGAGCAGTCCCTGGCGATCCAGGAAAGCCTGGGGGAGGTGCGCGGCAAGAGCGCCACGCTGGCCAATATGTCCATCATTCAGTTTCGCCAAGGGGATCGCGAAACGGCGTTGCACAACGCCCGCGAGAGCCTGCGCCTGCTGCGTGCGATGGGCGCCGCCGACGCCGCCAAAGTCGCGGAGATTGTTCAGCAGATGGAAGCGGCTTCTTCCGATCAGAAAACGACCGAATCGGCCGAGCTTTCCCCCGCGCGGCTGGCGGGTGCGCTGACGGCTGCCACGGTGCGGGCGTTGCGCGGGCAACTTCCCCGCGCAGGCGTGCAAGCCGAACTCCAGGGTCTGTCGGCTGCCGGCGACCTGGAACCGGTGCGGGCAGCGTTGCTGGCCGCCCTGGCGGGCACGCCGTCCGCCGCCGCAGAGCTGCTCGCCGCCGCCGCGCCGTTGCTGGCGCAGGGCGCCCCCGCCGAACGCGCCGATGCATTGGTCGGCATCGGCAACCTGGCCGATAGTCTCGGCGATGGCGCCACCAAGCTGCGCGCCCGTGAAGCGGCGGCGGATGCTTTTCGCCGGGCCGGAACCGACCGCGAGGCGTTGGTGCAACTCAGCATCGCCCTCTACAACCTGGCGCTGACCTACGCCAACCAGGGCGATCCGTCCGCCGCCGTGCCGCTGCTGGAAGAAGTTGTGGCCCTGGACGAGCGCACTGGCCACCCCGACCTGGAGTCCGACCGGGCGGCGCTGGAGCAGATGCGTCGCCGGGCGACCGGCACGCGCGAACCGGGACTGCGCGAGGCTATGGCGGCGTGGGTCGATCAAGGGCGCGACGAGGAGCAATTCACCGGTCTGTTGAATGCCGCCTGCAATCTGTATATCCAGGCGATGCGGGCCGACGATCTAGAACAACGCGCCGCGCTGGCCCACGATCTGGCCTATATGCGCGCGGCTCGCCCGCTGCCCATCGCCGGGGCGAACGATTTTCTGGCCGTGCTGCAACTGCTGCTGCGCGGCGAACCGGCCATGCGCGAACGCGCCGCCCGCCAGCGCGCCGCTCTCCCTGCGCCGCTGGCCCAGGCGCTGGATACGATGGAACGCGCGATCGCCGGCGAACCGTCGCCGCCGCCCGCCGAACGTGAAGCGGTCGAAACGGCCGCCGCGCAGGCGCTGCTCGGCCAACTCACGCCGGAACAGCAGGCCGAGCTGGCGGTCGCCGCCCAGGTGATGCCGTTTCTGCAAACGGCGATCCAGATTCTGCGCCAACCGCAAATCGCCGTCACCGAACGCGCGCGCCACGCCGAGGGCTTGGAACAGGCAGCGGAACAAGCCGCCGCCGATGAATCCGCCGGCTCGCCGTGGCTCGCCGCCGCCGCTGCGTTGCGCGTGGCGGCGGGCTGGCTGCGCGGCGCGCCGCCCGACCTGACCGACCTTCCCGAACCCTATCGCAGCCTGATCGATGCACTGATGAAAGAACCATCCGATGACTGACCCGGAACAGATTCGCTATGTCTGCCCCAACTGCAGCTACGTCAACGTGTGGACCCGCGACGAGATCTTGCAGCGGGGCGAAGAACTGCTCTACCGAGGCGCCAACGAAGAGATCTTCAGCCTGCCTTGCAAAAACCCGGCGATCAACTGCACCCGGCGCACCCGCGTTGCCGTGCCTATCAAACCTGCGTGAGGTTCTCTATGCGCGTTATCGGACCGGAACGCGACGAAGATCGCGAACTGCGCGAATGGTTCGACGATCAATCGCGGCGCAACCTCGACCGTTTGGAAGAGGGCGCGAAGACGATCATCCAGCTTGTCACCGGACTGTACGGCGTGCTGTTCGCGGTGCTGGCCTTGAGCGACCAGCCGGCCTATCTCCAAAGCCTGGCGGTGCAGATTCTGGGCACGATCAGTATGGCGGCGTTCTTCGTCGCGTTGGTGAGCGCCGTGCTGGTCGTGTCGCCCCGGCGCATCGTCTACCAGCCCGACAACCTCAGCGCGATGCAGCGGCTCTATCAGCACATGCTGGCGCGGAAATCGCTGCTGCTGCGCGTGGCGCTGTGGCTTTTCCTGGCGGGCGCGGCCAGCCTGGCGGGAGTGATCGGGGTCGTGCTGTGGGGGATATGATACGAGTGATGAGGCAATAAATTGTTTACAACAAATAGAGCAACAAGCCTCAATAGCGATTAGCAGCGTTACCCAGATGGAATTGATTATTGGGTGCCGCAGCATCCTGGGTGGCTTTTTGGCTCAATTTCACATCATGCCGGTTAATGAAAGCTACCAAACAATATGGGAGACACCGCATGGGGTCATTCTGAGCGCAGCGAAGAATCTCAGATTCCCCCAACGCCGAGACCCTTCCCCTTCGCTGCGCTCAGGGTCAGGGT
>JANQFI010000125.1 GCA_028277905.1 Chromatiaceae bacterium | reverse complement strand
TTTCAGACCTCCCAGGATCTGATTTTTTCTGTTGCGCAAGCGACTGAATTTCTCTCGATACCGCCGTTTTTTGGACGTTTGCGCCAAGCAGCGAGGATTCCGTTTATTGGATAGTTGTGTATTTTTAAGATTGTTGCAGAAGGAAAGAGCGCTGGAACGTCAAAAACGATGGAGGGATAATCCGCGTCGAACCATAGCACACCCTCAGGAGCCTCCCCGGTGACCCAGATCGAGCTGCTTGCCGAGCACCAGCCGCCCGCGGATGGCAACGCGCGTGTCGAGCTCGGGCGCGGGTACGCGCTGCATCTTCCGCGCGGTTCGCGTGCGCCGGGTGATGTCTATCATCGCGGCAGTCTCCTCAAACGGGTGAATCTGCGCGACAAAGCCGAACGGCGGCTGTTGGTGGTGGAGCTGCTGCAGCATGGGGTGAATCAGACGCGCTTGGCCGAGGCGCTGCAGCTCAGCCGCCAAACCTTGCACAACTACCGCGAGAGCTATCGAGAATTCGGCGTGCAGGGGCTGCTGCACGGCTACAGCCCGGCGCACAGCAAGGACGAAGAGCGCCAGCGCCATCTGCATGTGCACAAGCGCCGTCCCGGCGCCAAAGCGCGCGAGCTCGAAGCGCTGCGCCGAGCCAAGCGCGAGCAGGCCGCGCGTGGCGCGCAACCGGAGCTGGCCCGGGACGGCGAGCACGCACCCGCGGCGACCTTTGCGCTCGAGGAGCCGGCCATCGAAGCGACCCTCGGTGCGGTCCTGGCGGCGCCGGCGGCACAGCCCGAAGCGCGCGTGACCGAGCGCCCCTACGCGCAGTCCCATGCGTGGCAGGCGAGCCGCTATGCCGGGGTCTTTCCCATCGTCATGGTCTTGGTCAGCCAATGGCAGTGGCTGGCGCGGGTGATGGGCCTGTTCGGCGACGGCTGGCGCGTCTTCATGGTGTTCGTGCTGATGGCGGTGCGCAACCTGCGCTCGATCGAGCAACTCAAGCATGTGCGCCGCGAGGAGGCCGGACGCCTGCTCGGGCTTGGGTCACTGCCAGGCCTGGACACCCTCTGGGGCTGGTTCTACAGCGTCGCCCAGCAGCGCCGCGCCGAGGCGCTGCTGGCAGGCTGTTTCGCCGATCAGCTCCAGCGCGGGCTCGTCGGCACCGAGGTGTGGTTCACCGATGGGCACCTGTTGCCCTATACCGGCGAGCAGAAGGTGCATGCGAGCTACCACACGCAGCGGCGCATGCCCACGCCCGGGCAGACCAACCTCGTCACCAGCGATGGCCGCGGGCGCATTGTCTGCTTCGACATCCAAGAGGGTAAGGGCGATCTGCGTGCGCGCATTCTGGCGTTGGGGGCGTATGCCCGTGAGCAGTCGTTGGGCGTCATGCCGTTGCAGGTGTTCGATCGCGAAGGCGATGGACTGGGCTTCTTCTCGGCGCTGGTGGCCCAGCAAACGCCATTCGTCACCTGGGAGAAGAACGCCGATCAGGCCCGCCTGCGCGCGCTCGAGGCGTCTTGCTTCACCGCGTCGGTGTCGGTCAATGGGACGGACTACCGGCTGCTGGAGGAGACGAAGTCCTGTACCTATACGCCCGAGCAGCGCAGCGAAGACACCACGGAACCGCCCCATCGCTTCACCTTGCGCCGGGTCGTGGTGTGGAATCAGCGCACCGAGCATCGCACCAGTGTGCTGTGCTGGGATGGCGCGCTCGCCCTGAGCGCGGCGGCCATCGCCACCGCCATGCTCAGTCGTTGGGGGGCCTCGGAGAATACCTTCAAGCACCTGAAGGAGCGTCACCCCTACCACTATCATCCCGGCTTCGGCCTCGGCGAGAGCGAGAAACAGGACATCGCCAATCCCGCCATCAAGGCGCTCGATGAGCAACGGCGCCAGCTCAAGACGCAGCTCACGCGCCGCTACAAGCAACACGCCCACTGCAAGCCGAGCACCAACAAAGACGGCACACCGCGCGCCAACGGCAAGCAGCAACGCCTCGCCGCGCAGATCGCCGCCGCTGAAGCCGAGCTGCAACGGCTCACAGCCGAACGCGATCAGCTACCCGAGCGCGTCGAGGTCGGCACCCTCACCGATTACCGCGCCTTCAAGGCGATCGACAACGAAGGCAAAAACCTCTTCGACTTCGTCACCGCCTCGGTCTGGAATGCCCGCCGCCAGCTCATCGATTGGCTCGAAGCGAGCTACGCCAAAGACAGCGATCGGGTCGATCTGCTCTACGCGATCCTCAACTGCCAGGGCTGGATTCGCAGCGATGGGCACTGGCTCGTGGTGCGCCTGGAACCCCTCCAGCAGCCCGCGCGCCGCGCCGCCCAGGAGCAGTTGTGTCGCAAGCTCACCGGCCTCGGCGCGAAGATCCCGGGTGGCAAGTGGCTGCGTGTCGAGGTCGGCGACGCGCCGCTGTGCGGCTGACCGGCTTTGAACTGTCCAAATTTCTGGGGCGGTCGTGAGCGATTCCGGGAGGTCTGGCTTGAAAATTTCACGCGCGTCTTGTTGCGCGGTCAAATTGGGCTGTCGGTCAATGTTGACCCATGCCGGCGGCGGGTCGGGCCAAACAGCAACCTGGAAGCGCTGCAACAATCCATCATCGCCGCCGCCACCGCGGAGTGTCTCGGCCAGGTACTCCGCCAGCGGTCCGGGTTGAATACTGCCGAGGATCGACACACAGGCCGCGTCTATTTCAACGGTGCCGCGGCCGATGCGGTCGAACGTATAGCTGCCAGTACCGTTCCAGGCTTCCAAATAAAACGCACGACTTCCTTCGCGGCCCTCGCGATCGAGGCTGCGCAGGAAACCAACAAGCTCGTCGCGAAACAGCAGCACACCTCGCGGGTTGTCGCGCAGCAGCTCGCCTAATTTTTCGATTGTTGCGTCAGAAGTGCGAAAGCGTCGCCGCGCGGGCGGCTCGGGCTCTTCAACGGCTTCGCGAGCCAGGGCTTCAGCCATGCGCGCGTCGCCGTCCTTAACCGCTTTTTGCAGCTTGCTCGTTGCTTCTTTGGCATACGCCGCATTGAGGGCAATCGCTGCCTTGTGCTCGCGTTCTGCGGCTTGGTGCTTTTCGCGCGCAGTCAATTCGAGCTTGTCTATTGCCTTCATCGGCTCGGCAAGCGCCGGGCTCTTTAATAGTGATGGCCGGCCGATGATGCAGCCCCACAGGTTGGGGACCACGGTCCAATCGTCGTGGGCCTTAGGCCGAATGCCGACTTGTCGACCGGCCACTGAACCAAGGCCCACGACGACCGCCACTGCGGGATAGTCAGGTGGGCATTGCATTCTTTCGGCGATGTCGATAATCCAGGGCCGCAGCTTCTGTGGCAGTAATTTCTCATCAAATGGCTGGACTGGCGGCAGCCCGGATGGGAGATCCTCGGGGGCGGGCCAGTCGTCGGCGCTGGGATTCGGCGTACCGTCGCCAGGCTCGTAGCGCGCGACACTGTGGGCGATCCGGCGGACGTCAGCGGCCTCCAGTGGCGGGCGGCACTGCTGAGCGTTGG
Organism: Chromatiaceae bacterium; assembly: GCA_028277905.1. Taxonomy (GTDB): domain Bacteria; phylum Pseudomonadota; class Gammaproteobacteria; order Chromatiales; family Chromatiaceae; genus Thiohalocapsa. The sequence goes on along the minus strand of JANQFI010000125.1, from coordinate 305 downwards.
CCACACGCAGCGCGGCCTCGATGGCCGCCTGCGTCATGCCTCGGCGACGCATAGTGCCCGCCAGAGACGTCAGGGTGCCGTTGCGGCGGCCAGCCGGTATGGTGCTCTCGTCGGGGCGCTGCGGCGTCTCTGCGGGCCTGCTCCTGCGCCGCCGTGTGGCCAAGTCGGCCAGCCACTGGGGCGCCGGAGCGGTCTCCACACCCTCGTCCGGGTCGGACGATCCCTCGAACTCATAGCCACCGGCGCCGTGAACAATCACATAGCCGCCGTCGCCGCGCACATCGAGTCCATCCCGGGGATGGACT
>JANQFI010000075.1 GCA_028277905.1 Chromatiaceae bacterium | reverse complement strand
AGGCGATTTCTGTCAACAAAGATACCGCCTGGCTTGTCTTCTCGCCCGCCTGCTTTGTCGCGGCAACGCGCACATAGAACGACTATGCACGCGCTGCCGCTTCGCGAAGGCGGACGAGAATCCTGCGCCATTCGGGATGTTTGTTTCCGGCAATCGCCCAAGGCGATTTCTGTCGCGTATGTTCTTCGCCGGCAATCGCCTGATGGCGTGCCGTCAACGCAATGCTGACCCGACCTATTGGTGCATCTGATCGCGCGCTCCAGTTCCAATGATCCATCGCTTCGGCGCCCCTTCTCGGAGAGCCCGCTGTGGTGGGAGCAGGCGCGTTTCTTCCGCGATATGGGCACTGACGCCTGGCGTCATCGGGTCCCCTACCACGGCACCAACAATGTCAATATCGCGACCTCCTGTGCGCAGATTGCACTAGCCTTCATGCGCGACTGTATCGCGACTGGGCGGGACGATGGGCAGCCCTTTGCGGTCGTGGAGATCGGCACCGGCATCGGGCGCTTCGGCTACTACTTCGTCCGCGCGCTGCTGGAACTGCGGCAGTCGCTGCCCGGCGCCGGTGTCAGCTTCGTCTACTGGATGACCGACGCCGCCGAGTCCAACCTCGACTTCCTGCGTGGACATGCGCCGATCGCAGGGCTGATCCGGGACGATCTGCTGCGACTCGCCCGCTATGATCCGACCGCTGGCGAGTTGCCGGTGGATCTCACGGAGACCCGATTCGATCGCGAGCTCGTCCACTCCATAGATCCCCTTGGCCAGCCCGCGATACTTATCGGCAACTACCTATTCGACTCCCTGCCCGTGGACCTGCTGCGGCTTGCGGGCCACGAGATCCGGCTGCTTCATGCCGGAGGCTCACCCAACCTCAGCGCGGACGCCGAGATGAACCAAGTGCTGGCGCTGGACGATCTCGGCATCGACTTGGATTGGCAGCCGGTGCGGGCGCCTCACTATGCCGACGCGAATCACGACGCGCTGCTTGCGGAGCTTGCCGGCGCGAGCACTGCCGCCTGGGCCAGCTTTCCCATCGCTGGGCTGCGTTGCCTGGACGCGGCTTCCGTCCTGGCGCCCGAAGGTTACCTATTCATGGCCACGGACAAGGGTCCGTTGCCAGAGGATACGCCCTTGGTCGTGGCCGAGCCCCGGCTTACGCTGCACGGCGGTGCGTGCTCATTCAGCGTCAACTTCCCGCTGCTCGCGCGCTATATCGCAGCGCGCGGTGGCTGGGTGGCCAGCCAGTCGTCGCGGCAGAGCCTGACCACGGTGCTGTTCAATACGGTCGCGCCCTGGGATGCCTTGCCGAATACCGACTTCTGGCGGCGCCCAGCCCTCGATGAGCAAGGGCACGCACACCTCTTCGCGCTCTACCAGCTGTTGCAGGCCGATTGGAAAGAGATCCGCCCCAGCCTGCGCCAGCTGTTGTCGTTCTTGCATCTCGCACGCTGGGACCCGCGTACCCTAGCGCGGCTGTGGCCGGCGCTGCGCGCGGGTCTTGGCCGCAGCACGGCGCAGCAGCGGCGGGAGCTTGCCCAAGGGATCGAGCGCAGCCTCGACCTCTTCTATCCAGTGCCGGGAGAGCGCAGCACCATCGCCGAGATTGCAGAGTGGTTCTTCGGTTGGTTGGGAGGAGACGAAGACGTTTAGGCCCGCATGAAGTGCATCCGCAAGGTCTCCGGCAATCGCCAAAGGCGCGAGCAGGACATTCTCAGCGCAGATTCGCGGAAGGGGAGTCTGAAAGGGTATTAATGCTCTGCTGCGGGAGCTCCGAGACCGGGATCCCCTCGCTGTCGTCGTCGTAATCGTAATCGAATATCCGCAGGATCGAGACCGCGATCACGACAACGACAACGACCTGAGACGGTCTGGGGACATTCGCACTGCTGCACTAGCGATAAGGACCTTGTCCGCAGCCAAGCGGGCTCATGCGAAAGACGAGAGCTGTGATTGCGCTCGTCGCAGGGTCTCGCTCGGGTTTTCGCCAAACGTCTCGATTCCCTTCTCTCCATCGCGACAGTTTCGGGTCGGCGCTGACAATGGGTCAGCTCAAGATGCCGTTAACAGCCCGGGCTGCAGAAACGCACGGGCCTCGGCCAATACCCGCGCGGGCTCGGCATGTAGCTGTTCGGGGTCGATCAACAGGACATCGACATTGGGCCGGGCGTGCAGCAGTGAGAGTGCCGCGTTGCGATGCCGGCGCAGCAGCAGCACCAGATCGCGCGGCGGCAGGGTGTCACCGTCTCGCTGGACCGGACCGCTGTCGCGCGCCCCGACCAGGGCCTCGGCCTGATGGCAATCGAGGAAGAGCACAAGGTAATGGTGCAGCCGCGGCAGCGCGCCGAGGCGATGGGCGGGCACCCAGACCAGCTTGCCATCGGCGGCATACAGCAGCCCTGGGTTCGTGCGCAACGCGTCCATCGGGGACCAATGGCAGATGCCAGGGCCGTCGCGCAATGCAGGCAATCCCGCATCTTCCAATAGATCCAACAGCCGGGCGGCGTCTGGCACGGCAACAGATAGACCGCTGACCAATGTCAGTGCCAGCGCGCCAGTATGCTGGGCTGGCGCGCCGGACACTGCGCTCGCATCTTCCGCCCGCCCGATCCGGCTGGATCGCCCGCGGCCGGTCAACCAGGGTGGCAGGTCCCTGGAGAGCTCGAGCAGCGCCTCGCGGGCGCGCTGCTCCCTGGCCTGAGTCTGGCGCGCTGCGTCGCGCGCGGCGGCCTGCTGCCGCTGGCGCTCCGCCCAGCGCTGCTGGGCGCCGAGCAGCTCGACACGCTGGCGACGCCAGATCTCCGCCAGCCTGGACCGATGCGCCCGGAGGAGCGCATCCGGGGCACCTCGCCGGCGCTGCATGCATAGCAGCAGCTGCCGCGGTCGTGGCCAGTCCGGCGCCAGCCGGACAGCGCGCATCAGCGCGGCCCCTGCGCCCGCCCATCGTCGGTTGCGGAGCAGCGCCAGCGCGAGGAGGACCTGGGCGCATGCGCTGTCCGGCAGCCGGTCGCGTGCGGCCAGCACGGCATCCAACACCGGCCTCCCCTGTTGCAAGTGCAGCAGCGCCGCCGCGCGCCCGAGCAGCGCGTCCGGCTGCGCCGGGTGGTGCGCCAGCACCTGCTCGTAACAGCAAAGCGCGGCGGACCAGCGCCGCTGGGCCAGCAGCGTCGCGCCGCGGGCCAGGTTCCGCAGGGGTCCGCTATCGGCCGCCTGCGGCGGGTGCGCCAGCCCTCGCAGGGCCGCGACCGGCTCGCCGTCCGCGAGGTCCGTCCAGGCGGCGAGCGCGTCCGCCAGCGGGTGCCCCGGCAGATGCTCGCGCAAGCCCCGAACGGCAGAGCGGGCCGGCCCGATCAGGCCCAGTTGCAGCAGCCCGTGCCACTGCGCCACCTGCACCGGCAGGTTGTCCGGCTCCCGCGCAGCGATGGGCTCCAGCAGCGCCAGCGCGGCGTCCGCAGCCCCATCCGCGAGCAGCGCGCGGGCGAGATTCCAGCGCCAGGTGTCGCCGACACCTTGAAACCTGCCCCATCGCGTCGGCGCCAGCGCACTCGCGTCCTCGCCCGCCGGCAACGGATCGTCCAGGTCGACCAGTGCGCCGAGCCAGGCACGCAAAGGGCTGGGCGAGCGACCGACGGGGCCATCCTTCGCGGATGCCACCCCGACCGTCCGGCGCACATGGCCGAGGTCCCAGGGTTCCGCCCGAGATGGGCGCAGCAGGCCGGCCAGCACATTCCCCGGCAGGGCTGGGTCCCGCGAGAGGCCCAGCAGTCGCCTCAGTGTCGGCGCCAAGTCGAGCACAGAGGCGGGCCGGATGCGCCGGCAAGCCCTGAGCGCCGGTCCGGTACCGGCCAGCAAGCCAGGCGACTCGACCGACCGGCTCATCGGTCCGGTCTGCGACACCAGCAGCAGGTTCGGCGCGGGTCCGGTTGCATCCAGCAGCCGCGCGAGCAGCGCGTCCAGCAGCCGGCAGCAGGCGGGGATGACCTGCGCATCCCGCCCCGGCAGCGACGCACAATCGGGCGCTGTGGCCACCGCGAGCAGCGGCAGATCGACAATGCTCAGATCTGCCCCTTGGCGATGGAGCAGCCGCATCGCCGCGAGCTGCCGGGACAGGGTCAGCACGAGTGCATCCGCGAGCCCGGCCAGCGCCGGGTCCAGTGTCTGGTCCAGCGCAGGCCAGCCGGGCACCATCCAGTCGAGGACTGCGGGGTCGAGGTCGTCCGGGCGCAGCCAGCAGTCGGCAAGCAACGCCCGCAAGGCGGGCGGCTGTATGGTGCTGTCCAGCGTGGCCCCCGATGGCACGCAATGGGGCGCGCCGAAATGCTCGGAGATCAGCGCGAGGCGCCCCTGCCCGCTGGTCCGATAGGACTGACCCGGAGTTGGACCCGAGATCGAGCCCGGAGTCGCGTCCAAGGACCCTTGATCCGCGGACTCCCCGACCACGACCGCCGACAGCCCGGCCGCGACCGCCTGCTCCCAGATCGCCAGGGCGCTCTCGCCATCAGGACGCACCCCGGCACCCCAGGTGCCCGCACCACGCCCCGTAAACAGGCTCTTCCAGCGCAGCGCCGGCACCGCGGGGCCGCTGCCGCGCAGCGGCAGCAGGAAGCCGCCGGCAAGCAGCCTGCGCAGCCGCGGCAGATGACCGGCATCGAGTCGCGCGCGCAGCTGCTCTGGGCCGAGGGTACCCAGGGTGACGACGAGCAGCGGCTCCCGGGCCGATTCGGCAGGGGTCGCCGGCAGGCATCCTGCCTCCGCGCACTCACGGGCAGGCGATGGCGCCCGGTCGATCAGGCGCCACAGGCCAGCGGGCAGGCCTGCCGGCGAACCCTGGCTCTGCACGGCCTGCCGGCCCTTGCCCGCTGCCTGTACCGAGATGTCGTCCGGGAGGTGCAGCCAGCCCAGTAGCGGATCCTGCGTCCAGCCGCTGCAGGAACCCGGCCGCGTACCGGTGCACTCGGCGTCGCCGCGCCTTGCGTCAGGATCGGCTGCGGCCTCGGCGCGCGCGAGCAGCAGTTCCAGGTCCATGGGCGGTGCGGGCCAGCGCGGCCTTCGGGCCGAATGTGGTCCGTCGATCCCTGACCAGGCCGCAGCCTCATCTGCCGATGCAGGGGCCGGCGCTGGCGGCTCAGCCCCTTGCACCGCCGTCGCCACGCCTGCCCATGGTCGCCCAGCCCCGGCGTCGGCGTCCCCGGCGGCGAGCAGGTCGAGCCGCAGCCGCTCGCAGCGGGACACAGCCTCGCCGCCGAGCCGCGCCGCGAGCCGCTCCGTCTCCCGATGCCGTTCGCCGTGGGCGAGAAAACGGGCCCGTTCCAGGCCCAGCGGCGCCAGCAGATGCGCCGAGTTGCGGATCAGCACGGCGTTGACCCAAGTGTTACGCCAGCCCTCGGCGACCCAGCGGCCGGGCACCAGCACGTCGCGCCCGCTGCGGCAGACCATCATCGCGCCCAGGAGCCGGCCGTCGACCAGGACGACGGTGCTGCGAGCCAGGTCCATGTGCTCGGGATGCTCGGGGCAGATCCAGGCGTCGAAGTCCTCGTAGTTGACCACGCCTTGGTTGTGGAAGCAGGCTCGGATCAGCGGCAACAGCTCCGGTGTGAAGCCTGAGATACGGGCACCTGGCGGAATCGCCCCGCGTGCCAGCACGCGGTCGTAGATGCGGCCCGCGCGCTCCAGCACCCTCGCGAAGGGCGCGCTGAAGGCCGTGGTACCCTCCTGCGGCTCGAACCCGAGCCGGCGCAGGCGATCATGGTCCACACTTCCCGGCCGGAGCATCGCCCAGCTGGCGACCCTGGCCCGGCCGCGGCGCCGGGCGTCCGCGAGCAAGCCCTGGAGCAGCCGGTCCGGCAAGGGTCCGGCACCATGGGCCGGCAAGCTGTCCCAGAACAGCAGATCCGCCGGCCCATGCGCACCGAGCACGGGCGCATCAGCCGGCACGAGATCCGCGGGCGCGCCACCCGAGAGCGCTATCCATGCCGCTGCACCGAGCAGGCGCTCGCGGTCATCGGTGCGCACCGCCACCAGCCAGCGGTTGCAGGCGCGAGCCGCCAGAGGCGGCCGGAATAGTCGAGCCAGTGCGGGCAGCTCATCGGGCCAGGCGGGTCGGATGGTCACATCTGGGCTCACCTCGGGAGGATACACCCGAGCGCCTCATGCCAAGCCGAGGCGCCCCGGCCGGCCGGGCACCCAGCGCTCCAGCTGCCCGCTTCAGGCTTCGCAGGTGCAACTGCCTAGTGCAGCAGTGCGAATGTTCCGAGACCTTCTCAGGTCGTTGTCGTGATCGTTGTCGTTGTCGTGATCGCGGTCTCGACCGTGCGGATATTCGATTACGATTGCGATTACGACAACGAGGGGATCCCGGTCTCGGAACTTCCGCAGCAAAGCACTAGGTCCCCAATGCTAGGCTCGGGGAAACGCCACTGCCTCGGGTGCCGACATGGACCAATCCGCGATCATCGAATACACGTCCAACAGCCTACTCCTGGTGCTGTATCTGTCCCTGCCGCCCATCATCGCCGCGGCAACGGTCGGGACCCTGGTCAGCCTGTTGCAGGCGCTGACGCAGATCCAGGAGCAGACCCTGTCGTTCTCCATCAAGCTGTTCGTCGTGGTCATGACCATCTTCGCGACGGCCCGCTGGCTCGGCGCCGAGCTCTACAACTTCGCCTATCGGATCTTCAACGAGTTCCATGCCGTCGTGTCATGATCGCCTTGGACAACATGGGGGAGCTGGTCGACGCCCTGCTGGTCTATGTGATCACGCTGCCGCGGCTGGTGACGGCGCTGATCCTGCTACCGGCGTTCAGCGCGACGCTGGTCACCGGCATGCTGCGGAACGGCCTGGCCGCGTCGCTCGCGCTGTTCGTCTTTCCGCTCGCGGCCTCTGAGGCGCCCGCGGAGGGCCTGGGGCTGGGCATCGGCGCGACGCTTTTCGTCAAGGAGGCCGCGCTGGGGCTCTTGCTCGGCTTCGGCGTGGCCGTGCTGTTCTGGGCGGTGGAATCCACCGGCTTCTTCGTCGATAACACCAGGGGCACGTCCATGGCGAGCTCGCTGGACCCCCTCACCGGCTCCCAGACCTCGCCCCTAGGTAACCTGTTCACCCAGACGCTGACCGCGATCTTCTTCGTCGGCGGCGGCTTCATCACCTTCATCGGCGTGCTCTATGAGAGCTATGCGGTATGGCCGGTATACAGCTTCTATCCGACGCTGAAGATGGAGACCGCACCCTACTTCGTCGGGCTGTTCGACCGCATCCTGTTCCTGGCCGTGGTCTGCGGTGCACCCTTGATCATCGCGATGCTGATGGCGGAGTTTGCGCTCGCGTTGATCACACGCTTCGCCCCGCAGCTCAATGTCTTTTTCCTGGCCATGCCCATCAAGAGCGGTATTGCGATGTTGATCCTGGTGCTCTATCTGGGCACGCTGATGCGGTTCTTCGCCGATGACCTGATCGGCGCATCTGCCGACTTCGCGCTGCTACAGCGGCTGCTCGGCTGACTTGGCCGCCGCGAGCTTGCGCGCCAAGCCATCCAGCAGCCTCAGCTCGGCCTCGAGGTCGAGGGTATCTGCGGGCAGTTGTTGCTCCCGCTCGAACTGCACCAGCGACTCCTTGATCATCGCGTCGCGCTCCTGCCAGGTGAGCTTGCCGTAGCGGGCCATCAGGTCGGACAGCAGGTGGGCCCGGGCACCATGGGGGTCGGTCAGCCCCGCGTCGGCCATGGATTGATGCCAGGTCACCGGGTTTGCCCGCAGCTGCTTGACCTCGGCGACCTGTGCGCCCACCAGCGACCTGATCTGCTGCGGCGGGAGCGCGCCCTTGATGGCATCGTCCAGCCTGCGCCGCAGCAGCGTCAAGGCCGCGGCGTCGAGCCCCGTGGCCTCGTCCAGCAGCATCGCATGCGCCAGGGCTCGACTCGCGGCGGCGCCCTGCAGCGGCTGGATGACCTGCACGGGCGCGTCCTGCCGATCTATGACCTGTTGCAGGTATTCCGAGGGCGATTGGTAGGGCTGCGCGGCCGTCAGCGGCTGCTTGCGCGCGTCGAAGCTGTCGAGCCGGCGCCACTTTCCGGTCTTCGCCTCGCGGCGAAAGGCGATGAAGTGGCTCGGGTTCTGTGTCTGGATGATGCAGCGATCGCCGCTCGGCTCAAAGCCCTTCAGGTCGTGGCGATCTTTGATCAGCGTGGTACCGACCGGCGCCATGTCCAAACGCCCTCGGGCGATCTGCCAGTTCAGGTAGTCGCGCAGCACCTCCGCATCGTTGCCGGTCGTCCCGTCAACGATGCGCCGCTCCACCTTGTCCGCCTGCGGATAGCCGTGCAGGCGCGTGGCTGCGGCGAAGTCGGTGAGCTGGTCGTTGGTGAAGAAGGCCCCGCCGGCGTAGTTCTTCAGCGCATGCTCACCGCAGCGCCTGCCCTGCTGTGCCTCCTGGAAGAAGGCCTTGCCCTGCGCCACTGGCGCCGGCGTTTCGAGGGCCTGGGGTCGAGTCTTCCCGGCACTGGACAGCAGGCGGCCGAGGTCGTCATAGCCCAGGGTGCCCAGGGCCTGATGCGCCTGACCGCTCGTGCGACTGGAGTCAAGGACGTCGCTGTCGACCTTCTTCCGGACCCTGGGCGACTGCGAGTCAAACCTGCTCTGGACCCCCGACACCGCGTTGCTCCGGACCTGTGCCGGTGCCTTGAGCGGTGCGCCACGCCGGACCTGCCCCTTGGGGCCGCGCTTGGGCGCGATGCCCGGTGCCTGGCCGCGACCCTTGCTCGAGCTCCGCGGTGCCTGGAGCATGGGCCCGTTCGACATCGCGTAGAAATGGTGCAGCAGCGGGAACCGCTTGGGGTTCTTCAGGAGCACGGATTCCATGCGCTCGTAGTAGTCGCGACTGGCCGTCTTGGCGTTCAGGGCCTTGAGCTCCTCGTTCATGGCCCGCTGTGCCGCGGCCTTCTTCTTCGAGAGCTCTTCCAACAGATCCCAATCCGGGTCATCCGCATTGGCGGCCTGCTTGAAGTCGGCGACGGCCTTTTCGTACCTCGCCACCGCCTTGGTCCGCGGGCGGGTGGCCTCGATGAGCCGGTCCGCTTCCACGATCATCTGCTCGCGCATCCAGTCATTGGCGGCGAGATCCTTGTCACCGACCTTGACATCGCCTTGGCCGAATTCCAGGAGGTCCGGGTCATAGCCGTCCCGTCCACGCACGCGCATGATGTCCAGCGAGTCTGCGGAATTGAGGATCATGGACTCCACCGTGGCCGCACCCTTGGCCGACTTCTTGTCGATGGCCCTGCCCAGGTGGTCCAGGTACTGCTGGTCCGTGATGCCTTGCCTTTTCATGTATTCCCTGGCCTTGGCGGCGCTGTCGGCCTCGAATACGTCGGCACCGTTCCGCTTGCGTCCGGCGTCGTGCAGCAGGGTCGCGCGGTAGAGCGCGTGGCGGTTCACTGGCACGCCCTGGCTCTCGACATAGTTGGCCATGGCATGGGAATAGATCAGACAGCGGCACACATGCTCGCGGCCGTGGATGCCTTGGGGGTCGAAGCTCTGCTCGTGCTGCTCGTAGTCGGCCAGCAGCGCCGGCATCTCGCGCTTGACTGCATCCAGGGAATGGTCCACCGGCCGGTCCGGGTCCGGGAAGGTCGCAAGCTGGGGCAGGCTGCCGGACTTGAGGCTCTGCTCGGGCGAGATGACCTGGACCGGGATGTTGTGCTGGCGGCCGAAGCGCAGCAGGTTGTCGGTCGTGTCCTCGTCACCGATGTCGTAGTGGCGGATGGCCTTGACGTCCTTGGTCAGGTCGATGCCGCCCCAGACCTGCGCCTCGATGTACTCGTTGAGCTGGAGGTTGGTGGGCCGCTCGATGCCCTGGATCTTCTCGAGCTGCTCGAGCTCGGGCTGGTCCATGCCCTTCAGTAGCTGGTGCATGCGGTTCTGGGTGGTCACGTGCTGCTGGCCGCCCTTACCGAAGCTGCGCAGGATCAGCGTCTCGACCCGTCGCTTATCGTCGCCGTGCAGTTTGTCCAGGTGCTTGACCAGCAGCCCGTCGACCATGTCGGCGCGCTTGTGGGGCAGCTTGAAGTCACGGCCGATGTTCTGCTCCAGGATGTGTCGCATGGCGGCCCGGTTGCTCGCCAGATACTCGCGATGGACCTTATTCAGCCCTGGCATCAGCTGGTCTAGCTGGGTGAAGAAGTCGTCGATGCGCTCCTTGGTCACCTCTTGGTCCAGCGCGTAGAAGGAGTCCATGGGCGTGAAGGTGGCGCGCTGCTTGACCTGGTCCTTCAGCACCAACGCCGAGCAGCCATAGCCGCTGCCGGAAGCGGCCCCGACAACCACATGGCCCGGGTCCAGTGCCGTCGAGATGGGGTGCAGGCTGCCCCGCAGCCGATCGACGTCTTGGCCCTGCTCGGTCCTGGCCAGGGCCGGAAACTGGGCGTGCTCCACGGTCTGGCGCTTTTCCATGTAGCCGCGCCCTTTGCTCAGCTCGCGGCGCTGGGCCGGCGTCAGGTCGAAGAGGTTCTTGAGCTTCAAGTGCTGCGGGTCGAAGCTCCCGTCCGCCTTGACGCCGGGCTTGTCGCTCCCGAACAGCACCGACAGGTCCATGTTCACGGTCAGGTCGGAATCCCGCAGCAGCTTCCCCGCCTCCTTGGGGTCGATCTGCACCTTCGCGTTGACGAGGTTCTGCCGGACGCCCGGGTCCGTGCGCCACTGCTGGCCGGGCTTGGCGGCAAGATAGCGGTCGTCCTGCGCCGCCAGATCGCGCTTGAAGGCGGCGCGGCTGGCCTCGGCGAGCACCTCGAGGTCGTGCGCCTGCAGGTCCGGCGTCGGCCGGGGCGGCGCCTGGGTCACGCCTTTGCTGCGCTCCAGCAGCGCCGTGGTGACGGCGGCCTCGTATTCGTTGAGCAGCGACGCCAGCGCCCTAGCCTTGTCGCCACTGTGCTGGCTCAGGGCAAGACGCAGATCCAGCATCTGGCTACTCATGGTGTTGCGGTATTGCTCCAGCAGCTCCTTGTTCGACAGCTTGGCGAGCTCAGGCTCCAGCATCGCTCGGAACAGGTCGGTGCCGAGCGTGCGCTCTTCGGCGAACGACTGCCCGAAGGCCGCCTCATCGAAGCGGTTCAGGGCATCGAGCATCGCCGGCGCGCCATCACTGCCGAAGCGGCCGGCCACCCGAAGGAAATCATTGGCCGCAACGACCCGCTCCTTGGCTCGCGCTTGGGCATGGGCGCTTACCACGCGCGCGGCGGTCTGCGCCGGTGGGTCCTCCACCGAGCGGTTGACCACGCCGACGGGGCCTGTCGGCTCGGGCGCCGTCAAGTTGCGCTTGGCCAGCTCCCGGCCGAGGGACTCGCGGAGCCCCAGCATCGCATAGCTGCCCGCGGCGACGGATTGGCGCGCCAGCTTGGTGTCCATGTCCTCGTTACTCGGGGCATTCGCCTGCTGGACGACCAGCTCGGTCAGCACCCCCTGGGTCGCCTGCGCGCTGAGGTTTGCGTAAGCGCGTCGCAGCTGCCAGTCGTCGAGCTTGCCGACCTCGGCGTCAATCAACTCGGCGTGGCGCCGGTCGTAGGCATTGCCGTGCAGCCTCGGGTCCGCGGCGGCCTCCAGGTCGAGCTGGCGTCGCAGGGCGCCGGCCATGTCGGCAGCGGCGAGGCCGATGCGGCGGGGCGAGAACGCCCGCGGGCACAGGCGCGCCAGGGTGTTCCGGACAGCACCGCTGGCGGTCTTGTCGGCGCGATCCGCAGGTGGCAGCAGACCGGCCTTGAGCTCGGCATCGTGGCGCAAGGTGTCGGCGATGACATTCTTGGCCAAGGCCTGGGCCTGCTTTGCGCTGAGCGGACCCCTCTGCTCCGCAAACCGCTGCGCGATGGTGCGACGCATCAGGAGGCGCTTGTCGTCGCTGACGTCCGCCTTGCCGAAGTGGAAAGCGGGGGCGCCGTCGCCGCGCAAGCCACGCATCTCCTGCTGGACCTCCTGCAGCGATCGATCCAGCAGCTGCTCGAAGTTGGCGATGCCCTTGCCCTTGACCCTGCCCCTCCCATTCAGCACCCGCACCGCCAACCCCTGGTTGATGGGGCGGTACTCCGACGGCGCCGAATTGGGCTGGTCCGCACCCGCGGCCCGAAGCATGGCCTGAACGGTGCGCCCGCTCAGAATCTGCTCATCGGCTTGGGTGTGCGCCTGGCGGGCGGCCTGGGCGGCCTCGGCGCCATATTCCTGCTCGATCAGCTGCAACAGCAGGGCGGCGGCCTTGCGGCTGCCCGCGACTGCCCTGGGATCGGCTGCGAGCTCAAGGCGCTGTTGCTGGATCTCCCGATTGCCCAGCCGCCCCTTGGGGGACATGGACACCAGCGTGTCGGACCTGAGCCAGCGGTCGCGCTTGACGACACCCAGGGCGTCCGGGCTGACATCGCGGAAGGCGTCGAGGCCGATGGTCATTGCTCGTCTCCCGGTCTCATCCCCAGGCGCCCTCCCCTAGGCGCGCAGCGACGGCGGCAGGTGCTCGGGCATCAGATCCGCGGGTATCCGCTCGGCGGCGGTCGTCGCCGCGTGCGCCTCGAGCCGCTTGAGCCAGTGCTCTGCGGTGCTGACCAGGCCTTCGAGCACGGCCTGGAAAGCCGGTAGGTCCATGGCCTCCACCGACACCAGGCGTTGCAGGGTCACGAGGCGCGTGCCCGCCGGGATACCGAGCGTCGCGTTGCCCGTGCCCGAGAACAGCACATTGGCGTCCAGCAGCTCGGCCATGATCGCCACCACCCGGGGCTCCGGCGCATCGCCCAAGGGGCAGAACAGGCACAGCAGGTCGTCGTCGGCCCGGTGCTCCAGGTGGACCAGCACCTGGTCCAGGCGCAGCAGGCAGCTCCCATCGTCATCCAGGGTCAGGTCGTCGAGCCCGGCGAGCTCGGCCAACTCGGAGAGCAGCGATTGGACGGTCTCGCGAGACATGTGAGCAGCTTCCGGCGTCGCGGGCGATGCGCTGAGAGTATAACCTATCGCACTGATCAGAAATGCCTGGGCCCGACTCGAGGCTCTGATGGTATCCGATGGCCGAGAAGACCGAGCAACCGACGCCGAAGAAGCTGCGCGATGCCCGCAAGAAGGGCCAGGTCGCGTCCAGCAAGGAGGTGGCGTCGACGGCGCTGATCCTGTCCATTCTCGGCTATTTGTGGGTCATGTCCGGCGTCATCCTGGACGACCTGCGCGACCTGATGGAGCTGCCGAACCAGTACCTGGGCCAGCCCTTCGGCTTCGCGCTGCAGCAGACGCTGAACGGCGTGTTCCTGATCATGGTCGAGATCCTGCTGCCCTTGCTGGCACTGGTGGTGCTCGTCGCGATCCTGTCCTATGTCTTCCAGTTCGGGCCCCTGTTCTCGTTCGAGCCGCTGAAGCCGAGCCTGAAGAAGCTGAACCCCTTCGAGGGGGTGAAGCGCATCGTCTCGGTCAAGACCCTGATCGAGTTTATCAAGTCGGTGATCAAGATCTCGGTGCTCTTCCTGGTGCTCTTCGTCGTCATCCGCGACAGCATCCAGGACCTGGTGCTCCTGCCCTACTGCGGTGCGAACTGCATCCTGCCGACCCTCGCGAAGCTGCTCCGGCAGATGATCACCGTTGCCGCCATGGTATTCGTCATCGTCGCCGTCGGCGACCTGCTCTACCAGCGCCATGCACACACGAAGAAGCTGATGATGACCAAGGAGGAGGTGAAGCGGGAGTTCAAGGAAATGGAAGGCGACCCCCATATCAAGAGCAAGCGCAAGCAGATCCATCAGGAGATGCTCGCCCAGCATGTCGCCCATGCCGTGAAGAGGGCCAGTGTCGTCGTGACCAATCCGACCCGAATCGCCGTCGCGCTGCGCTACAGGGAGGGCGAGACGCCCTTGCCCGTCGTCGTCGCCAAGGGTGAGAACCTGATGGCCAGGCGTATGGTCGAGATCGCCAAGGAGGCGGGCGTGCCCGTGATGCAGAACCTACCTCTGGCGCAGGCCTTGCACGAACAGGTCCAGGTGGACCAGTACATCCCCGCGGAACTGATCGAGGCCACGGCCGAGGTGCTACGCTGGGTCGCGCGGCTGGAGCGCGAGGGCATCCGCCGCTGAGGACGCGCCGAGACGCGGGCGAGCTCCTGTCGCAGATCGCTCAAGCCAAAGCAGACACTCGGAGACCACCATGGACATCGCCGCCCAACTGAAGCCGATCGCCGAGCACCTGGGCCTGGAGACGCTGGAGCTCGACGACCGCGACAGCTGCTCGCTGGACTTCGACCAGCAATTCGCCATCTCCTTGGAGCTCGACGAGGACGGCGAGACCCTGCACCTGTCCGCCGCACTGGGCGCGGCACCCGCCGACCTGATCGATCAGCTCGCCTGCTTCGCGGCCATGCTCGATGCCAACCTGTTCGGTCGCGGAACCGGCGGCGCGAGCCTGGCCTACCATGCGGACTCAGGGACGCTGATGCTGAGCAGGGCCTGCTTTCTGACAGCTTCCGACCCAGACGCGCTCGTCAGGGCTTTCAGCGGCTTCGTCTCCGCGACCGAGGTCTGGAAGGCGCGCGTGGACGCCGAGTTCTGGCGGAGCCCCGACGATGAGGAGCCCGGCGACACGCCTCCTGCCGGGGACGCCACACCGACCTTGATCAAGGTCTGAGCTGGAGACGGCGCCATGAGCATTGACCGTATCGGGCTGTCCTTTGACAGCCTGCCCAGTGTCACCATCGACGGGCAGAAGGTCGACGTCAAACAGGCGGCAAAATCGGGGAAGGGCGTCGCCATCGCCAATGGCTCCGCCATGCTGGTGGCGACCAAGAAGAGCGGCGGGGGCTACCGGATCGAGATCTCCGGCGACCCGAAGGTACTGGCCAAATGGAAGTTCAAGGTCCGCAACGCGAGGATCGATCAGGTCGGTCACCTGGGCGATCGGCTCATCCACGCGAAGGCAAGCAAGCTCAGCGCGGAGTTTCAGCTGGATCAGAAGTTCCTGGCGGCTTTCCAGAAGAAGGCCGTGAGCCAGCTCGGCGAGACACTGCGCAAGTCGGGTCTCAAAGGCTTCAAGGACCAAGACATCCAGATACTCCGCCGGAATGGGTTGCTTACGCCCCAGTTTGTACGCTATCTGTCCAATCCGAAGATCCAGGCCGAGAAGCGACAGCAGGCACTGCAAAACGCGCTGAAAGCACCGCCGAAGCACCTACCCAAGCTGCCCCCCAAGCTGCCCCCCAAGGGCGACATGATGGGAATGCAGGACAGCCAGCGGCGGCAGAACATGCAGTACAAGCCGATCCCGCCGTGGCAGGACCAGAACGATCTCGTACACGACGACGATCACGACCTCAAGGAAGACGACGACATCTAAGGAGTAGGCACAGGATCGGGAGCCAAGAGACAAGCAGCCTGCGAGTCCCCGGGGCGCGAGTCTAGTACTTTGCTGCGGATGCGGAAGTTCCGAGACCGGGATCCCCTCGTTGTCGTTGTCGTAATCGTAATCGAATATGCGCACGGTGAGACCGCGATCACGACGACAACGACAACGACAACGACAACGACCTGAGACGGTCTCGGGATATTCGCACTGCCGCACTAGGGGCACGCCCGGAGGCTGCTCTTGGGTCAGCCGCGCGACGACGCGCTGGCGTCTGGAAGCTTCTCCACCAACTCGATGAAGGACTGGGCCGCGGCCGCCCGCGAGAATTGTGCCGCGATGCGCGCCTGCAACCGCCTGCCGCATTCCGCGGCCCTGGCGCGCTCCGCGTGGACCTGCCGCAACAGCTCGATGGCATGACCGCAATCCGGCTCCGCCCAGAGCTGGTCGCCGCGGCACCAGGGGTTGCTCGTCATGCCGCTCACCGGCGTCAGGCTGTGGCGCACCAGGTAGGCGTCGCCGGGCGACGCGAACTCCCCCACACCGCCGGCACCGGTGATCAGGATCGGGTTGCCCGCTGCCGCTGCCTCGAAGGCCGCGAGGCCGAAGGCATGCCCCCGGTCCAGGCTGACGAAGCAGTCGCCGTAGGCATGCAGGCCCACCAGCGCGTCGCGGTCGATGTCTTCGACCACCAGGTAGATGGGTGGGTAGCGGTCCAGCTGCGTGACCTGCTTCAGCCGCTCGAGCGTACCGATCATCGCCGCCCGCGCCCTGTCTCCCAGGTCGGGGCGCTGCGCCTTCAGAATCAGTGCGACCTGTTCGTCCTGCTGGAAGGCCGCCCAATAGCTACGCACCAAGGCCGCGGGATTGCCCTGCTCGGTGAAGTCGAGCACCGCATAGAACTTGTAGGCAGCATCGTCAACCCCGGCCACGCGCCAGGGCTTGCCGGCGGCGAGCTCGGTGACGTCGAGGCAATAGGGCAGCACCCGCACCGGAACGCGAACCCCTGAGGTGATGAACAGCTCGCGGTTCCACTCGCTCGGCACCAAGCAGAGATCGACGCTGGCGTTGATCGCGGCAGTCCAGGCCGTATGCAGCCGGGACGTGAACCACTCCGCCAGCCCGATGTGGCGCTTGCCGGACTCGCGCAGGCCGAGCCACTGATCCGGCGTGCCGTGCAGCAGCACCAGGTCGTAATCGATCGGGTTGTTCAGCAGGCCCTGGCGTGCCTCGACATCGCCGCCTGGGCCCCTGGGCCTGCCGCGGGCGTCGATCGCGCGCAACCTCAGCAGAAGGCCCGCCTCATGCAAGGCCACGGCGAATTGCCGCCCGCCCTGGGCCCAATCCGAGCGCTCCAGCACCGGGCCGACATACTGGATTCCCTTGGGCTTCATGTCGCCTGCTCAGATCAGGATCGCATCGATGAGACCTGTCGCGCGGGCGTCCGACCGCGTTGCGGCCTTCCGGACAGCCGCCGACGCCCGTTCGAACAGGTCCAGCCATTGGGTGCGAATGCGCCGGTTCCAGTCCAGCTCCGCCGTTACCCAATGGTAAGCGGCCGCCGCCTTGGCCGCGGCCTCTGCCTGGTTGTCGTGGACCTGCCTCAGGGTTGCCACGAGGTGATCCACATCGACCAGGGGTCGCTCGACACCACCGTCGCCGGGCAGCACTGTCCAGAGGCTATCGTTGGTGCCGTTGTCGATCAGGTAGCCGGTCTCGTCGCTGATGAGCTCGGCCATGGCGGAATGCCGAGGCATCACCACCGGGGTGCCGGCGGCCATGGCCTCCGCCCAGCTGAGGCCGAAGCCCTCGCCGAGGCTGGTGCTGATCACCAGGTCGCTGGCGTTGTAGATCAGGTTCAGCACATCGCGCTTGACACCATGGTAAGTACTCAACCGCTGCGGAAACTGCACGTCACGGCCGATCTCGAGGCCCTGGCCACGGCAGAGCTCGGCCAGGTCCCAACCGAAATCCTTGGGCGCCATGTGCAGGTACAAGAGCGACGCCGGCACCTGCTCCTTCAAGCGCCTGAAGGCGCGGACGGTGCGCGGGATGTCCTTGCGTGGCTGGTTTCGGTTGACGTTGGTGACGATGAAGTGCCCGGCCTGCTCGCCGAAATAGGCACGCCGGAAGGCCTCCACCCGGTCGCGCTCGGGAATCGGATAGAAATCGGACGGATCGATGCCATGGGGGATGACCTCGATGTCGTCGCGGGCAGGCAGCGCTTGCAGCGACAGCCTGCGGGCGAACTCGGCATAGCAGACCAGGTGGTCCATGGGCGCCAGGTTCCGGGCCCAATCCTCGGCCAAGATCATGTCGATGGGGTAGTAGCCGATACTGCGAAACGGCCGGTGGCGCTCGCGGCGCAGGCGCTCGATGACCCCTGGCACGAAATCCAGGATATAGGCGTCCTGGAAGAAGAACAGCAGGTCGAAGTCCAGCTGCCGGATCAGCGCCTCGGCGCGCTTGCGGCCGAAGGGATCGCCCTTGCCGCTCACGCAGGCGGGCCAGATCCGGAACGGCAGCTCGTGGGGCTCGCCCAGGTAGTTGACGCCTATGACCTCGATCTCATACCGGCCGGTGGCCTGCAACAGGCCCAGGATGTGGCGACTGGCATTGCCGAACCCGGTGCTGCAGGTCGGGGCTTCGCAATAGGCGGCGACGCGTGTTGCACGCCTGGTGCTCTCGGGCATGGACGGCATGGGTCGATTCGGATCGGAACAACAGGTCAACAGGTCAACGAGTGGCTCGGGTAGCCAGCGCGGGCGGGCGGGTCAGTCGCCGCGCGGCTCGGGTCCGAGACGCGCGCGCATCGCACGCTCCAGCGCCGCGAGCTGGGTGTCGACACTGGCGTCGACGACACCCAGCTCGGACTCCAGGATGCAGCCGCCGGCGCCGAGCCCCGGGTCCGCAACCACCTCCAGCAGGCTGATGCCGCTGTAGCCGCCAAGGATGTCGGTGACCCTCGCGCGCACCCCTTCTTCCTGGCCCGGCGAAACCCGCAAGGTGACCCGCTTTTGGGTACGCACGACCTTGAGCGCCTCCCGAGCCAGCAACCGCGTGCGCTCCAGGTCGTCCAGCGTGCCGAGCAGCTTGCGTACCGCCGACAGCACGACCCCTATGACCTCGTCCTCCACCTGCCCGAGATAGTCCACGGTGCGCCCGACCGTCTCCAGCATCAGCTCCGCGGCCTCACCCCGGGCCTGCTCGATTCCCTCCGCGTAGCCGCGCCGCCGCTCTGCCTCAAGCTCCGCTTGGGCGGAGTCGCGCAGGGCCTGGGCCTCCTGCCGCGCGGCGGCCAACAACCCAGCTGCCTGCTGGAGCAGCGCATAATCGGCGGCCTTGAGCACCCGGGTACCAGGTGCCGGCGCGGCGTCGCCGACGGACCTCAGCCGAGCAACGGCGACCATTCGGGGGCGATCTCATGCAGCAGCTTGCGCAGGATCGGCGACCAAGCGGGTACATCATCAGCGGCGGGGCGCGTCGCGCGCTCGATCGCCTGGCGCCAGGGCATGGGCAGCTTCAGCGCGAAGCGGCGGCCGAGCACCCCGGCCAGATCGGCGTCGGCGCCCGCGAGCCAGCCGGCGAGCGCAGCCGCGCCGTCGAGCGCGTAAAGCCGCGGCTCGACGCTATCCGCCAGCGGCCCCGCCGCCGGCAAGCGCCCGAGCAAGGGCGCCCGCTTGATGGCGAAGTCGTAGGCATGGTCCCCGACCGCCTGCCGCAGCGCGCGCACGCGGGCGCCATCGAGCTCCTTGCGCAGCAGGTCGCTGTGCGAGGCGAGCCCGATGTAGAGGCAGAGCTGTCGCAACAGCCCTCCAGGCAGCAGAACAAGGCGCGCCCTAGGGTCGGAGAAGTCGGTGCAATAGGCGCCGTCGAGGGCCAGTGCTTCGCCCAGGTAGGCGCTGAGCCGGCGCTGGCCGCGCCCGCCATCCAGCAGGCGGCGCGCGAGCGCGCCGGCGGGCAGCGCATCCAGCCAGGACGGGTCCACGTAGGCGCCGTGATCGAGGTTGAGCTGCAGCGCCGGCGCAAGCCAACGCGCATCGGGCAGGCCCAGCAGCAGGTGTGCCGACCCGGCCATCGCGCGCTCAGCGGCCATCACCGGCGGCCGCCCGCGCGGCATCGGCGGCGGCACCGGGTCTGGCACCGGGCCTGGCACCGGCGGCGCGGGCGCGGCGCAGCTGCAGCACCAGCGCAGCCACCGCGGCGATCAATGCCGCGACCAGCACGAACAGCCCCGCGGCCAAGGGCAGCAGCGAATCCTTGGCGACGCGCACACCGAGCAGATCCGCCATCGGCGGGCCGGACTGCTGCCGGGCCGGCGGCTCATCGGCGGCGAACATCGCCACGGAGATCTTCTCGTAGCTCAGGCCCTCGATGCTGTTCTGCACCAGTTGCTTGATCTGAGGCACGTCGTCTTCGATGGCCGCGCCATCCCGGTAGCGCAGGAACACCGCCGCGGATGCCGGCTCCGCGCTCTGCTCGGTGGTCTTGGGCTCGGGCAGTACCACATGCACCCGCGCCGTCAGCACGCCGTCGATCTGGGTCAGGGTCTCGGCGATGCTCTGCGACAGGCCGTAGCTGTAGCGCACGCGCTCTTCCAGTGGCGAGGAAACCAGCCCCTTTTGCTGGAACACGGTGCCCAGGTTCGTGAACTGATCCTGCGGCAGGCCGTGGCGGTCCAGCAGGTCCACCGCGGCGGCCACGTCCGCCTTGTCCACCTGGATACTGACCTCACCCCCCTTGCCCTGGACCTTGGAGGCGTCGATGCCGTGGTTCAGCAGCAGCGCGAGCACCTGATTGCCCTGACGCTCCGTCAGGCTCGCATACAGCTCCAGCTTGCAGCCGGACATACCGAGCACCAGGAGCAGCGCCAAGACCAAGCGCATCCAGGCCCCAGCGCCGAAATCCTGCATCCTCAGCGGACTTTCACTGCCGATGCCGACGACCCCGTGCTCGCCCAAGCCGCCCGCATGGTCAATCCTTGAGCAGGGTCTGGACGTCGCTGTCGACCTTGCTGCCCACCTGGCCGGCGAGGGATTCGTTGAGTGTGACGCGCGCTACCTGCAACTGCATCCGAATCAGTTCCGCTGGCGACATCTGCTGCGCCGCCTCCGCGCTCTGATCCACACCCTTGATCGTGGTGCGATACTCGGCACGGCCCTTCTCCATCGCTGCCAGGATGCGGTCGCCATGGCTCGCCGCCTGCTTCCCTGCTGCATCTGGCCCGGTTGCATCTGGCCCGGTTGCATCTGGCTGGCCTGCACTCTGCGCCGATTCCGGGCCGCTCCCCTGCGGCGTTGTCCTCTGGACTTGCGGGCGGGCCTGCTGCCCGGCGCCGTCCTGCCCGGATGCGGCTACGCCCGGATCACGCCCGGGAGCGCCTTGGTGCAATGCCTGCTCGAAGGCGTGCCGATCGCGCGCGATATCGCCGGACTGGCCCGGGTCGGACCGTCCCGGAATGCGCTCGCCCTGTTCGCCGCCCCCGGCCCGATGCATGCGCTCCGGGGCCTGCTGGGTCATCGCGCTGATGCCGCCTGGAATATTCATGGCTTGTACCTTAAAGACCGATCTCATGGATTAATCTTAGGCGATTGCCGGAAACAAACATATCGAATGGCGCAGGATTCTCGCTCGCCTTCAAGGAGCGGCGGCGGGCGCATAGTCGAGCTTTGTGCCCGCTGCCGCGACGCAGAAAACGGGCGAAAAGACAAGCCAGACGGTATCATTGTTGACAGAAATCGCCTTAGCGGGTGCGCCGCATCCGCTCGTCAGCCGCCCGGCCCAGTGGCCATGCGGGCGAGCAGGCGTCGCGCCATGGCCGCGGCGTCTGCATCCGCGGCGGAGTCGGCCAGGTCGCGCAGCAGCCGCTCGCTCTCGGCGGTGCGGCCCTGGAGCTTCAGCACCAAGCCGAGATGGGCCTTGGCCATGGCGTTGCCGGGCTCCCGGACCAGGGCCTCATCGCGTAGCAGCCGCTCGGCCTCGTCGAGCCGCCCGAGATTGATCCGCGCAGTGGCGCGGATCACCAGTGGCATCACGGTGTCTGGCCGCAGTACCTCGAGGGCACCGCAGATGGCGTCCACCTGTCCGATCATCCCGTAGCCCGCGGCGATATAGGCGAGCTCGGCGAGCAAGCGATGGTCCGGATCGCTGCCGGTGCTGTGGTTGCTGTGCGCTGCCAAGTGACTGGCCCCCCTGACTGGCCCCGTGACTGACCCCGTTGCGGCGCTTGCCGCCGGATCCTGGATCAGAAGTGCTGAATGATCTGCATGCTCACGGTCTTGATGTCGTTGATCATGCCACTCATGGCGCCGTACTCCGTTTCCATCATCATCATCTCGTTCTGCATGGCTAGCAGGTTCGACGGGTCGGACATGTCCGCCGTGGACAACGCCTGGATCTGGCTGTTGATTTGGCTCAGGTTCAGCTCCATGCCGCTGAAGTCGATCTGGGACACTGTGCCTTACCTCCGGTATCGGTTATACAGGCTCTGTTGCAACGAAATCTTGCAACGCAATACTCGTGCGGCTTATTGGCGTGGGTTATCGACGCGGCTCACTTGCGCGGCCTACTGGCGCGGCCTAGGCGCCGCCGGGACGGCCCGGATAGCCGTGGTGCCGAGCCCACACGAGCTCGACGACCCGCACGGCAGCGTCCAACCCGGCCTGCAGCCGCTGCATGGCCGAGAACCCCTCGGGCGGCAGGCCCTGATCCATGCGCCGCTTGACCTCCGCCGCCCGCTCCCGCAGCCGCGCGACGAGCGCATCGCGGCGGGCGCCGCGGGGATCCTGTTTCAGCTCGACCTCCAGCGGAAACCAGTCCGCCGCCGGGGAGGATGATTCCTGCTCAGACATGGGCTCAGACATGGGCTCGGGCATCGGCTCGGAAATCAATTGGAAATCAACTAGTGCAGCAGTGCGAATGTCCCGAGACCGTCTCAGGTCGTTGTCGTGATCGTTGTCGTTGTCGTGATCGCGGTCTCACCGTGCGGATATTCGATTACGATTACGACAACGACAACGAGGGGATCCCGGTCTCGGAGCTCCCGCAGCA
>JANQFI010000055.1 GCA_028277905.1 Chromatiaceae bacterium | reverse complement strand
GGGCCACCGAGGTTCCCACGATCCCAGCGCCCAGCACGACGACGTCGGTACGCATCTGTCCTACTCCGCTCACCCTGCCGCCGGCTCCCAGCGGTCACGGGTGGCATATAGCACAAAGGGCATATATGGGATGCGGCGCAAGAACGATCAGCGGCGGGATTTTTATCGGAGTTAACGGCTGCGGACGCGCGCGGCGAAAGCCTCCGACGTTGCAGGGCGATTACACCGTTACGACAATGGATGGGCCGGGATCAGGCGCAAGCATCTGCGCCTGGCGCTCGAACGGCCGCGCGCCGTATTGCCTGGAATTGTTGGCTGCGGCGCTGCCGGCTTCGTCCGCTTGTTCGCGATCGAGCATTGCGATG
This sequence comes from Chromatiaceae bacterium, assembly GCA_028277905.1. Taxonomy (GTDB): domain Bacteria; phylum Pseudomonadota; class Gammaproteobacteria; order Chromatiales; family Chromatiaceae; genus Thiohalocapsa. The sequence goes on along the minus strand of JANQFI010000055.1, from coordinate 670 downwards.
CGGTCACGCGACAGATCGTGGTTTGCGCCCTGCTCGCCCAGCAGCGCGAGCACCGCACTCATGGTCTCGGCCGACAGGGCCGGGGATGCCGCCGGCGCGCCTGCGCCCGCGGCCATCGTGTCGTTGGGTGATGGTTCGGCGAGCCCGAAGGCTGCGGCGTTTTCTGCCGGCGACCGCGCCGGCACCTTGACGTTGGTGAGCTCCGTCAGGACGTCCAAGGCGGTCAGCGCCGCGCCTGCGAACATCATCATGGCCATTACTCGTCCAGGGACACGTCAACCCAGCACCGCACCAGCAAGACACGTGCCGGGCGCGCACGAGAGAAGAACCCACGACAAATCAATGCGCTTTGGCTGCAAATTGATGCTCTTTCGTCACGGCCGCGGGGCAAGACCTGCCGATTCCGGCCAGCGTGCGGAAAGTTCTGCCGGGTTTTTCGCGGAGCCGGCCTCCCGCGTTGCCCGCCAGCGGGGCCCATGGTACCGAGCGGCACGAACGGCCCTTGCCGCAAGAACTTTTCATCCGACGGATACTGCCATGCCCCCTCCCCTGCGCATCGCTCCTTCCATTCTCTCCGCCGACTTTGCCCGGCTCGGCGAGGAGGTGCGCGCGGTCGATGAGGCAGGCGCAGACTGGATCCATGTCGACGTGATGGACGGCCATTTCGTGC
>JANQFI010000621.1 GCA_028277905.1 Chromatiaceae bacterium | reverse complement strand
GTCTTCTCGCCCGCCTGCTTTGTCGCGGCAACGCGCACATGGAACGACTCTGCACGCGCTGCCGCTTCGCGAAGGCGGACGAGAATCCTGCGCCATTCGGTCTGTTTGTTTCCGGCAATCGCCTCAGAAGCGATAGCCGATGCCCAACACCGGCCCGTGCGTGGTCGCATCATAGGCGAACTTGTTGGCACCGCGGCCGTTCTCGTAGTCCTGGTAGAGCGCCCGATAGCCGATGGCCAGGTCCCAGCTCGGGCGGAAGCGCCATAGGAACACCAGGATGCCCTGTGCCGACAGGTTCGACGAGCCGCCGATGCCGAAGCCGCCGACATCGGCGCGCAGGCTCATGGTCCAGTCGTAGGGCAGGTCCAAGAGGACTCGGGCGCCGGTGACCAGGTCGGTCCAGGCCTGCGACCCGGAGACGTTCGGGAGCGGCCGATTTCGGAAGTCCAGCTCCACGTCCATGCTCGTGTAGCGCCCGCCGAGCATCAGGTCCAGAGCGCCCTTGCCTTGCCGGGTCTCCCAGGTCTTGGCCCGGTAGATGCCGCCGAAGTCCCAGAGCCAGTACTTGTAGCCGAGGCGCATGTGTATCGGCCCCTTCTTCGCCTCCGGCCCGAGCTTGAGATAGGTGCCATCCACGTAGAAGCCCCAGCGGTTGTCCTTCATCGCCTCGACCCGGCCCTCGGCGACGAAGTCCAGCGCGTCGAGGATGTCGCCGAAGCTCAGGTCCAGGTCCGCCTCGTTGCCCTTGACGGTCTGGGTTCCGTTGATGTTGGCCATCCAGGTGTAAAGGAAACCTTGGCCATGCCAGCCTTCCCCGCGGTTGGCCAAGCCGGGGCTGGATTCCGCAGCGGACGGACCGGCATGCACAGGGAGTGCAGATGCCGAGACCAGGGACGCCAGGAGTACAAGGACGGATCGGGCGGATTGCATCTTGGGCTCTCCCGCGGTTCGGAGGGGTGGGCAAAACAGGGATAGGTGACAACAGCAAGCTGGGTACGCTTGCAGGGCGGCGCGTGAGGCCGCACCTTAACGAACCAGAATACGTGGTTGCATGCTCAGCGTACAAGGGTGTATTTTCAATCATGCAGCAAGAAGCGCAAGCCAGAGCTCGGCTCTCCCGGCAGGACTGGGTCGAGGCCGCGCGCACGATGCTTGTCAAAGCCGGCATCGGCGCGGTGAGCGTGGATCGGCTCGCCACCAGTCTCGGTGTGACGCGCGGCAGCTTCTACCACCATTTCGCCGATCGCGCGGATCTGTTGCAGGTGCTGTTGGAGGACTGGAGCCGTCGATGGACCTACGAGATCGACGCGCAGATCGCGGACCTGGGTCTCGACCCAAGCAACACCATCCTCGCCTGGATGCGCACGATTCTAAACAGGCAGGCAGCCGACGATGATGCGCCCTTTCGCGCTTGGGCCTTGCATGATCCGATGGCCCGGGCGGTCGTCAAGCAGGTCGACGAGGCGCGCCTAGGGTTCATCACGAGACAGTTCGAGGCATTGGGCTTTACCGGTATCGACGCGGAGAACCGGTCGCGGTTGTGGCTGCACTACGAATTGGCGGCCCCGGCGATGTTCGCCGGCCCATCCGCAGAGCGCGAAGCGGCCCTGCTTCTGGAACGACACCGTTTTCTCACGACACCGAGCACGGAGCCTTCCATGCAATCACCAACCGAGGAGTCACCATGAGCAGAGCTGCATGAGGGCATCCGCGAGGCCTCCATCGGCCCGCTCGGTCTCGCCGCAGACCTGATGGCCTGGAATCCGACCAAGCACGACATGCGTGAGCGCCTGTGGTCGGCGAGCACAGCCGGTGGCCAGCGACCACCGAGCACGCCGTCCCGGGGGGGCAAGAAGGACCGCGAAGCTTGCACCGAGAGTATGGGGCTACCCGAGGCGGCCATCGGTTGCTCTGACCTTATGATCAAGGGCCAATGGAAGGCCGACGACGGGCTGTGCCCGATCTACGAAGATGCGAGTGAGCAGCTCGGGCCGGGGGTTCGAAGCGATCGGATTCCGATCCGCCGCTTCTATGTTGTTGTCAGCCCTCAAACCTTGGGTATCAGGCCAGGTTACTGGCGGGCACGCTGATTTCCGTTGCGGAACCTACAGGCGTGGATAGCCCATGGACAAAGGACTCATAGAACTGGCGCCGAACGGGCGCGCGCTACAACGCATCGAGGATGCCGGCTAGGCGGAGCGCTATCCTGGCGGGGAGACCGCCCATGTCTTTGCTCGGCATCGAGCTCAGCCGGGAGCGCCGCAGACAGGGGCTTCAGACGTGGATACCCTCGACGCTTGACCCATGTGGCGGGACGCCTGCGTCGGCAATGGTGCGGTGCTGCCGGCGCCGATGGGCAAAAGGCCTCGGCGATCCGGGCCCTCCGTCGTCGCCTGACCTAGGTCCGTGTCGCGGTATGGCGCCGTGGCGGTACACCGGCCATTCGGGCTAGTGATTCGAGAACAGATCCCGCAGCTTGCACAACAAGACATGCGGGTTGAAGCGCGGCTTCGGCAGGCGCTCGCCGTCGCGTACCGCCGCAAAGGCGCGAGCGGCATTGCGCTCCCCCGTGAGGATGACCTCGACGCCGCGCTTGGCCATGCGCCGTACAAAGGCATCGCCGGCGCTGGTGGCGATCATGACGTCGACGCCGTCCAAGGGGTGAGGGCCCTGGTCCTTCCAATGGTGCAACACCCGCGGCTTGTCGAGCTCGACGCGCGTCGGTGGGGCATGGTCGGCATCCGTGTCGTAAAGGAGCCAATGGCGTGCCTGTCCGGCGTGGCCGCCGACCTGGACGCCATCTTCGCTGGGCATGGCGATTATCTTTGTCATCAGATGCTTGGCAACGCACCAGGATGGATCGATGGCGCGCGTCATGGTCGAGCGACAGCGTGATAGCACCGGTTAAGCAAGATCCGTGCCAGTACAGTAATCGGTAATGCCCTCGCGCAGCTTGGGTTGGCGAAGCGCGCATCGGTGACGGATGGACGCAAGGCCCCGAACCAAGGCGTGGGCCCGGTTCGACCTCGGGCGCGTCTTGAATTGAGCTCATGCTCCTCGGACTGAGGTTGCGCGCGCCTTCAAGGAGCGGCAGCGGGCGCATAGTCGCGCTTTGTGCCCGCTGCCGCGACGCCGAAGGCGGGCGAAAAGACAAGCCAGGCGGTATATTTTTTGACAGAAATCGCCTTAATTGGACCGGGGGCGGTGCTGTCGGCCAGGGCGCGGTAGTGGCTCATGGCCAGGTGCTCGCGGCCCATGGCGTACTGCAGCACGGCCTGGTCGTCGGGCTTGTCGCCCAGATCTGGGGTCATGGTCGCGTCGGCGAAAAAGACAAGCAGGCTGGTATGCCTCTTTGAGGTCTTTATCCTGCAGACACTGGATATGATGGCTTGGATTTCCTATCCTCTATCCTCTCCTCTCGGATTAGGCAATGGCGTACTTCTTCAAGCGATACAGCAAGGTGTCGCGGGTCATTCCAAGCAGCCTTGCCGCGCGACAGCGATTGCCGCCGGTTCGCGCCAAGGCTTGGCGGATCAGATCCACTTCGAGTTGTTGAATGACGATGCCTTCATCTGGGAGGCGTAAGGGGAGACCGGAATCCAGTCCTATGCTGGGTTTCGGAATACGGATCTCCGCCGGAAGATTCGCCGGACTGATCCTGCGCCCAGCGAACAGGATGGTCATACGGATCGCCAAATTGCGCAGCTCGCGCACATTGCCCGGCCAGCTATGATCGTACAGGAGCTTCAGGCTGGCTTTGTCGAATGTCGGTGGTGTGAGGCCGTGGGTCTCCGCTGCCTCATCGACGAAACGCCGCAGCAGCTTAGGGATCTCGTCGCGCCGCTCGCGCAGCGGCGGTAAAGCCAGAGGGACAATATTCAAACGATAGAACAGATCCCGGCGAAAGGACCCGGCCTCGGACTCGGCCCACAGCTCGCGGTTCGTGGCGGCGATGAGCCGCACATCGACGACCATGGGCTGTACCTCGCCGAGGGGCAGGCATTCACCGCATTCCAGGAACCGCAGCAGCTTCGCCTGGGAGCCAATGGGTAGCTCGCCCACCTCATCCAGGAACAGTGTGCCCCCGGCGGCGGCGCGAATGTAGCCGCAATGGTCCCGATCGGCTCCGGTGAAGGCTCCCTTCCGGTAGCCGAAGAGTAGGGAGTCGGCCAGCTGCTCGGTCAGTGATGCACAGTTGACGGATAGAAAGGGTGCAGCCGAGCGCGGACTGCCCGCGTGCATCGCGCGTGCGATGAGCTCCTTGCCGGTGCCGCTCTCGCCGCAAATCAGGGCGGTGACGTCGGTTGCGGCAACGAGACGCGCAGAGTTGGTGATGACTCGGAGCTCAGGACTCGCGTCACGGGTCAGTTCGTCGAAGGTGATCATGGGCTCAGCCTTGCCGGGGACTGCGCCCCTTCGAGCCCGGAGCATATCAAGTGCGACTCAATTGTCAAAAGAAGCCGGCGCCCAGGATCAGGCTGATGAGACCCGTGGCCGATAACAGCAGTCCAGCCGCTCCCCGCCACCCCCGGTGACGCGCCAACCCGGCGACCCAGCCGACGAAGGAACCGAGACCCAACATCGCCGGCAGCGTGCCCAGTCCGAAGATGGACATCAACACTGCGCCCTGGATGGCGTGATCGGCGGCCAGGGTCAGCAAAACGGCGTAATAGACCAGGCCGCAGGGAAGGCAGCCCCAAATCATGCCGTAGAGGATGGCCTGCACGCGCGAGCGCACCGGCAGCAAGCGGCGACCAAGAGGTTCGAGACGCCGCCAGAGCGGCGCCCCGACGCGATCTATCTGGCGGAGCTGTGGTACCCAGCCGGTCAGATAGAGCCCGGTTGCCATGACGATCAGCGCCGCCAAGGTGCGCAGGGCCTCGTGCAGGAACGGAGACGGCGGATTCTGTGCCAGCGCCGATCCGACCAACCCGCCGAAGCCCCCGGCAAGGCTGTAGCTCAGGATGCGGCCGAAGTTGAGCGCCACGAGGAAGCCGGCGCGGCAGCGGAGCCTGCAGCGGCAATCGGCGGGCAGGCTCAGGGCCAAGGCGCCCGCGACGGGGCCGCACATCCCGGCGCAGTGGACAGAACCGAACAGGCCCATGACGAAGAACAAGCCCGGGGATGGGTCCATCCTGGCCGGCTACCAGCTCGATCCGAGCCGCACCGGCGGCTCAGCTGCAAGGTGCGCAGCGTCGTGCGGGCCCGTTGTCCCGCCGCCCCGGGCTGCGTTCGGAAGCCTGTGTGAAATGCCTGAACGCGTTGTGTGATCTGACCGGGCGCGGCCATCCCTTAGGCGTGTCAAGACCCCTATCACTTTGTATTTGCTCTTAAAAGAGTTCTGGCTCAAATTATGCTTAATGTGCGGCGTCTTACGCCTGTGACTCCCGCTAGCTATGAGAGATCTCGAGCTCAAGTTCAACCACAAAGGACAGGTCCTCGCCACTGGACTGCTGCTGATCGGACTGCTCTCGAACCTGCTGTATGGACCGCCGCTGGCCGCTGCGAACTGGATCATGCTGCAAGGCATCGAGCCGCCGAGCGCACCGGCCTACCGGCCCTTCGGCTTCGTCGGTATCGACTACCAACAGACCCGGGGGACTGCACTGCCGGCGGGCCCCTGGCAGGGCCAGCCGCTGGTGTTGAACCAGATCCCGCCGAAGTTGGAGGGGTCGTCGGAGCTCCAAGTGTCCTTCGCACGCTTGGGCCTGCGCGGACGCCTGCTCGACGGCAAGCTCAACTACTGGATCTCGCCCCTTGCCGGCGATAACCCGGTGTCCCAAAACGGCACACCGAATGTGAAGCTGACCGACGTCAGCGCGACCCTCAACCTGATTCCCCACGCGCGCATCCGCATCGGACAGTTCAAATATCCGGGCTCAGAGGAAGGTATGCAGCCAACGGTGCTGCGCGACTACATCAGACCGACGGCAGTCAACACGCAAATCGTCAACGAACGCCCGCTCGACAGCGACGGCATACCGCCGACGAACGCCAATGAGCCCACAGGCCCTGTCAGCGGCTGGCGCGATACCGGTATCCAGCTGTTCGACGTCTTCGAAACCGGCGCCTGGGAGCACACCTATGCCGTCATGGCGGGCACCGGCTCCGGACTTGCCATCTACAACGGAACCGGCAGCGGGAAGCCCGATTGGTGGCTCTACTGGAGCTCCGAGCTGGTGTTCGGTGGCAAGGGTCCGTTCCGCGATGGTCTGAAGCTCATCGGCTGGTATCAAACCGGCGAGCGCGAGCTGCGCGCCGGCGTGGCGCAGACCAGACAGACTTTCGATCGCACCCGCTACGGCCTCGGGGCGACGTTACGCCGGGGGCCCTGGCGTGCCGTCGGCGAGTGGATCAAGGCCGATGGCATGATCTTCAACGGGACCGATGGCGTCGCCGTACCTGGTGCGATCAGCAATGACGGTCGATTGGTCGCCTCCTACAACGTCCTGCCGGAGAACCAGGCGGATGGCTGGTACCTGGACGGCGGCTACAGGCTGCTCGGCAGTTGGGAGCTGCGCGCCCGCTACGACCGGCTCAACCGCGGCACCGACAGCGACCTGACCGAGCGCCGCTTCGAGACCCTCACGCTCGGAACCACCTATCGCGTGAACAAGCACGTCCGGCTGCTTGCCGACTACCAGTTCCGCGATTTCAAGGCCCCGGGGCTGGCCGGCGGTGCGGTCCCGAACCGAATCCTGGATGATGTGGACGACGTTTTCGCTGTCCGCGTCTGGGCTCGATTCTGACGCCGGCGGGTGCCGCCGGAGCCGAGCGCGACCGCCTGTCAAGGGAAGAAAGGGGAGAGAAGCGGGGAGAAGATAGAAAAGAGAAAAGAGAAAAGAGAGAAAAGGGGCCAGGCTCAATCGATTCAGAGCGGCAACTCAGCTTGGCTCGCGTCGCTGGATGATGCCGCCTGCTCCCGCTTCCGCGGCCTGCCACCATTGCGCAGTTCCCGGCGCTGGCCAGTCATGGTGTCGATCCCGCAATAGAAACGGTTGTTGCCGATGGGTTGGACTTGGTTGAGCGTCAGCCGCAGGTCGCTAGCCCGACTTCGACTATTCGGCCCGGATTTCCGCGAAAACCGGGCCTTTTTCTCGTGCAAGTCCCTGATTTGAGTAAGTCAGGTTCTGCGGAATCGTCTGTAGTGCCGACCTAGTCCATTGTTTAGATGCCGTTTTTTGCCGACACTGTC
>JANQFI010000553.1 GCA_028277905.1 Chromatiaceae bacterium | reverse complement strand
GCTGCTTCCGCCGGTGGCGCCTCTGCCACCTCTGCCACTGGCGCCGCGGCCGGCTCCGCCTCCGCTGCAGCCTCCTCCGCAGGGGCCTCCTCTGCAGGGGCTGCCCCTTCCACGGCCGCCGGCTCCGCCTCGGCCGGCGCCTCCTCCGCAGCAGCCTCATCCGCAGGGGCTGCCGCTTCCTCAGGTGCCGCAGCCGGCTCGGCCTCCGCCGCAGCTTCCTCTGCCGCAGCTTCCTCCGCAGGGGCTTCTTCCGCAGGGGCCTCCTCGGCAGGGGCCGGCGCTTCCGCGGGCTGTTCTTCAGCCGGCGCCGGCGCCGGGGCAGGCGCCTCCGCAGGCGCGGCCACGGCCGGCTGCTCTGCGACCGGAGCCTTGGCCTGGACCGCGGGAATCCCGTCGTCAAGCCAATTGAAGTCGGTGGTGTTCAACAGGATGAAGTGAATGGTGAGACCCAGCACAATCAGGAAGCCGAAGATGACGTTCAGCGCCACCTTGGGGTCGACGAGCAGCCAGATTTTGTGAAGACCTTCGCTCATTGTTGCTCTCCGCGTGAGAGGTGATGTCGAGATTGCGTTGCTGCTGGTTCTGCAGTCTGTGCCGTGGCCGTGGCGCAAGCGCCAGACGCAAGGTCGAAGGCCGCACAGCGATACTGTTCACTACGACCTTTTCAAAGTAACGATTCAGGTAACGATTGCGCGGCTCATACTGCAAGAAAGACCGAGCAGCCGCCCACTACAGCCAGGGGCGCCACAGCCAGGCCAGGATGTGCGCGAAAACGGCCACACCGATGAAGCCCGTCATGCTCTGCGTGAAACTGCCGTGGAACTCTTGGGCCTCTTCTTCGCTGGCGCCGGTCACGCCCTTGTCGTCTGCCATGGAACAAACCTCCAGCTAGTTAGATTCAAAGATGCACGGGGCCGAGCCATCGTCGTAGAGGCCCAAATAAGACGCGCATGGTTATGCGGCACGACCTCCGCTCTGCACGTCGCGCGCGCCACGCACGCGCGCAACCGTGACCTGCTCCTCTCCGGCGTCGCGTGCGGCCTGCTCGGCCGCATCGCGCAGACGCTTCGCCGCGGAGATGCGGGTCAGCATCGGGTAGGCCTCGAGCATGCGGTCCAACTGCTGCTTGGCCTCGACATCCCAGGGCAACTGGCGATTCTCGGCCGGTAGCCGCGATGGTGTCGCATCCACCTGGTCCAGCTCCGTGCCCAAGGGCAGAATATTGAATAGGGCATCGAACAGGGCGTTGCAGACCTCCTGGATCAGGTAGGTCGCACCCGCGTAGCCCATGAACGGCGTACCCGTGTGGCGGCGGATGATGGTCCCGGGCAGGGAGGCCGGGATGTAGGCCGCACGCCCGCCAATCTCGGCGAGATACATGCGCTCGTTGTAGCCGCCGAACAGGATGAGCGGCGTCTTCTCGTGCACGGCGGCACGCACCGCGTCGTTGTCGGGCTTGTGACCGGGGCGCCGCGCCACGGCGAAGTTGCATGGCAGACCCAGCTCGTCTTCGAGGAAGTGCCGCACACCGCGCGCATAGGTCTCGGTGGCGGCGATGCCGAAGCTCGCGGTGCCGAAGAAGTCCTGGGTCACCGAACGCCATAGGTCCCAGATGGGCTTGATGGTTGTGTGCTTCTCGCGCTCGATGAACGGCTCCGGGTCCAGGCCGAGAAGCTCCCCCAAGGCGCGCAGGAACTTGGTGGTGCTGTGTAGCCCGATGGGGGCTTGCAGGTAGGGCTTTTCCAGGGCCTCGCAGAGCTTGCGGCCAAACTCGCGGTACATACAGACATTGACGTCGGCATCCACCAACCGCGGCACCTCGTCGAGGTGCGTGCCGAGCGGGAAGGTCATGTTGACCTCGGCGCCGATGCCTTCGATGAGCCGGCGCACCTCGGCCAAGTCGGACCAGGTGTTGAACATGCCGTAGATCGGGCCGACGATGTTCACGCGCGGCCTGTCGCCTTCCTTGCGGGCGGCTCGCCGAGGCTGGGGCCTCGGGCCCTTGCCCTGCTTGCGCCGAGCTCGGGCGCCATACTGCTGCCAGAGCCAGACCATGGCGCGGTCGGAGGACTGCCACTGGTCCTCGTCGATGGTGCGCGGCAGGAAGCGCTGGATGGTGGTGCCGGACGGCGTCACGCCGCCGCCAATCATCTCGGCGATGGAGCCGGTCACCACGACCGCCGGCTTGGAGGGATCCAGGGTCGCAAAGGCGCGGCGCATGGCGCCCTCGGTACCGTCCTGGCCCAGCTCTTCCTCGCCGAGCCCGGTCACGACCACCGGCAGCTCGTGCGGCGGCAGCGCGTCGGTGTAGTGCAGCACCGCGGTGACCGGCAGGTTCTCGCAGCCCACGGGGCCGTCGATGATGACCTGCATGCCCTTCACCGCCGTGAAGACATACACGGAGCCCCAGTAGCCGCCGGCCCGATCGAGGTCTTGGATCAGCATCAGCGGCGGCCTCCACCCGTCTTGACGCCCCTGGCGTTTCCGCCTCTGGTCGTCGCCGCGCGGGGCTCGGGCATGCGGTCCCAGATGCCGGCGGTGTCGCCATCGCCGACACCCGCGAAGAAGGCGTTCATACGGTCGAAGCGCTCGCGGCTCGCCAAGGCGGCATTGACCACCTGGGCCAGCGAGCCGGCACCGGCAGGCCCCATGAGCGGACGGGCGGAGATCAGGTTGGTGAAGTACAGCGCCGGTATGCGCTGCTGCTTGGCGTGCTGCACCACTGGCGTGGTGCCGATGGCGAGATCCGGCTTCACCGCGTCCACGGCGGCCTTGTCCTGCTCCAGCGCAGCGCGGAACTGCACCGTGACACCACGGGACTCGAGCCACTCGAGGTCCGGCCTGGACCACTGGGTCTTGGGTGCCGCAGTGCCGACGTAAGGCACACGGGCACCGGACTCGATCAGCAGCCGCGCCACTAGCAGCTCGGAGCCCTCATAGCCGGACACGATGATGGTGCCAGTGACCGGTGCCTGCGCCAGCGCGCCACGAATGGCCGGCAGGAAGGCGTTCTTCGCCGCCGCAACCCTGTGGGCGGGCACATTGCAGGCATCACCCAGGGCATCCAGCCAGGCCGCAGTGCCGTCGTGACCCACAGGCGCCGAGCCGACGATGCTGCGCCCGGCCGCCTTCAGCTCGCGGATGGAGGCGGTGTAGTAGGGGTGGATCGCGGCAGCGACGGCGCAATCCAAGGCGGCATACAGCTCCCGCCATTCTCGAGTCGGCACGACCGGGCCGGCGGCGAGCCCAAGCGGCTCAAGCAACATACCGACGCCGACCGGGTCGGCCGGGAACATTTCGCCCAACAGGGTGATGGTGGGCTTGGCGCTGCGACCGCCGCGCGGTGCCTGGACCGGGCCGATCTCGGCCTCGCCGCGGGCGTACTTGAGCATTGCCCCGGCCAGCACGTCCTTCGCCTCCGCGTGCGTCGGCACGCCGAAGCCGGGAACGTCGATGCCGATGATGCGCACGCCGTCGACCTCCTTCGGCAGCAACCGCAAGGGCACGCCGGAGGCGGTCGGCACACAGAGGTTGATGACGACGATGGCGTCGTACTTGGCCGGGTCGGCCAGTTGCTGCACGGCCTCACGCAGGTCCTCGAACAGCTTGCCGGTCACCAGGGTCTCGGAGTCGAAGGGCACATAGCCCACCGACCGCTTGGCGCCGTAGAAGTGGCTCGTGAAGGTGAGCCCGTAGACACAGCACGCCGAGCCGGAGACCACGGTGGCGGTGCGCCGCATGCGCAACCCGACTCGGAGCGAACCGAACGCCGGGCACATGCTCTGGGGCTGATCATGCGGTCCGGTCGGATAGTCGGTGGCAAGGCGTTGCAGCAACTCGCTCTGACCCGCGGCCTCTGCGGCTCGGCGTAACTCGGTGGCACCGGCGTGGCAGCCGATGCCCTCGCCATCGGCCTGCCGCGCCTCGGCGGCGGCCTCGGCCCTATGCGTATCGGGTGCACCCGAATCCGGCGGCCCCGCATCTGCTGCGCTGGCACCGGGCTCGTTGCCCGATGATGCGCCAGTCGAGCAGGGGGCGCCGGCGTCGTAGACGACCTCGCCATCGGCGGCGCGGCGATCGGCGCCGGCGCGGTCGCCGATCTTGGCGGGCATGTAGAAGACCTTGGCCTGCATCGCGCGCTGCCCGTTCAGACGTCGTCGTAGATGACTTCGAGGGATGGCTTGTCGAGGCTCGACTTGCCGCACATGTCTTCGACGGTGGCCGGCACCAGCACCATATCGCGGCCCACCTCGTCGCTGGAAAAGAGGTTCAGCAACGCGTCTGGAGACAAGGGCTTCGGGCGCATGGGCGGCGCCTCGGCGACATTGGTGCCGAGCACCTCGAACAGCGGTGACCAGGTGCCGCCTGGCCGACCGACGATCTGGTAGGCGGCGCTCTTGCGGCGGATGTCCTCGTCCGCGGGGATCGATGCCAGCACCGGAACGCCGGCCTGCTCGGCCCAGGCCTGGGCCTCACCGGTGCCGTCGTCCTTGTTGATGACGATGCCGGCCACGCCGACGTTGCCGCCCAGGCCGCGGAAGTACTCGACCGCAGAGCAAACATTGTTGGCCACGTACAGGGACTGCAGGTCGTTGGAGCCGACAACTATGACCTTCTGGCACATGTCGCGGGCGATGGGCAGGCCGAAGCCGCCGCATACGACGTCGCCAAGGAAGTCCAGCAGCACGAAGTCGAAGTCCCACTCGTGGAAGCCCAGGCCCTCCAGCAGCTCGAAGCCGTGGATGATGCCGCGCCCGCCGCAGCCGCGACCCACCTCGGGGCCGCCCAGCTCCATGGCGAAAACGCCATCGCGCTTGAAGCAGACGTCGCCGATGGTCACCTGCTCGCCGGCGGCCTTCTTCTTGGCGGAGGTCTCGATGATGGTCGGGCAGGCCTTCCCGCCGAACAGCAGCGTGGTGGTGTCGGACTTGGGGTCGCAGCCGATGAGCAGCACCTTCTTGCCCTGCTGCGCCATCATGTAGCTCAGGTTTGCGAGTGTGAAACTCTTGCCGATGCCGCCTTTGCCATAGATCGCAATGATCTGCGTCTGCTTCGTCTCAGGCACTTGGGTCGCAGACACTTGGCTCGCTGACGCTGATGCAGCGTCGCGCCGCGCCGCCGGGTGCTCCGGAAGCCCGACGTGGATAGCGGTATTGGCCGCAGAGTTACCCATTCGCTCCCCTCCAATCGAGAATCATTTTTAGGCAGGCCGGATCATTGAAGGCCGTCTCGTAGGCCGTGGCGGCCTCGGCGGCGGGACTGCGGTGGGTGATGAGACCGTCGAAGGACAGGCGTCCGTCGGCCAGGGCATCGCGCACCGCCACCAGGTCCGGCTCTTTGAACTCCGCCGCCACGCGTAGGTGCAGCTCGCGCATGAAGGCGGACGGAAAATCGAAGCTGATGCGCGCCTCGTAGAAACCGGCCAGCACGATCTCGCCACCGCGTGCGAGCCGGCCGATGAGGCCGTCGAGCATCGAGGCGTCACCGCTCACGTCGACGATGACCCCATAGTCGCGGCGCTGGTCCTGCGCCGGATGGACGACCTTGTAGCCGGTGGCGCCGTCGACACGCTGCGGATTCGTCTCCCACACCAGTGGTGGCGCTGTGCCCTGCGCCAGCATCACACGTGCCAGGAGGCGCCCGAGCACCCCATGGCCGACGATCAGCTCCGGGGCCGTCGCAGAGCCCGCGACCGCATGCCGGGCCGTCGCCGCCAGCGCGAGCAGGACCCCCTGCTCCCCGAGCCCGTCCGGCACCGGCAGCAGGCGCGCCCCGGGCACGACGACGCGGGATGCGGCACCGCCGAACAGGCCCTTGACCTCGTTGTAGCAGCGCGCACCAGGGACAAACACCTGCTCGCCCGCCCGCCGGCCGCTGTCGGGCCCGGCGCCGAGGATGCGGCCGACCGACTCGTAACCCGGCACCAGCGGGTAGCCCATGCCGGGGAACGGCGGCATGCGGCCTGTCCACAGCAGGCGCTCGGTGCCGGTGCTGATGCCGCTGTAGTCGATGTCGACGACACAGTCCGCGGCCGTCGGGGGCGTCAGGGCCAGCGTGCGCACCGCGAGCTGGTGAGGCTCCTGCAGTACCACGGCCTGAGCAGCCAACTCGGGTGCGGTCATGTGGACGGTGGTGGTCACTTGAAATCGGCTGCTGGTTGTCGAAGGCGCACGGCCGGCAGGCAGCACCGCCTGATGCTCGTAGTGTCAGTCTAGCTTGACCCACGCTGATGTCAACAAAAACTTACAGTACACCTGTCGATCGGCTTTGGCAATACCTTGCGGGCTATGTGGCTATGGCCAGGATGAGGCGCGTCTGCAAGGGCCGGCGCGTGCGCACCAACCGGACAGTGCCGAAACCGGCCGTGGCCAGCATGGCCCGATGCTCATGCGGCGAGCGGGTGCGTCCGCTACCCATGGCCAGCAGATACAGGCCGAAATAGGCATCGCCGACCGGCTCCGCGCCTGGTGTCTCGGACATCGGCTCGGTCAGCAGCAGGGTGCCGCCGACTGGCAGCGCGCGGCGCACGGCGCGCAGGATGGCCATGGCGCCGCCCTCGTCGTGGTCGAGGATCACCCGCACCAGGGAAATGACGTCCGCACCGGCGGGCAGACCGTCCGCCCTGATGTCGCCGCCCACCAGGCGCACACGCTCGGCCATGCCGGCATCGACGAAGCTCCGCTCGGCGCGGGCGACCACCGCCGGGAGGTCGAACAGCATCAATTGCAGGTGCGGCCAGCGCTCTCCCGCCTGCACCAGGAATCGGCCCTCGCCACCGCCCACGTCCATCAGACAGCGGTGATCCTTGAGCGAATAGGCGTCCAGCGTATCCTCGGCCACCAGACCGCTGGAGGCGGACATGAGCGCGCTGTACTCGGCAATGCGCTCGTCGCCGTCGGCAGCAGGGTCGGTCGAGCCGGCGTAGGACCAATATCGGCCGAGCTCGGTCTCCTCGAGCTCGCCGCGGAACAGCGCCAACGGATCCTCGAGGTCGTGGTAGAGCATCCGGTGATGCCGCACCATGGCCGCGATGCCGGGATTGCCGGGCATGGCGATGCCGAGCCTACCGAGGCCGTAGCGGGCATCGCCGACGGCGTCGATACCACGCCGCTCCAGGAGCGCGATGGCCACGGCGGCGCGCAGCAGACGCTCCGCGGCGGCGCTGCTCATGCCCATCTCAGGTGCCAGGTCGGCGGCGCTGCGGGGCCGGTCGGCGAGCTTGTCGAACAACTCCAGCTCCACACAGGCGAAGAGGATCTGTGAATAGACGAAACCGGCCGTGATGTCGAACAACCCCCGGGCGCGGCGCGCGGCCACCGGGCGGGTCAGCGGGAAGTCCGCCGCCCAGCGCTGGAAGCCGGGGCTCGCCATCCCGGCGTCGCGCCAGGCGCGGAGGCGGTCAAGCAAAGAAGCGGCCAGGAGTCGCGTTTGTCCCATGTCGGCGCAGTCGTGCTAGGCCCCGGGGCCTCGGCCCTCTGCGCGCAGTGCGTCAGGCAGGAGCCGCTCCATCTCCGCTTGCGCCATTGCGGCCAGCTTGTCGCGGCCGGGGCAGGCCGGGATGGCCTCGATGGCGCTCCCGAGCAGCGTCTCGAGCCTGGCGACCGCGCCCTCCACACCCAGCTCCGCGACGGCGCTCGGGCGGTCGCGGGCGGCATCCTGGCCGACGGGCTTGCCCAGCTTGCGGGCATCGCCGGCCACATCGCGCAGATCGTCGGCCACCTGGTAGGCGAGCCCCAGGTTCTCGCCCAGGGTGCGCCAGGGCGCCGGGTCCATCCCGGCGGCTGCGGCACCGGCCTGGGTGGCGGCTGCGAACAGCGCGGCGGTCTTCTCGCGGTGGTATTGGGTGAGATCGACGCCGGTCTCGCACTCCCAGGCCTGGCCCGCGACGATGCCGTGGCCGACACCCACGGCGCGGGCGATGATCAGCGTCAGCGGCCCGAGCCGCTCCGGATGCGTGCGCGTGTGCCAGGCGAGGTTCTCGAAGGCGAGCACGATAAGCCCATCGCCCGCCAGCAGCGCCAGCTGCTCGCCATGCGCCGGAAACAGCCGGTGCACCGTGGGCTGCCCGCGGCGCCTGTCGGCATCGTCGAACACGGGCATGTCGTCGTGCACCAGGGACGCGCAGTGCAGCAGCTCCAGTGACGCCGCCGCTGCATCCGACACCGCAGGTGCGTCGTCGCCGCAGGCGGCGGCCACCGCCAATAGCAGCCGCGGGCGGGCGCGTGAGCCCGGTGTCAACACAGCATGACGCATGGCACGGGCGAGCTGCGGCGGCCCGTTCTCGGCGAGGCCGAGGTCCAGCGCCGCCTCAAGCGCCTGCTCGATGCGTTGCAACACGTCCACGCGCGACGCCTCCCGCTTGCTGAAAAGGTTTCATAGGGACCGCAGCGACCCCTGTCAGAATCTGTTGTCGTGATTGAGTGTCAAGTAAAATAGACACTCGCTCCCGGGGCGTCAATGGCGCCCAGCGGTGCGGAGCGGTCGCAGATCAATGGCTTGCAGACCGGCGAGCACCAACGGGCGGTTTGGCTGCGCTGCGTCAATGGGGACGAGCTCGGCCGGCGTGCTCAGGACGCGGGATACTTGCCCGGGAAGCGCGCTGCCTGCGCGGGCACTGGCGCATCAGATACCAACTGCTGAAGAAGCGCTCGCCGAGCCGGTAGGCGGCGCGCTTGCTGCACGCGATGCTGAGCCCCTGCACCATACCGTCGCGCCGCCGCTCGAGCTGGGTGGCTACGGTGGTGGTGAGCAGCCCGGCGACAGCCCCGACCTCGGCGGCGATGACCGCTTGCGCGCGGCGCGGAACTGACTAGTGCTTTGCTGCGGAAGTTCCGAGACCGGGATCCCCTCGTTGTCGTAATCGCAATCGTAATCGTAATCGAACATCCGCACGGTCGAGACCGCGATCACGACAACGACAACGATAGCGACAACGATCTGAGACGGTCTCGGGACATTCGCACTGCTGCACTAGGTTCCTCGTCGCGAAGCTCCGCTTCGCGACGCACGCGGAAGCGCCCCGGGGCCGCGCGGATGATCCGCGCCTGCGGATTCGCATGCTGGGCCTCGCGCGGCCTCGTGACCGGGCTCAGCCCACCTGCTCCCAGTGCGCCTGCACCAGGTTGCGCTGGCGCTTGTCGAA
>JANQFI010000540.1 GCA_028277905.1 Chromatiaceae bacterium | reverse complement strand
GCGGCCGCCGCGGGGGCAGAAACCGCGGGGCTTGGCGCGGGGTCGGCGTGGTTGCGTCGCCGCCGCCGGCCGACCGGTCGGCACGGGTCAGGGTTTGCGGTCGCTCCTGCGCCGACGACTCGCCGAACTGCTGGTGCCACCAGAGCGCCGTGCCCAGCAGGACGAGCAGCAGCCCGACGGCGAGCGTGGCGCGCAGCCCGATGCGCCGCCAGTCCGGCTGCGGCAACGGGGCGACCGCGGCGGGCGCGGGGGTCCTTCCCGGGGCCTCGGTCGTCGGCTTGGGGGCGGGGGCAGGCTGGGCGGAGGCTGGGCCGGAGGCAGGGCCGGAAGCGTGGGCGGAGGTGGCGCCTGGGGTCGGCTCGACTTGAAGCCCCCGCCGCCACAGGTCGAACAGCTCGGCGAAGCGTCGCTGCTCGCGTTCGCTGCGGCAGAAGAGCGGCGCCAGCAGCGGGCGCAGCATGGCCGGATCGGCGGCCCCGGCACCGCGTATCTGCCGCACCAGGAGCAGATCGCAAACGTTCTGCCAGCGGTCCGGACCCACGGCGAAGCCCTCGGCACGGAGCAGTCCGTGCAGGGCCTCCAGGCCCTGGGGGCCGGAGAGGCGGTGCAACAGGCCGCGGGGCGCCAGTGCATCGGACTGGGGTGCACCGGACTGGGATGCGGCGGTGGGCGCCTGGTCGGCGGGCATTGCAGGTCGATCAGGGCCGCTGGGGGCTGCGCGGCGCCGGTCCGGGCTGGCGCTGCGGGCGCGCCCGGGTCACGCGGCGCCGCGGCGCTCCGGGGTGCCGGCCCAGTCGCGCAACAGGCGCTCGGCCCCGGTGGCGGTATCGGTTGCGGCGTCGCGCGGGCGCTTGAGCAGCAGGCTCTCGGTGCCGAGCACGAGGGTGCGCAGTGCCCCGTCGTCGGGGGCTCCGGCCGGTGCGCCCGATGCTGCTCCTGGCGCTGCCCCTGGCACGCCGGACCGGGTCCGCCCGCCGCCGGCGCTCGCCTGTGCCTGCTCGCGCAGCGCATGGAGCGTCGCCAGTGCTTGCCAGTCCGCGGCACCCAGCGGGCGGCCGTCGGCAGCGACTGGGGGCAGCAGCCAGTCGAGCCAGTTGAGCAGCTCGGCCAGGGTCGGGCGGCGACCGATGCGCCGCTCCTGCTCGGGCTCGCGCAGGTAGGCGAAGAAGTCGATGGCCAAATGCACCCGGCCGCCGGCCATGCCGTCTCCGGCATAGCGCTTGCCCAGGCGCCGGGCGACGATGCGCTCCACGGTGATGCGCGGATCGTCCGGGCCCGCGCGAAACGGCGGGAAGCCCAGGTGGTGGAACACGCAGCGGCGCAGGAAGGGCTCCGGCAGGGCCTGTTCGCGGTTGCTGGTGAAGATCACCAGCGGCCGGCGCTGGCCCTCGTCGCCGTCCGGGTCCAGCGCTACCCGGTGCACCCGACCGCGGCCGGCGGACAGCTCGGGGATGTCGAAGGCCATGGTCTCCAGCTCCACCAGGATGTCGTTGGGCACATCGCGCGGCGCCTTGTCGATCTCGTCGATGAGCACGACGCTGCGCAGGGGCTCGCCCGGGTGGTCGAGCCGCTCGGGATCGAGCATCAGGGTGTCGCGGGCGAAGGCCGGCGGCTTGGCCCGCAGCAGCGCCAGGCCCAGGGCCTGGAAGCGGATGTAGTCGCGGGCGTCGGCCGTGGCGCCGGGGGTCTGAGAGGCGTGGAAGCGGCCGACGGTGTCGAACAGGTAGAAGAGGTCGCGCGCCTCGGTGGTGGACTTGACCGGGAAGCGCAGCGCGCGGGCGGGCTTGGGGTGGCCCAGGCCCAGCTCGGCGGCGACGCTATCGGCGAGCGCGGACTTGCCGGAGCCGGGCTCGCCGGTGAGCAGCAGCGGCATGCCGAGGGTCAGGGCCACGTCGACGGCGGCAGCCAGATCCGCCTGGGCCAGGTAGTCGTCCGGGTCGGTGAGGTCGTGCAGGCGCAGGCGCGGCAGGTCGGCGGCGCGCCCGGTGCCTGCGCCGGTGCCGGTGTAGTAGCGGGGGATGGTCATAGGCTCGGGCGGCGGCTTGGTCGGTCGGTTGCTCGGGTACCGGCTGCGTGGCGCGGGGGGCGGTGGTGCGTGGCCCGTACGCCCGGCGTGCCGGCCGCGCGGCGGATGCGCTGCGCTGGATCCATGAACCAAGATCCGCCCTAGATGCCCGGCGCGCCCTGCGCACCGTCGCCGAGCCTGGCGTCCCAGACACGGCGCAGGTGGGCGCGCATTTCCTCATAGCCCAGGCTGCGCGCTTCCCGGTTCAGCTTGGCCACTTGCGCGTCGTGCAGCAGCCGCACCCGCGGGTCGTCGCGCAGGTGCAACCAGCGGGTGCGCCAGTTGGCGACCTCGTTGCCGTTGACCTGGCCCAGCCGGCCGAGCCAGTGCACGCAGCCGCGCAAGGTCAGCCGGGCGGGCCAGGTCCAGAGCGGCCACCACCACGGGAAGCGGGCCTCGGGCGGCTGGCAGGCCACTAGCAGCACGACCGCCAGGTCGGGCTCGCGGGTACAGAGATCGGCGAGGAAGCGCTGCGCCAGGCGCAGGCGCCGCAGGTAGTCGGGCGACGGCGCCTGGATGCCGAGCATGCAGCACAGCACGGCATGGCGGCGGCTGCGCAACTCGGCACAAACGGCGTGTTCCGGGGCCGCGTCATCGCGGGCGTGTCCGAGGATGGCGCCGTGCAGCGCCCGGTAGAGGTCCGCAGGCTCCAGCGCGTCGGGCGCCAGCTCCAGCTCGTAGGCGGCGGGGGCGCGGTGCGCGTCCACGGCCGGGATCGGCACCCGGCCCTGTTCCGGCCAGAGCATGGCGCAATCGGCCAGGTAGTCGGGCCGGTCGGTCTCGTAGACCGCATCCACCAGCACCAGATGCGGCGTGCCGGGGCGCTTGAGGAGGGCGCGCAGCTTGGCGAGCGCTGCGGCGCGATCCAGCGTCTTGAGCAGCCAGGGGTCGTCCAGGTAGCCGTCCCAGGCCGAGCCGTCGTCGCCCCGGGGATCCGGCGCGGCGGGCTGCGCCGGGGCGAGGTGGAAGCCGAAGAAGACGTCCTTGGCCGTGCTGCCATAGAGCTGCGGCTCGGCCTGGGGCTGCTTGCCCTCGACCCGATCGTAGTCCGCCACGGCTCGGCGCAACCAGGGGTAGAGCGAATCGACGCTCAGGTGCCCGTCCTCGGTCAGCACGCCGGCCGGAGCGCCGCGGCGCAGGGCCGCGTCGGTCAGGGCAAGATGCAGATGGTAGGTGAAGGCGCCGGCCTGGAGGGCGTCGTGCTCCTTGGTGCTGGAGCGGCCGTCGGTGGCGGTGAGCACGCGGAAGTGGTCGCCGGGCTGGCTCGGCCAGTCGTCCGGCGCCGCTTGGCCGGACTGACAGCTGTCGAGGATCAGGAGCTTGTTCTGCGCCCTGCATTTGCGCAGCCATCCCACCAGCGTGGCACCGGAGAGCTGGTTGCGCAGAACATGGATCTGATCGTCCAGCACTAGCTGCAGACCATCGTCGCCGTAGCTGTGGCCTGAGAAGTAGACGACCAGGGTATCGTCGGCGCCGCAGGCGTCGATCACGCCGACAACGGCCTCCGTGACCTGGCCCAAGGTGGCGCTCTCCGGCACCACCCGGCACTTGAACCGGTGCGCCCGCAACGCCTCGTGCATCAGGTTGACGTCCCGCGGGCAGTGCTCGAGCCCGCCCGAGTTGCGTCCCAGCAGGACTGCGCGCCCTGCCATCAGCGGGCCGGCTTGTCCTCGGCGACGACTGCCGGACCCGCGGCGGGCTGCGTGTCGTGCTCCTTGGTCGCAAAGCGCAGCACGGCGCCCTTGGTCCAGTCGAGGCTGGCCTCGAGCTCGGCGCCCGTACCGGAGGCGGGCTCGATGAAGCGGGACTCGCGCACGAGCACGGTGCGCGCGAGGCCGTCGGCGCCGGTCACGGTTCGCTCCTGCCAGACGTCCACGACCTTCGGGTCGCGGGCGCGATCACGCAGGAACTTGGAGATCGACAGGATCACCAGCGACGCCGCGGCAGCGGCGGACAGCACCAGTTCCGGCGAGATGACGATCTCGAAGCCCAGGCCGCGGCTGCGCTCGCCGGCCGGCTCCAGCCCCGCCGGCAGTTGCGCCGGCTCGGCACGCAGCCCCGGTGGCGCCCCGTCGGCCTGGAGGATGTCGGTCAGCGACAGGCCGCTGCGCTCGACGGCTTCGCGCAGGTCGTCCGGCAGATCAACGTAGAGGCGGGTGGGATCCATGCGGCGGTCTCCGGGTGGCAGGAAGCGCAGGCGGTGCTCGCATCGCGGGGCGTTTGTCCTTGGATTATCCCCCAGCAACCGCTGGCTGTCGCCGCCCGGATCGATCGGGAACGACCCGGCCGACCGCGCAATGATCCACCGCGCTCGCCGACGGCGACGAGGTGCGCCCTCGGCACGCAGCAGCGGTCGAGCTGCCTTGCTTGCTTGTTCCGCATCGGCGCTCGCATCCTCGCCTATGGTCTTGCCCGGGCCCGATGCCCGGACTGCGGGCACGGCGCGATGGCACAGGGCGCTGACGCTCACGCCACTGGAGCTGATCGACCAGCTCGCGGCGCAGCTTGTTCACGGATTGGCCGCCGCCCAGGCGGCACCGTCATCGCTAACATGGCGTGCTCGCCCCCAACGCGCCCCTCTGTGCGACCGCCACCGCCTATGGGCGTGCGGTGGCGGTCGCAACAGGCTCACCTACCGAGGTCAGTTCGCCGGCTCATGCGGCGCAGTATCTAGCGCCGGGATTGCCAGTTGCGCCGGGAGGATGCATGTGGCGGGCCGCTGGCGACTGCGCGCCAAAGGCTGCGCCATCGGAGATTGCGCGGCGCCGGGCGGTTTCAGGCCCGGGCGCGCTACTCAGGGCCCGGGCGCGATGATGTAGGGCAGCTCGGCCAACTCCGCGGCCATATCCCGTACCTCAGCATCACTCAGCCCGCCGCAGTCGGCGTGGCGCATCGCGACGTCCAGCGGCATACGCTGCATCTCGCCGCGCTCCGTCTTCATCTGATGCCAGGCATCGATTACGTCGATGCTGTCGCGAGCCTCATCCAGGGGGACGCCGGCGCGCGCGGCGGCCTCCGCCAGCTCGCCGGCCGGCACGTCGATGGCGTCGAAGTAGTCGCGGGTGATGCTGGTCATGTCCTGTCATCCCTCCGGCAGGGCGAAGCGCGCGGACGCGGGCACGGGCGCGTCGGAGTCGATCTGCTCCAGCTCCAGTATAGACCCGCGCACGTGGGAGACGCGCAGACGCGCACCCGGCGGCAGCAGCACCTCGCGCTGCTCCGGGTACAGCGACAGCGCCTGGATGTCGGCGCCGGCGCGCTGGTGAATGATCAGTTGGATGTCGCCGCCGAGCGTGTCGCCGCCGGGCTTGGCGGTGCCCGTGAAGCCAGCATACTGGACCAACCCACCCTCCCGATGGGCCCCGACGAAGTCGCGGGGCAGGCGGCGGCGCCAGAGGTCGCCCTGCACGACGCCGGCGTAAGTCGGCGCGGCGCGGGCGAACCCGAGCATAGCCTCCAGCACCGCAAGCTGGTCAAGGCGGCCAGGGCGGCCATCGCCTCGCTGCCGGCGCTCATCCTGCAGCGGGCCAACCCGGGGCTCTACGATTTGCTCCAGAATGCCCTGCCGCGGGCCGAGGCCACGTTGGAGCTGGCCACCAAGTCTCAGGGCCTTCAGTCTGAGGCAGACCACGGAATCATGGCTATTCTGCATAGAAAAACAGCCCCCGATCTCGCCGCCAAACGGATACCGACATGGTCATCTCTGGGCCATGCTGCCCTGATGGGAGCAGGTCGCGGCTGTTCGAGTCGCTGCCGCTGACCTGCCCCAACTGCGGGGCCGACAGGCGGCTCATCGCGTTCGTCATCGATGCCGCGCCCATCGAGCAGATCCTCAACCACATCGGTGAGCCCCCGCGTCCACCGCCGATCGCCCCTGCGCGCGGACCGCCCGGCTGGGACGATGTACCGGAGTCGATGCCGGACTGGGATCGCTTCGGCCAGCCCGACGAAGACGCTGCGGTTGGAGGTCACCAGCAGACTGCCGTGCTCATAGCGGCGCGAGACGGGTTCAAAAGAACAGGTGCGCGGCATGAGGCTGCAACGGCAGATAGCCGAGCCCGACCATGAGCAGCTTGGGCTTGGCATAGTGGCCCAGGCGCTCGTCGAAACGGCCTTGGCCTTGCCTTGGCTCAGGGTGGTCATCACCGCGGTGGCGATGCCGAATTGTGCATGACCGATGGTCTGCACTCCCTTTAAGCCTCAGGGTGGGCCTCTTCTTCAACCGCCTGGTGATATCCGGGCCAGCCTGACAGTTGGGACGACCTTACTTGCCAGTGTCATCATCTTCCATTTCGAAGTCATCTGTCAGGGTCTTCAAGAACGCGACAATGGCGGCTTCTTCGTCCGCGGTGAGACCGAGGTCACCCAATTCGGTGGTATTCACGTTCTGAGGGACTTCGGCTGGCGGCCATCCGCTGATGCCGAATCCCGGATCATCGGCGCTTGCAATAGTGCCCAACGCGTCTCGCGTGTTATAGAAATGCACGATCTGCTCCAACGTGACGAATACGCCGTTGTGGCCGTATGGTGCACTGAGATCGATGTTTCGCAACGTCGGGACCTTGAACTTC
>JANQFI010000532.1 GCA_028277905.1 Chromatiaceae bacterium | reverse complement strand
CGCCACCAGGAGCATCGCCGGGCGATGTGACTGGTGGCACGACACCGAAGGCGGGCGTCAAGACAAGTCAGATGGTATGAACATTGACAGAAATCGCCTTAGAACGCCGGCGCCATATTCGTCGGCAGCACGTCCAGCTCCAGCACCAGGGTCACTTCCTCGATCTCCTCCTGCAGGCGCTCGATCTCGCGATAGAGGCGCTTGAGCCGCTTGGGCTTGTCTTGCAGCTCGAGGTGCAGCGGGCGCTCGTCGTCTCCCAATGCGGCAATGGCCTTCTCGAGCCGGCGGTCCAGCGCGGCGGCCAGCTTTGGGTCCTTCTTGGACAGCACCCCGTCGCGGGTCGCGACCAGGGCCGCGACTCCGCTGTCGCCGTCGCCCAGCACCAACAGGCGCAGCCCTTCCAGGCTCGCCCGCAGGCCGTCGCGCGAGGCGCCGCTGTGCCAGGCCTCCAGCCGCTCGGGGTCGGCCGGCTCCTCGAAGAAGCCGCTCGGCGGGCCGATGCGGTCGCGCAGCATCCGCTCAGTGACGTTCAGCGCCTCCGCCACCGGCAGGCTCAGCGCATCACCGGGCAGCAGGAAGGGCTTGCCGTCGCCGGCCGCAAGGAAGCTGGACTGATACTCTTGCTCCCAGACCCGGGCGGCACGCGCCGTGAGGACGGCGATCTCCCGAGTCACCTCGGTGAGATGGGCGCAGCGCTGATCGCGCGTCGCTGATTGCGCGTCGTTCGGCGCGAACAGCAGAAACTCGGTCGCCGCATAGCCGCGTGTGTCGGGGGAGCGCAGCAGATGGCTCAGGTCGGGTGAGGTCACCGCCGCATCCAGCACCTGGGTATTCGCCGGTCCGTAGCCGATCTGCTTGCCAAGCTCCAGCTCCTTGACGGCGCCGAACTGAAAGGGCTCGGCGCGGCGCCAGGCCAGATAGGCCGCGCGCCAGGCCGCGCGCGCGCGTTCGAGCCCGGCGGCGTCAGGCCGCGCACAGAGCGCCTGCACGGCGGCCGAAAGCTCGCTTCCGGTTCCTGCCAGCGCCGTTAGTGTCGGGCGCACGCCCCTTTCGGAGAGTGTGGCGAGGACTTGGGGCTCGGTCGGTGCCGCGGCAGCGCTTGGCGTGCCGGCCGGTGCCAGCAGCAGGCCCGTCAGTGCCAGGGCTGGCAGGCCCAGCACGGCGGTGGGATATTCGGCGATTCGTCGCATGTGTGACTCCAGTTTCAAAACGATTCCAGGAAGAACAGCTGGGCCTCGCGGTCCGCCCCTGCCAGATGCATGAAGCGGCCGCGCGTACCCGAGGTCTCGCGGGCCTTCCAGAGGATGGCGTCCTTCAGCTCACGCGCGTGGCCGTCGTGAAGAAAGCGGCTGTGGCCGTTCACGGTCGGCACGAGTCCGTAACCCGGAGGCGCGGGGTGCGTCACTCGGTGCCCGTGGCCTCGAGCTCGTCCTTGGGAACGATTCAGAAACAAGTGGTGCAACTTGAGCCGCCCTTGTTGGGCACGCTCCGCTTTGCCCAACCTACGGTGTGTAGGTTGTTTCTGAATCA
>JANQFI010000194.1 GCA_028277905.1 Chromatiaceae bacterium | reverse complement strand
CTTCTCGCCCACCTTCGTTGTCGCGGCAACGCACACAGAGAACGACTATGCACGCGCTGCCGCTTCGCGAAGGCGGACGAGAATCCTGCGCCATTCGGTGTGTTTGTTTCCGGCAATCGCCTAAGGCCGGTAACCGAGCCTCGTCTAGGTCGTTTAGGATTACGAATGCGACGACAACGACCGGAAAGGGTCTCGCAATCTCTGCCCTGGTGCATGAGGGGCACGACCGGCGAAGACAGGATCCCCAAGCGGCAAGCCCGAAGCGCCAAATCGGATGCACACCCTGTTCGAGCTCCGGCGAATCACCAAGCTCTACGGCGGGCGGCCGGCGTTGGATGGGCTGTCGCTGTCGATCACGCAGGGCACCACCACGGCGCTGATCGGCCCCTCGGGCTGCGGCAAGTCGACCCTGTTGCGCACACTGATCGGCCTCGTGAAACCCGACACCGGCGAGGTGCTGTTCGACAGCGAGCCATTGACGCCGGCGCGGCTGCCGGAGACGCGGCCGCGCATGGGCTATGTGATCCAGCAAGGGGGGCTTTTCCCCCACCTGACCGCCCGCGGCAATGTTGCACTGATGGCGGAGCATCTGCGGTGGCCGCGGGAGCGCATCGCGGCGCGGGTGGACGAGCTGGCGGCGCTGACGCATTTTCCGCTCGATGGGTTGGAGCGCTATCCAAGGGAGCTGTCGGGCGGGCAGAATCAGCGGGTCGGCCTCATGCGAGCGCTGATGCTGGATCCGGAGGTGCTGCTGCTGGACGAGCCCCTGGGGGCGCTGGACCCGATGGTGCGCAGCGAGCTGCAAGAGCAGCTCAAGGAGATCTTCGCGAGCCTGCACAAGACCGTGGTGCTGGTGACCCATGACCTCGCCGAGGCAGCCTATCTATCGGACCGCATCGTGCTGATGCGCGCCGGTCGCCTGGTCCAATCGGGCGCGCTTGGAGACATGCTGCAACGGCCCGCAGAGCCCTTTGTCGAGCGCTTCGTGCAGGCACAGCGCGGCCATTTGGAGCACCTGGCAACGCCGGCGACATGGGTAGCCAACAGCCATGCCGTGGTTGGCCGCACATGACCGAGCCAGGCTCCTGGGGGTTGTGGGACCGGCGTCCCCGCCGCGATGTGCCGGTGCGCGGCCGGGACCTGGTACGAGCAAGCCCCCTACCCCGTGCGCCGCAGGCGCCCTGCTCCGCACACCCTATGTCGCCCTTGGTACCGCGCGCAATCCTGTTGGTGATCCTTGCGGCGCTGATCCTCGCCGGCTGCCAGCGCGCAGATGAGCAGGTTCGGATCGGCAGCAAGAAGTTCACCGAGTCGGTCATCCTGGGCGAGGTGCTGGCCGGGCTGATCGCGGACGCGGGGCTGCCGGTGCGCCACCGGCGCGCCCTTGGCGGCACGCGCCTCGTCTACAACGCACTGGCGAGCGGCGACATCGACGCCTATGTCGAGTACTCCGGCACCCTGATCCATGAGCTGCTGCGGGATACGGCGCTATACGAGGTCGCCGATCCGGTCGAGCAACGGCACCGGCTCGCCGAGCGCCTGCGCCGGGACGGCATCGTTCTAGGCGGCTCTATCGGCTTCGAGAACAACTATGCGCTCGGCATGACCAAGCCGCGGGCGGCGGAGTTGGACATCGCGAGCGTCTCCGACCTGCGCCGGCATCCAAAGCTGCGCCTGCGCTTCGCCAACGAGTTCATGGAGCGCGACGATGGCTGGCCGGCGTTGCAGGCCGCCTACGGTCTACCGCAACAGGACGTGCTCGGCGTGGCGCACGAGTTGGCCTACCGCGCGCTGGCCACCGGCGGTGCGGACGTCACCGAGCTTTACACGACAGACGCGGAGATCGCCTACTACGACCTCGTGACCCTGGCCGACGACCAGGGCTTCTTCCGCCGCTATGACGCGCTGTTGCTGTACCGGGCCGACCTCGCCGAGCGCGTGCCTGAGGCCGTCGATGCCCTAGGGCGCAGCATCGGTCTCATCGACGGCGCCCGGATGACGGCGCTCAACGCTGCGGTGCAGATCGGCGGCGAGTCGGAGGTCGCAGCGGCAGCGCAACTGCTCGCCGACAAGCGCGACATCGACCTTGAGGTCCTGGCGGAGGGCCTGGCGGCGCGGCTCGCCAGGTATACCGCCGTCCATGCCCTGCTGGTGGGCCTGTCGCTGTCGGCGGCGGTGCTGATGGCCGTTCCGCTCGGGATCCTCGCCGCCCACCGGCCCCGGTTGGGGCAGGCGGTGATCGCCCTGGTGGGTATCGCCCAGACCATCCCTGCACTCGCGCTGCTCGTGTTCATGATCCCGTTCTTCGGCATCGGCACCGGCTCGGCATTGGTGGCGCTGTTCGTCTACAGCCTGCTGCCGATCGTGCGCAATACCCACGCCGGCATCACCGGCATCGCACCGGCGCTACAGGAGGCTGCGGAGGCCATCGGGCTGCCGCCGCGGGCACGGCTCTGGCGCATCGAGCTGCCGTTGGCGCTGCCGATGATCCTGGCCGGCATCAAGACCGCCGCGGTGATCAATGTCGGCGCCGCCACCCTGGGGGCACTCATCGGTGCCGGTGGCTACGGCCAGCCGATCCTGACCGGCATCCGGTTGGACGATACCGCACTGATCCTAGAGGGTGCCATCCCGGCCGCACTGTTCGCGCTGGCGGTGCAGTGGGGCTTCGAGCAGGCCGAGCAGCGGCTGGTGCCGCGTGGGCTAAGGCGAGCCTGAGCGGGCGCGTAACCCCTTCCCGTGCACGCTGCCGGCCGGATGCATCCACGCCGGCGCCCTGCAGGGTATCTCGCTTCATGACCGATCGCCCGAATGGCGGATGCGCTGCGCCGATCCCCCCTACCCTGTTTGCCTTGGTTCTGGCGGTTCTCCTGGGTTTGGCGGCACCCTCGTCTGCGGCTCCGAGTGCGGCGCTGGAGCACGGGACCGGGGATACAGACGATCGCTTCGGCGCCGTGCTCCAGAAACGCACGGAGCGTGGTGGTACCCGCATCGCAGCCAAGAACGCGTCGAGCCGGCTGCTGGCGGCGCCGCACTCTGTACTCGACATGGCCTCAGGCGCACCCCTCGTGGGTTTGGACGACGACGAGGTGCTCCGGGTCTGCAGTGCCAAGTCCATCGCAAGCCACGCCGACCTGCAGACCTTGACGGCCGCGGGACTCTAGGGCGCAGCGGCATTCCGAGCCGGCCTAGCGCGGCTGCTGGCCTACAAGCAGGGGCGCGTGGCCTCGATCGCGGAGCGATTTCCCGGCTCGATGCCGTCATTGAGGGCAACAAGGCTGCGGGCGCGGCACCATTTTGCGGCTAGGTACCCGGATGTGGCCGTGGTCCAGTTGCCTGCGGGGCGACAGGGCATAGCCTGCTCGGCGATCGAGTCGTGGGCGTCAATATTCTCGTTGACGACGCCAGCCCGACGGCCGGTGCCCGCTCGAACATGTCGGCGACCCAGAACCAGCTTCGAGCTCGGGGCGTCCTGCAAGGGCCTCCAATCAGCCCTGGCAGTTCGGCACCACGACCACAGGCACTCGGCAGGCCTGAATGACGCGCACCGCCGTCGAGCCTACCAACCCGCGGCCGAGCAGCCCGTGTGAGCAGGTGCCCATGACCACGAGGTCGGCGCCCTTGTCCTCGGCCTGGAACGGAATCTCGTCGCCAGGACGGCCGGTGCGCACGACCACGTCGGATACCAGTGTGGACTCCTCCGGGGGCTCGCCCAGTTCCTCCTTATAGAACCGGGCGATTCGCTCTCGCATGGTATCTAGCACCCTGCGCATGCCGTCGTCCTGCACCTGCTGGCGTTCCTTCTCCGACAGATAGATGTCGATCACCGTCTGTCCGGTGCCGGTCAGCGGCTCCATCACGTGCAGCATGATGATGCGTGCATCGTGCGCCTGCGCAAGGTGAATGGCGAGACGAAACACGGGGCGCATGTGGTCGCCTAGGTCCGTCGCATAGAGGATGGTCTTGATCTGCTGCGCCGTCATGGGCGGTGGTGCCTTGGCGACCTGTTTAGCCATATCACTGGTACCCCTGCAGCTTGTCGAGATACTCCGGCAGAAACAGCGAGATCTGCGGAATGTAGGTGATCAGGATCAGGAAGAGCAACAGCAGCAGCATCCAGGGCAGCACCGCCTTGATGACCCAGCCGATGGACTCGCCGGTGATGCCGGCCGTCACGAATAGGTTCAAGCCCACGGGTGGGGTGAGCATGCCGATCTCCATGTTCACGACCATGATGATGCCGAGATGGATCGGATCGATGCCAAGCTGGGTGGCGATGGGGAACAGGATCGGCGCCATGATCAACAGAATCGCCGACGGCTCCATGAAGTTGCCCGCCGCGAGCAGCAGCAGGTTTACGACGATCAGGAACATCCAGGGCGTGAGCCCATAAGCGACGATGGTCTCGGCGATCTGGTGTGGGATGCGCTCGGTGGTGAGCACGTGCGCGAACAGCATCGCGTTGGCGATGATGAAGAGCAGCATGATGCTGATCTTGGCGGCATCGACCACGGTCTTGCGGACCTCCGGGTTGCCGAGGCTCCGCACCAGGGCCAGTGGGATCTGCCAGCTGTTGCGCACCAGCATCGCCCCGGCACCCTCCCCTGCCCGGTGCCAAGGCGTCGCCTTCAGCGGGCCTATGTCCCGGTAGCCGATCACGGCCACCAGGAAGGCATAGACCGCCGACACAGCGGCCGCCTCGGTCGGGCTCGCGATGCCGCCATAGATGGAGCCCAGCACGATGGCGATGAGCAGGATGCCGCCGGAGGCGCTGAACCCAGCGGCGGCCACCTCGCGGAATCCAGGCCAGGGCTGTGAGGGCAGCTTCTTGATCCGGGCGACGATATAGATGGCGATCATCAACAACCCGCCCATCATGATGCCGGGGATGAAGCCCGCCATGAACATGCGCGCCGCGGACACTTCCGTCGCCGCCGCGTACACCAGCATCACGATGGAGGGCGGGATCAGGATGCCCAGCGTGCCGGCATTGGTGATGACGCCGGACGCGAAAGCCTTCGGATAACCGGACTTCACCATGCCGGCAATGACGATGGTACCGATGGCGGCGACCGTCGCCGGTGACGAGCCGGACACCGCCGCGAACAGCATGCAGGCCAGCACGGAGGCCATCGCGAGCCCGCCCTTG
The DNA here is from genome assembly GCA_028277905.1 of Chromatiaceae bacterium. Lineage (GTDB taxonomy): Bacteria > Pseudomonadota > Gammaproteobacteria > Chromatiales > Chromatiaceae > Thiohalocapsa. Next base: position 38,240 of record JANQFI010000194.1, on the reverse strand, counting down.
ATGTGCCCGACGACGCCGACGGCGAATCGGATCAGCCGCTTGGCGACACCGCCGGTGGACAGGAACTGCGAGGACAGGATGAAGAAGGGGATGGCCAGCAGCGTGTAGTGCGCCGACAGGGCCTCGAACAGCTTGAGCGCGATCGACGCCAGCGAGTCGTTGGAGAAGAGCAGGATGGTGACGATACTGGAGAAGCCGAGCGCGAGCGCGATCGGCATGCCTAGCAGCATGCAGCCGAACAGCAGCAGGAACAGCGTCGCGGTCGTCATGGCTCGTCGCCGCCAGAAGGCGCACTTGGGCCGCGCTGCTCAGGCACTCGCTGCGCTATCCATCCAGAATTCGATGCCGATTTCGCGCTCGATGTCGATCCCGAATTCGATCCCGATCTCGATCCCGATCCCGATGGCGATGCATTCGGCGCGCGCTCCATACGCAGCTCGCGGGCGAGGTGCATGCTCTCCTCGACCTCGTCCAGGTGCTGGAAGCCGGTCGCCCTGCCCCGGATCACCCGCCACAGCAGACCCAGCAGCCGTAAGCTCAGCAGCACCAGTCCGACGAGCAAGATGCTGTGGGCGATCCAGGTCTGGACGGGAATATCCTCCAGCTCGATGCCGATCATGTGCATCTTCTCGAGATACACCCAGGAGCCGTAGATGAAGAGTCCGCAATACGCCAGCGACAGGAGCACGGCGATGCCCGTCAGGATACGCTGCCCCAAGGGCCGGAACAGCCGCACGAAGGCATCCACACCGATATGCGCCCCGGTCTTGAGCCCGTAGGACGCGCCGAACAGCACCAGCCACGCGGACAGGTGCAGCGTCGCCTCCTGACCCCAGCTCACCCCCGTCCCGAAGCCGAAGCGCAGGATCACCTCCCAGAATACCAAGAGCGTCATCGCCACCAACAGCAGCGAGATGACCGCCTCCTCGGCCTTGTCGACGATGCGGCCCATCATCTTGGCTCCTCTTCTGGAGCTGTCTGGCTGGCGCTGGATGTCGAAGGGTTTCACGCAAGGCGCAGCGAGCAACGCGGGCAACGATGCCGCCCCCAAAGCCATGATTGGATAAGCTGACGGTCAGCGGCCAAAATCAATCGGGCATGCTGTTGGCGATACGCTTGAAACCCTTCTTCCGCCCGCCGATCAACCCTCATTTGCCTGGTAAGCCGCCTCGATCAGCTCGGGACCGATCTCCATCTCGAACTGCTTCCAGACCGGCCTCATCACTTCCACCCATTGGGCGCGCTGCGCGGGCGTCAGCTCGATGATCTCGCTGCGTCCGCTCTCGGCGATCTTCTGCTTGTCCTCGATCGCCTTCTGTGCCGCGACCTCGTTGCCGAAGGCCAGTGACTCGTCCAGCGCCTCCTTGATCTGCGCACGCTGCTCATCGCTCAGACCCATCCAGAGCTCCTTCGAGGTCACCACCATGTAGTCCAACAGGCCGTGGTTGGACTCGGTGATGTAGGGTTGCACCTCGAAGAACTTCTTTGAATAGATGTTGGACCAACTGTTCTCCTGGCCGTCAATGGCCCTGGTCTGCAAGAGCGTGAATACCTCGGAGAAGGGCTTCTTCAGCGGTGCGGCGTCAATGGCCTCGAACTGTGCCTCCAGCACCTCGGACGACATGATGCGGAACTTGAGCCCCTTGGCATCCTCCGGCACTCGCAGCGGCTTGCTGGAGCTGAGCTGCTTCATGCCGTTGTGCAGATAACCCAGCCCGATCAGCCCCTTCTTGCTGACCGAGCTCAGCATCGCCTGGCCCTGCTCGCTCTGCTGGAAGCGATCCACGGCATCCATGTCCTCGAACAGGAACGGCAGGTCATAGAGCGCCAGCACGTCGGTGTAGCGGCTGAACTTCGAGAGCGCGGGTGCCGCCATGTGCACGTCGCCGAGCAGCATGGCCTCCAGCACCTTATCGTCGCCGAACAGCTGCGAGTTCGGGTAGACCTCGACGACCACGGCGCCACCGGTCTTCTCTTCCACCAATTCCTTGAATTTGTTGGCCATCTGGCCCTTGGGGGTGTTCTCTGCCACCACGTGGGAGAACTTGATCACCACCGGCTCGTCGGCCAGTGCAAGGGCATAGAGCGTCAAGGCGGCGAGCCCGGCGGCCGCCAGGGCGAGGATGCGTTGCATAGCGCCTCCGCGATTCTGGTGTCAGGTCGTTGTCGTGAATCGGACTCTCGGTCGCCCCCCAGGGGTCCAGCCCGACTGGCGAGCATACTGCAACGCAAGCGGAGTCGCAGTGACATGCGGGGTTTGGAAATGACGCAGCGCAACAGACGGCTTCTGCCCTCGGGTGCGGCATTGAGGTCGGTCAGGCCGGCCTGCGCAGGGACGAGCAATGCGATGCACGGAGCCCGGATCCAAGGGTCGCGCAGGTGAGACCTCGGTTGACCCTGCCATTTAAGGCGATTTCTGTCAGAAAAACAGACCGCCTGGCTTCTTCTTTCGCCTGCCTTCTGCCTGGGGACAGCGGGTACATCGTCTGGCCATGCGCCCGCTCCCGCTCCTTGAAGGCGCAGATCATCCTACGCCATTCGGCATGTCCTGCTCCGGCAATCGCCTAAGACCGGCCGGCGCACCCTCCGGCCGCCGCGGGCAGGGGCCAGATTAGGTCAGAGATACCTAGGGGAGGGACGCCGAGGGGACAGGCATGCCGAGAGGAGGCGAGCGCCAGTGCGGGCGGGCTGGGCATGGATGGCGGAGAGGGTGGGATTCGAACCCACGATAGGCTATTAACCTATACACACTTTCCAGGCGTGCTCCTTAAGCCACTCGGACACCTCTCCGCGAGTGCGGGCGACGCCTATGGCGCCGCGCGGGGAGACGCAACCGCCGAGTGGTTAGAATAGGCCATCGGCCCAGTCTTTTCAAACTGCTCCATGCCCCGAGACCTGCTCCCAGCTTGCTCTGACCCCTTGCGCGGCGGTGTGCCGCGCTCCCTGGCCGAGCGGGCCGATCCACGGCGTCTCTACGAGCGGTCCGTGCAGTGCCCGGAGGCGGAGGTCGATTTCCTCACCGGCCGTTACCGCGAGCTGCGCCACCGCGACGCGCGCCACCTCAGGGAGGACTTCTGCGGCAGCGCGGCTGTGTGTTGCGAGTGGGTGCGCCGCCACCCCGACAACACCGCTCTGGGCCTGGACCTGGACCCGACCGTGCTGGCTTGGGCGCAGAGGCACAACCTGCCGGCGCTGGCCGCCGATCAGCGACGCCGCGTCCGGCTGTGGCAAGCCGATGTGCGGACCCCTCCGGCCGCCGGCCATCTGGATCTGGTGGCGGCCATGAACTTCAGCTATTGGCTGTTTCGGGAGCGCGGACAATTGCGGGACTATTTCCGCACAGTTCGCCGCGCACTCGCCGCCGATGGCGTGCTTTTTCTGGACGCCTACGGCGGCTACGACGCCTTCCGCGAGATCGTCGAGGAGCGCATGGTCGAGGACCATGCCGGCAGCTTCACCTACCGGTGGGAGCAGGCCAGCTACAACCCGATCGACGGCGCCATGGACTGCCACATCCACTTCGCCTTCCCGGACGGCTCGGAGCTGCAGCGCGCCTTCAGCTACCGCTGGCGGCTCTGGACCTTGCCCGAGATCCGCGAGCTGCTGGCGGAGGCCGGCTTCGGGCATGTCACCGTCTATTGGCAGGGCTGGGACACCGAGGGCGAGCCGGACGGCCGCTTCGAGCCCGCCGAGCAGGCCGCAGCCGATGCCGGCTGGATCTGCTACATCAGCGCCGAGCAGTAGGCCCACCGCGCCTCGGAACCATTCAAGAACAACTGAAACGCAGCGGATCTAGGGTGGATCAGCGAAGTGCACCCAGCGACCGCCGCGACCTGCCCAACCGGCCGGACCCACTTAGGCGATTGCCGGAAACAAACAGACCGAATGGCGCAGGATGTTCGCTCGCCGTCAAGGCGCGGCAGCGGGCGCAGAGTCGAGCTCCGTGCCCGCTGCCGCGACGCAGCAGGCGGGCGAAAAGACAAGCCAGGCGGTCTGTTTGTTGACAGAAATCGCCTTACACCGATGTCTGCCGCCCCAGCGCGTAGATCTCCGCCGCGCGCTCCAGCAGTGCCGCGCGCTCCAGCGCCTGCCTGAGGTCCCGGCCCCAGGCATAGGCACCCTGCCCCGCCAGGATACAGGCGGGTGCCTCCACGAGCCGCTCGGCGACCGCCGCCGGCGCCTCGGCGGCGAGCTTGTCCAGGTCCAGGCCAAGTGCCGGCACAGGGCCGAGCAGCACCGCCCCGTCCGGGTCCAGCGGCTGGAAGCTGCGGCCCTGAAAGCCCACCGCCGCCGTGTAGGGCATGCGCGCGCCGATGATGGCCCGGGCCGCCGGCTGCGCCGCGTAGATGTGGCAGTGGACGGCCGCCTCGATGTCGGCGATGTCCGCGGCCTCGGCCAGGCCTTCGTCGGGAGTGGGCGCGACCCTAGGAACAAGCATGGCATCGGCGTCCGGGTCGTCGCCGGCAAGCGCGATACGCGCCAGCCAGCAGTGCTCACCGGCGCGGATGGAGAGCCAGCCGGCGCGGGGCTCGGCGCCGGCATGGCGCAGCTCCCGGCAGCGGCGCAACAGCTCGTCGCGCGGGTCCTCGCGGCTGAAGCGTCCGTTTGCGAGCCCTTCCTGAAGGTAATCGGCGATGGCGGCGGGGTCGGCGATGGGCAGGCGCACTGGCAGGGCGTCCGCCGGCAGTTGGCTGTCGGTGGCCACGGCGATGATGTCCGGATCATCCGGATACAGCGGCGCCTCGCCGCTCGCGGCGCGATAGACCTCGATCTTCGGGTAGGGCTCCCGGTGGAAGCCCTCGACCAGCACCAGGTCGAGCCGTTCGGCGTCGAAGCGCGCGGCCAGCTCCACCAGCTGGGGTGGGCCGTCCTCGCCGCGGCGCGGTGCATAGTCCATGAAGCACCGGCCATTGGCGGCGGCCAAGAGCACCTGCTCGGCGCCCGCCTCGGCCAGGTCGTGACTGTCCTTGCCGGGCTGGTCCAGGTCGAGCCGGTGGTGGGAGCGCTTGAGGTAACCGACACGCAGCCCGCGCTCGCGCAGCAGCGGCACCAGCTTGCGCAGCAGCGTCGTCTTGCCGCTGCCGCTGGGGGCGACAAAACCCACCAGCGGGACGAATCGTCTGGTCATGATCTCCTCCGGGCCGCTCGACACGCCGAGCGGCGGCGATATGGCGACTGCGCTGCTTGGACATTTGTCTGTCCAACCCGCAAAATTCCGGCTGTGCCTGGGCCGCGCCGGCGCTATTGCCCCGCCTTAGGACGCCGCGCGCGGAGCATCGCGATCCGGGCCGCGGTCCGCACTTCGCCCTGACGCCAGGCCAGATAGCACCGCCAACCCAGCCACGAGCCCCATAGCCCCGCGATATGCGCGGCCATATCCACGGCAACAGTCACGGCAAGTTTTGACTATGGCGCAATACATCTACACCATGAATCGCGTCGGCAAGGTCGTGCCGCCGAAGCGGCTCATTCTGCGGGACATCTCCTTGTCCTTCTTCCCCGGCGCCAAGATCGGCGTGCTAGGCCTGAACGGCGCCGGCAAGTCCACGCTGCTCAAGATCATGGCCGGTCTCGACACCGAGATCGACGGCGAGGCCCGCCCACAACCTGGCATCAACATCGGCTACCTGCCGCAAGAGCCGCAACTGGACCCGGGGAAGGACGTGCGCGCCAACGTCGTGGAGGCCGTCGCCCACATCAAGCAGGCGCTCGAGCGCCTGGATGCCGTCTACGCCGCCTACGCCGAGCCGGACGCGGACTTCGACGCCCTGGCCAAGGAGCAGGGGGAGCTCGAGAACCTCATCGAGGCCACCGACGGCCACAACCTGGACCGCACCCTGGACGTGGCCGCCGATGCGCTGCGCCTGCCGCCCTGGGACGCCGAGGTGACCAAGCTCTCCGGCGGCGAGCGCCGCCGCGTGGCCCTATGCCGGCTCTTGCTCTCCAAGCCCGACATGTTGTTGCTCGACGAGCCCACCAACCACCTGGACGCCGAATCCGTCGCCTGGCTGGAGCGCTTCCTGCACGCTTACCCCGGCACCGTCGTCGCCGTGACCCACGATCGGTATTTCCTGGACAATGTCGCCGGCTGGATCCTGGAGCTGGACCGCGGCCACGGCATCCCCTGGCAAGGCAACTACTCCAGCTGGCTGGAGCAGAAGGAGCAGCGCCTGGAGCAGGAGGAGAGGACCGAGCAGGCCCGCATCAAGGCCATGAAGCATGAGCTCCAGTGGGTGCGCTCGAGCCCCAAAGGCCGGCACGCCAAGAGCAAGGCGCGCCTGGCACGCTTCGACGAGCTGCAGTCGCAGGACTTCCAACGCCGCAATGAGACCAACGCCATCTACATCCCGCCCGGGGAGCGCTTGGGCGATCTCGTGGTCGAGGCCAGCGGCCTGCGCAAGGCCTACGGCGCGCGGCTGCTGTACCAGGACCTGTCCTTCAACCTCCCCAAGGGCGGTATCGTCGGCATTATCGGCCCCAATGGTGCCGGCAAGACCACGCTGTTTCGCATCATCACTGGGCAGGAGCAGCCGGATGCAGGGGAGCTGCGCATCGGCGAGACCGTCGACATCGGCTATGTCGACCAGAGCCGCGACGCGCTTGACAACGGCATGACCGTCTGGGAGGAGATCTCCGGCGGTGCCGACAACATCATCGTCGGCAAGTTCGAGATGCCCTCGCGCGCCTATGTCAGCCGCTTCAACTTCAAGGGCAGAGACCAGCAGAAGCGCATCGGCGATCTGTCCGGCGGAGAGCGCAACCGCGTGCACCTGGCCAAGCTGTTGAAGCGCGGCTGCAACCTGCTGCTGCTCGACGAGCCCACCAATGATCTCGACGTGGAGACCCTGCGCGCGCTGGAGGAGGCCGTCCTCAGCTTCCCCGGCTGCGTGGCTGTCATCAGCCACGACCGCTGGTTTCTGGACCGGATCGCCACGCACATCCTCGCCTTCGAGGGCGACTCGGAGGCGACCTGGCTCGAGGGCAACTACGCCGACTACGAGGCCGACCGCCGCCGCCGACTCGGCGACGCGGCCGACCAGCCCCATCGGCTGCGCTTCCGGGCCCTGAACGGATGATCCGATGTACCTGATCGGGCACGGCTGATCCGGGACGCCTGATCGGGCGCACCCGATTGCGCCGCGCCTGCGTCGGGACACGCCGGAACAGCTACCTTAAGAGCCACGACAGATGCATCGCGATCACGCCGGCCCGGAGCGCCCAGCCGATATGGCCACCGGCAGCGGCGCGCCGGAGCGCCGCCGGCTGCGCGTCTGGCTGCTCTTCATCGGCACACTGATGCTTGGCATCTGCGGACTCGGGGTTGTCGAGGCTCTGCGCATCGCGACGCTGGAGCGCAAGCTTGAAGCCGAGCGCAGCGCGCGCGGTATTGCAGCGGCGCTGGCGCTCGCCCTCGACCGTGCAGACGCCCGCCTGCGCCGCGTGCTGGACGCGCAGCGCGCTGGGCTCGCCGCCCTGCCCGGCGTGCCCGGCTCCGAGGCATGGCGCGCCAGCGCCGCGGCAGTGCTGCGCGCACGGCTGCCTGGGCTCCTGGACCTCCGCCCCATGGACCTGCGCCGGGCCGCCGATGCGGCGGAAGGACCCGAAACCCTGCTGCTGGAGGGCGCCACGGCACCGGTGCTGGCGCACCGGCTGCTTCTCGATTCCGCGGTATTGGAACTGCGCCTGTCCTGTGGGGAGGTCTGCACGCCCGTGACGACCAGCCATGCCAAGGTCTGGCTCATCCGCGCGGGACGGGGCTGGCCCTTGCCCCTGCCGGACGCGTCCGCAGCGCAAGCGACCCATGGCGCGGCCGCGGAGGCACTGCCGGTGCGAGCGCCCGGCCTAGGGCCTGCGCCCGTCGCGGCGGGGACGCCAGCCTCAGCGCCAGCCTCAGAGGGGGCGGCACAGGTACCCGTGCCGCACCCGTCGGCGGCAGGCTGGGCGGTTGCGGTGCAGGCTCCCCTTGCCCTCGCTGTACCGGCATTGCTGCCGATTCCGCTACTCGTCGTGCTGCTTGCGGTTGCCGGCCAGCGCCTGTGGCGCGGGAGCTGCCGGCGCGAGGCGGACCTGCTGCGCGAGCAGCAACGCCTCGGTGCCTACCAGCGCAAGCTGGAAGCGATCCTGGACAGCGCCACCGACGGCATCGTGATGCTCGACACAGCGGGCCGCATCGAGCTGATGAACCCGGTGGCAGAGGTGATGTTCGGCCGCCTGGAGACCGACGTCGTGGGTGCCAAGCCAACGACCCTGCTGCCAGACCTCGCCGTCATGGAGCACTCGCTGGCGCCAGCCGAGCACGCGCTGCCCGGCGTCTATGACACCCAGGCGCTGCGTGGCGGTGCCGACCCCTTTCCGGCACGCATCGCCGAGCGTCGGCTGCTGCTGGACGACGGTCCGCGCCGGCTGCTGCTGGTGCAGGACCTCACCGAGCAGCACCACCAGGCGGAGCAGATGGCCTTCCTGGAGCAGCGCGATGTCATCACCGGCCTGCTCAACCGGACCGAGTTCGAGCGGCGTATGGCGCGGCTGTTGGCGGAGGCCGTGGGCAGCGAGACGCCATATGCCTTGTGCTACATCGACATCGACCACTTCAAGGTCATCAACAACACCGTCGGACACGCCGCCGGCGATGCGCTGATCGGCCAGCTCGCGAAGATCATCGAGGTGAAGCTGGAGACGGCAATGCTGGTTGCACGGCTCGGCGGCGACGAGTTCGGTGCCCTGCTCGCCGAGCGCACCGAGGGCGAAGTGCTGGCCATCTGCGAGGACCTGATGCAGACGGTGCGCAACTTCCTGTTCACATGGCGCGAGCGCTCCTATGACGTCGCCATCAGTATCGGCGTGACCGCCTTCCTGCCCGAGCACGAAAGCCCCGAGATGGAGCTGGCCAAGGCCGACGTCGCCTGCCACATGGCCAAGCGCGAGGGCCGCGACCGCGTGCACGTGTACCGCGACAGCGATGTCTCGCTGGCTCGCCACCACGGCGAGATGCACCTGGTCTCGGCCATCTCTCGGGCGCTGAGCGCCGGGCGATTCTGTCTCTATGCCCAGCCCATCATTCCGCTCGGGGGTACGGGGATCGCCGCCCAGGCCGGCGCGCAGGCAACCCACTACGAAGTCCTCGTGCGCATGCTCGACGAGCAGGGACGACCCGTGACGCCGAGCACCTTCATCGCCGCCGCCGAGCGCTACATTCTCATGCCCGCGGTGGACCGCTGGGTGATCCAGCAGCTCTTCAGCACCCAGCGTGAGCGCCTGCGCCGATGGCACCTGGAGCATCCGGAGCACTTCCTCTTCGCCATCAACATCTCCGGCACCTCGGTCAGCGATGAAGGCTTCCTGCCCTACGTCAAGCGCCAACTGGAGTCGCACGACATCCCGCCGGCCAGCATCTGCTTCGAGGTCACCGAGACCTCCGCCTTCCGCAGCGTCGTGCAGGCGCGCGGCTTCATCGGCGCGCTGACGGCGCTCGGCTGCAGCTTTGCGCTGGACGACTTCGGCAGCGGGCTGTCGTCCTATGCCTACCTGCGCGAGCTACCGGTTCAATACCTGAAAATCGACGGCAGCTTCGTGCGCAACATGCACGAGGACCCGGTCGACTATGCGCTGGTGGCGTCCATCAACCAAGTGGCCCATGTGCTGGGCCTGAAGACCATCGCCGAGTGGGCCGAGCACGACTCCATCATCAACCAGCTGCGCGCCCTCAACGTAGACTTCGCCCAAGGCTTCGCCATCGGCCCGCCGTCGCCGGTCGTCAACGACGACCCCAAGCTCAGGGACGGCATACCCGGCGTCGCCACGTCCGATTCCACCCATGCCTGATCTCGATGACCGCCTGCACGGTCTGCTCCACCGTGCCGAGGACCTGCTCGACAGGATCGAGCACCACCTGCCCCCGCCCGCCGCGCCCGACTGGAGCGCCCATGCCTGGCGCTGGCGGCGCAGCACTAGCGGCCCGGGCGAGCGTGGCTGGCTCGAGCCGGTGCATCACCCCCATGCCGTTCAGCTTTCGGACCTCTGCTGCGTCGATGCCCAGCGCGCGGAGATCGACCGCAACACCCGTCAGTTTCTCGCCGGCGCCGGCGCCAACAACGTACTGCTCTCCGGCGCCCGTGGCACCGGTAAGTCGACGCTGGTCAAGGCACTATTCAACAGTTACCGGACGCTGGGCTTGCGGCTCATCGAGGTGGACAAGGACGAGCTCTGCGACCTGCCGCGCATCCTCGCGCTCTTGGATGGCCGCGACGAGCGCTTCATTCTCTATTGCGACGACCTCTCCTTCGAGGCCGGGGAAGGCAGCTACAAGGCCCTGAAGGCGGCGCTCGACGGCTCCATCAGCGCGCCACCCGACAACTTGCTCATCTACGCGACCTCCAACCGCCGCCACCTGCTGCCCGAGCTCCAGCGCGAGAACCGCGAGGCGCGGGTGGTGGACGGCGAGATCCACCACGGCGAGAGCATCGAGGAGAAGATCTCGCTCTCCGACCGCTTCGGGCTCTGGCTATCCTTTCAGCCGTTCACCCAGGGACAGTACCTGACCCTCTGCCGGCACTGGCTGGCGCGTCTCGGCGCCGCGCGGGTCGACGGCGCCGAGGTCGAGCGCGCGGCACTGCAGTGGGCGCTACGCCGCGGCTCGCGCAGCGGACGCACCGCATACCAGTTCTCCCGTGACCGCGCCGGTCGAGAGCGACTGGCGGCGAGGGACTGACCGGCGCTCCGCGCGCGTCGGAGCGGCTTCCCTCGCGCGACGCCGGCCGCCCGCCCCATGGGAGCGGCGTCCTGGCGCCGACATGCGTGGCGCCGCCGGCATCCACCTCGAATCCGTGAGGGCACCAAGGGCTTGCAGATGGGGCAAGTTGTGTGCGGTGCACTGAAGTCATGACGCCTTGGTCCGAGGCAAGGCCTGGCTGGTGCGACGGGTTGGGCTGTCGATCTTCATGCCGGCGTGCTTGTCTTTTCGCCCGCCCGCTGGGTCCCGCCAACACTTGCCCAGCGCGACCATGCGCCTGTTGGCACCCCTTGCAGGCAGACGAGAATCCGGCGCAATCTGGGATGAAGATCTCCGGCAATCGCCTCAAGGCGATTGCCGGAGCAAGGCAGACCGAATGGCGCAGGATTTCGCGGCCAAGTCAACCAAGAAGCCTTTGCCAGCAAAGCAGACCGGAGCCCCCGTCATGTCCAAGCCCGTACCCATCCCCCGCATCCGCTACCGTTGCGTCGGCCAGGACGATTACATGCTGCACATCGATATCACCGACGACGGCGCCTTCACCATCGACTATGGCGACTACACCAGCCACAAGCCGACCCATGGCAAGCTGGACCGCACGCAATCCAAGCAGCTCGCCAATGCATTGGCGGCGCTCGGCGAGCCGCGCGAGCATTCCGCCCCCGATGACGCCACCGGATTCGTCGCCGAGCTCACCGTCGGCGATGGCCCCTCGGTGCGTCACTACCGCTTCTGGGAGGGCGCGCTCGACGAAGAGCCCGACCTGAAGGCCCTGGTCCGCCTGCTCGAGGTGCTCGGATGACGCTCCCCACCGGTGCACAGCCGATGGACCCCGAGCGACTGCTCGCCCTCGACGCCGCCCACGCCTGGCACCCCTACACCACCACCAGCAACCGCGACCCGGTCTACCCGGTGCGCGGAGCATCCGGCTGCGAGATCGAGCTCATGGACGGCCGCCGCCTCGTGGACGGCATGTCCTCCTGGTGGTGCGCCATCCACGGCTACGACCACCCCGTGCTCAACGCCGCCGCCACCGACCAGCTCAGCCGCATGGCCCACGTCATGTTCGGCGGGCTGACCCACGAGCCGGCGGTCGGCCTGGTGGAGCGCCTGGTGCGACTGACGCCGGCGCCGCTCCAGCAGGTGTTCCTATGCGACTCGGGCTCGGTGTCCGTCGAGGTGGCCATGAAGATGGCCCTGCAATACCACCAAGCCGCCGGCCGCCCCGCGCGCGTCCGCTTTCTCACCCTGCGCAGCGGGTACCATGGCGACACCTTCCACGCCATGTCCGTCTGCGACCCGATCACCGGCATGCACAGGCTGTTCGAACGGGTGCTGCCCAAGCAGATCTTTGCCGCCGCGCCGGCAACACCCTTCGGCAGCCCCTGTACCAATGCCGACATCGCCGAGCTTGCCTCGCTCATGCACCATCACGAGCACGAGCTGGCGGCCGTGATTCTGGAGCCGATCGTCCAGGGCGCCGGCGGCATGCGCTTCTATTCCGCCGACTACCTCGCCCGCGTGCGCCGGCTCTGCAACCGCCACGGGCTGCTGCTGATCCTGGATGAGATCGCCACCGGCTTCGGGCGCACCGGGCGGCTCTTCGCCTGCGAGCATGCCGGCATCGCCCCGGACATCATGACGGTCGGCAAAGCCCTCACCGGTGGCTATCTCACCGGTGCCGCGGCGCTCGCCACCGCCGACGTCGCCAGCACCATCTCCGCCGGCAGTCCAGGTGCCTTCATGCACGGCCCCACCTTCATGGGCAACCCGCTCGCCTGCGCCATTGCCAACGCCAGCATCGACCTGCTGCTGTCACGGGACTGGGCAGGAGAGGTGGCGGCCATTGAGGCCGGCCTGCAAGCGGGGCTCGCCCCCTGCCGTGCGCTCCCCGGCGTCACCGACGTGCGCGTGCTCGGTGCCATCGGCGTCGTCGAGCTGGACGCCCCAGTGCCCATGCGCGCGGTGCAGCGGCGCTTCGTCGAGCACGGCGTCTGGGTGCGGCCCTTCGGCCGACTGATCTATCTGATGCCGCCCTACGTCATCAGCAGCACCCAGCTCGAGCTGCTCTGCAGGGTCACCCGCGACGTCGTCGCCGGGCTCGGCAGTGGGCGCATCGCCGCCAGCTAAGGCGATTTCTGTCAACAAACATACCGTCTGGCTTGTCTTGTCGCCCGCCTTCTGCGTCGCGGCAGCGGGCACAGAGCTCGACTCTGCGCCCGCTGCCGCGCCTTGAAGGCGAGCGAAAATCCTGCGCCATTCGGTCTGTTTGTTTCCGGCAATCGCCTAAAGCGATTTCTGTCAATTCTCGACGTCGATTTCCGTCCGAATCATGTCCAACTGCCCGACGGAGGCGCATCAACCGCCGCCGGCCAGGTTCCCCATCAGCGCTGCTGCGGCCGCGGAATGATCTCCCGCTCCGCCAGATAGTCGATCACCTGGTGCGCCAACTCCTCCGGCGTCTGATCCCAAGAATGCAGCACCAGCTCCGGTGCCTCCGGCGCTTCGTACGGGTCGTCGATGCCCGTAAACTGCTTGATCTCCCCGGCCCGGGCCTTCTTGTACAGCCCCTTCGGATCGCGCTGCTCGCAGATCTCCAAGGGCGTGTCCACGAACACCTCGATGAACTCCCCATCCGGGAGGGTCCGCCGCACCCGGTCCCGGTCCACCCGGTAGGGACTGATGAAGGCCGTCAGCGCGATTACCCCCGCCTGACAGAACAGCCCAGCCACCGCGCCGATACGGCGGATGTTCTCCTCCCGGTCCACCGCCGAGAAACCGAGCCCGAAGCGCGCGGCGAAATCGTCCCCGTGCGCCTGCCGCAAGAGCCCTGGGCCCGCATTCAGCCCATGGCGCACGTTGTCCCCGTCCAGCACCGCGCTGTGGCAGCCATAGCCCCACAACAGGTGATCCAGCGTATTGGCCACCGTGCTCTTGCCGGAGCCGGACAGCCCCGTAAACCAGAGCACACAGCCCTTGTGGCCATTCAGGCGCTCACGCGCCCCCCGAGTCACCTGGTGCTCATGCCAGGTCACGTTCGTGTCGTTCGCCATGGAAATTGTCTCGAAAGCGGAGTACAGCAGGAGGAAAGCGGAACCGGCAGCGCCGGCCCGGCAGGGTCGGGACAAACCCGAAGGCCGAAAGTGTAGCGACCCGACCCCACAACCGCCAACCGAGAATTGCCCCCGCGCGGCCCAGGGTGGACAAGCGCCCGCCGCTCGGAGCCTGGGGGACACACAAAACGTCGCCATCCCGGTCGATTCGGCATAATCCGGTGCAGGCACTCCCGGACCAAGGACCGATCAGCCCCATGGACAAACTGCACCGCATCACCCAGCTCAAGCGAATCCTCAGCGGGCGGCGTACTCCCATCACGCTGCGCCAGCTCATGGACCGCATGGAATGCTCCGAGTCTACCGCCCGGCGCATACTGCACAGCTATCGCGACGACTTTGGCGCCCCACTCGCTTTCGACCGCCGCCGCGGCGGTTGGTACCTGGCGGGCCCAGTGGCCGATGCCGCCGACGAGGTCCCCGGACTCTGGTTCACCACCACCGAGCTCCACGCACTCCTCGCCGCGCGCGAGCTGCTGCGCCAGCTCCAGCCCAGCCTGATCACGGCACAGACCGCACCCATCGCCGAGCGCATCGAGCGGATCCTCGCCCAGCGCGGTATCACAATCAAGGACCTCCCCCAGCGCATCCGCCTGCAAGCACCCGGTATGCGCGAATGCGCCCCCGAGACCTTCGCGACCCTCGCCCAAGGGTTGTTCGAGTGCCGCCGCCTGCGTATCCGCTACACGCCGCGCAGCCGCTCCAGCACCCCCGACGAGCCTAGCCGCGACATCTCCCCACAGCGCTTCACCTGGCAGCGCGGCAACTGGTACCTCGACGCCTGGTGCCACCGCGCCCAAGGGCTACGCCGCTTCGCCGTCGAGCGCGTGCAGAGCACCGACCTGCTGGACGAGGCCGCCATCGAGCTGACGCCGGAAGACATCGCCGCCCACTGCGACGAAGCCTACGGCAGCTACACGGGCACCCCCGCCCATACCGCGGTCCTACGCGTCAGCTCCGAGCGCGCGCAATGGGTCGCCGAAGAGCATTGGCACGAGAAGCAACAAGGCAGCTGGCTGCCCGACGGCCGCTACCAGCTCAGCGTGCCCTACTCCCACCCCGAAGAGCTGCTGCTCGAGATCCTGAAGTACGGGGCCGACTGCGAGGTAGTGGCGCCGGCGGAGTTGCGTGCGGCCGTCTTGGAACGGCTGCGTGCGGCGCTGCACCTCTATGTCGGGCAGCCTTCCTGTTAGGCGATTGCCAGAAACAAACATACCGAATGGCGCAGGATTTTCGCTCGCCTTCAAGGAGCGGCAGCGGGCGCATAGTCGAGCTCTGTGCACGCTGCCGCGACGCAGAAGGCGGGCGAAAAGACAAGCCAGGCGGTATGTTTGTTGACAGAAATCGCCTTAGTACGGCTGCGCCGAAATGCGATGCATGGCCTTCTTCCGATCGCAATCGCAATCGGGTTCGGCATCGACATCGACCGCGATCCCGATTTCGATCCCGACGGGTCCATGGTAGCCACAGTCGCCGGCAGCAAGAATGCGGTGCAAGCGTGCCAGTGCAATAGTGTCTAAGCGCGGAGGCCGCTCCCGAATCCCTGCGCAAAGCCGCTAGGTTTCGCCGTGGCGGCCTGTGCTCCCGGGCATCGCGGCCAAGCATCGGATCAAGAAGGGTCTCGGAATCACCGCATCGCCGCAGCGGCAGGGAGTCCGCCTTCCGCCATGTCCAAGCGCGAGCCTGTTGCCTGTAGGTTCTTCCTGTCACGCTTTGACAGGATACCCGTGGAGAATGGCGACTCATCAACAGAACTGCCCGGAGCTCAGCATGCAGAGACGATGCTTCCTCGCCCGCACCCTGGCCGGCATCGGCGTGCTGACCGGCGCGAGCATCCCGGCGATTGCCTCGGCGCGACCTCGCCCGATACGCCGAGCACCTGTGCTGCTGCAACAGGTGCCGCTCGCAGGTTATCAGTACCATGATGGACCGACGCTTTGGCCACGGCTGGCAGTCGGGCAGGCAGTGCGGCTCACCCGAGAGCGACAGAACCCCTACGACTGTCGCGCGGTCCGGGTCGACTGGCGCGGACACAAGCTCGGGTATATCCCCCGCCGGGACAACGCAGCCATTGCCCAGCTCATGGACCGCGAGCAGCCACTCAGCGCACGCATCCGCGCGCTGCACCATGTACCCGACCCCTGGGGCCGGATCGAGCTGGAGGTCTTCCTGGACGCAGGATCCGCCGAAACACCGCAAAGAACCGGATTGACTTGAAACGCGCACATTCGAAGCGAGGATGCAGCCGATGCGTTACGACCATGCCTTTCGGACCTTATCGGGCGGCCATGAACCGCGGGACTGGCAACGATCACTCGCGGATGAGCCAGAGTGTATCAACCGCACCGCCCGCATTCCCACGGGCTTCGGCAAGACCTATGGCGTGGCCGCCGCCTGGATCTGGCATCGGCTGCTGCGCAACGACAATGGCTGGCCGCGACGACTGATCTGGTGCCTGCCCATGCGCGTGCTGGTGGAGCAGACGCAAACAGAGCTGTCGGCAGCGCTTGAGCGGCTCGATCTGCTTTGGGACCGAAATGCCGGCCATACCGGCAAGGTCGGCGTGCATGCGCTAATGGGCGGCAGCGAGGCCGGACCTTGGCACCAATACCCCGAGCACTGCGCCGTGATCATCGGCACGCAGGACATGTTGCTGTCCCGAGCGCTGAACCGCGGCTACGCGGCGCCCCGCGCCCGCTGGCCGATGGACTTCGGCCTGCTGAGCCAGGACTGCCTATGGGTCATGGACGAGATTCAGTTGATGGACGTCGGGCTCGCGACCTCGGCGCAGTTGCAGGCCTTCCGCGATGAGGATAGTGCCGCCGGCCGCACCCTGCGGCCCTCCGTCACCTGGTGGATGAGCGCGACCTTGCAGACGGCATGGCTCGCCAAGAGCCCGGACACTCAGGCGCTCGTTGCGGGTCTCGCCGCAACCGAGATTGCGCCCGAGGCGCGCACGGGCCCACTCTGGGACGATGTGGCTAAGCCCTGTGAGCAGCTTTGGGCAAAGAACGCGAAGGCGCTGGCACCCTTGGTGCTTGAACGACACCTTGCCGGTGGGCGAGGCGCGGCAGGTCCGACGCTGGTGGTGCTGAATACCGTAGATCGAGCGGTTGATTTGTGGCAGGCACTGAGCAGGGCGCTGTCCAAGGACAAGTCCATGGCTGCCACCGATCTGCGACTGATACACAGCCGCTTCCGTCCCCACGAGCGTGCCAACTGGACCGAGGACTTCCTGCACCGCAGCGCATGCACACCAGGTACCGATCGGATCATCGTCAGCACACAGATCATCGAGGCAGGCGTCGACATTTCCGCGGGTCTCCTGGTCACCGAGTTGGCCCCCTGGGCCAGTCTGGTCCAACGCTTCGGGCGATCTGCCCGCTGGGGCGGCAAGGCCGATGTCGCCGTCGTACGCTTCGACCCGCTGAAGAGCCCGGCGCCCTACCTGCAAGAGGAGCTCGACGCGGCACAAACCGCCCTGGAAAGGCTCGCCGCCGATGCGCCGGAGGGTCGCGCAGATGTCGGCCCGTTGCCGCTGGTCCTGCTCGAGGAGCGGCACCGGGAGCTCCTTCCTGCGCTGTACCCGTTCGAGCCGCGGCAGCTGCTGCTGCGGCACGAATTGGACGAGCTCTTCGATACGACGCCCGACCTGTCCGGTGCCGATGTGGACATCAGCCGCTTCATCCGCAGTGGCGAAGAGCGCGACCTCTACGTCTTCTGGCACGCGGTCGAGCCGAGGCGCTCGCCGGAGCCCGGTGTCCGCCCGACGCGGGAGGCACTCTGCCCGGTGCCCTTCCTGCGCGCACGGCAGTGGCTCTGCGAGAAGACCGAGGGGCTCACAAAAGGCAAGCGCGCCTGGGTCTGGGACTGGCAGGACGGCGCCTGGCGGTGGGCCACCCGGCGCGACCTGTATCCCGGCAATATCGTGCTCGTCGCCGCCGACACCGGTGGCTATGACCCCACGCGCGGCTTCGATCCGAAGAGCATCAAGCCCGTACGGCCGGTCTCGGGCCCTTCCCTCCCGGCGGACGCGCTGGCCGACGATGCCTTGGACGATGAGACCCTGTCCGAGTACCCGTGGAAGACCATTGCCAGCCACGGGCGAGAGACCGGCGCGATTGCACGTGCCATCGCGGAGGTCCTGGTGGCGGGTCTTGCCGACCTGTTCGACCTGGGCGGGCGCTGGCACGACGCCGGCAAAGTCCACCCAGCCTTCCGTGGCTCCATCGACGGCGACCCGGAGGGGGCCCCTCGGGACGACCTCGCCAAGGCGCCCGCCACCGCTTGGCGGTCGCGCCAAGCCTTGTACCGAATGCCCGACGGCAGCCGGCGCCCCGGCTTGCGCCACGAGCTGGCCAGCACGCTGGCACTGTTCGGCGTGCTGCGGTGCCACAACCCGGACCATGGGGCGCTGCTCGGTTCCTGGCGGGAACTGCTCTCCGCGATCGGCGCGCCGTCGAAGCCGTCGCTGACCGCCGATCGCAAGCCGCCCTCGCCGCTGGAACAGGAGGTGCTGGATCTGACGGCGCACCATTTCGATCTGCTCGCCTACTTGGTCTGCACCCACCACGGCAAGCTCCGCTTAGCCTGGCACGCCGGCAAAGGCGATCAATCCGCCCAGGACAGGCTGCTCCGCATCCGCGGCATCCGCGACGGCGAGCGACTGCCGCCGGTGCCGTTGGCGGACGCGCAGGGCGCCGTGCACGAGCTGCCGGAAACCCTGATCGACCTCGGCCCCGCCGCGGCGGGCATCGGCCCGACCACCGGCGCCGGCTGGACCGACCGAGTGCTCGGTCTACTCGAGCGCTACGGCCCATTCACCCTGGCCTGGCTTGAAGCCCTGTTGCGGGCCGCCGACCAGCGCGCCTCGCGGCTCGACACCCTGGACCCGTTACTGGAGAAGCCCCATGCCCGAGACCCATTGGCAAGAGTGCATCCGGCGCTGGAGACAACTGCCGCCGGAACGGCAGCGCCGAATCAGTCTGAGCCGGATCCCGCGGATGGTCGCCCGGAGCATGGCATTCGAGGGGGAGCCGGTGGACGAACGGATGCTCGAAGCCGAGTTGGAGCGCCTCCTCGCGCCACTCGGTCTATCGATACAACGCTTGGACGACTGACCTGCATCGAGCTGGCCCCACACCTCGCGCGGAACGTCCAGCGTACGCAAGCGGCCATCGCACTGGACGAGTATGCGGACCGTCTCCCGGACGAAGCGCTCATCCGGGATCTGCATACTGCGATTTGCGCCGATCTGATCCCGGACATCGCCGGCCAATGGCGACGCATCAACGTCCGAGTCAGCCATCACCAGGCACCGCCAGGCTTTCAGGTTCCGATCTTGATGCGAGACTACTGCCGGGAGCTCCAAGCGCGCATCGATGCAGTTGCGGCTACCGGTGACGCCTGTCTCCCGGAGCTGCTCGCCTTCGCCGAAGGGCGCCTCCTCAGCATCCACCCGTTTGCAGACTTCAATGGACGCGCGACACGGTTGCTGCTCGCCGAGCTGCTCCGGCGGCTCGGGTTGCCGGCAATCGACCCGACCCCGGCTCCGGGGGCTGACACGGACCGCTACCTAGCCGCGCTCGAGGCGGCCGACCGCACCGACTGGGAGCCGCTCGCAGACATCTGGATCGAGCGTTTCGCAGAAGAGGACCGGCAATGATCCATATTCACCATTTCGACGGCTGCGCACCCAGGCCCCTTGCCCACTACCTGAAGGCCATCGGCGTCCTGCGGCTCGTTGCAGAGCAGGCTGATCCCGAGGCGCGGGGATGGTGGAATAGTGAGCGGTTCGGCTTGGCGACCTCGCTCGATGCCGAACAGCTGGAGCAGTTCTTCCTGCACCGGTACGCGCCAACGCCGATGTTGTCGCCCTGGAACCGTGGCTCGGGTTTCTTCGCGACCAAGGATCGAGGCCTTGACCCGATCATGGACTCCGAGGCAGAGCGTTTTGCGAATCTAAGAACTGGGATCGGTGCGGCACGGACACTGCTCGAGGACATCGCGGACGCCGATCAGGCCGTCCGTCTCATCAAAGATGAGACCAAGGTCAAGGGCCTCTCTCGTGCCCAGCGCGACGCCCTGCGCCAGGCACCTGAATACAAGGCGCGACTCGCCGCGGCAGAGCGCCACTTCAAGAAGCTCAAGGCCGAGCTGATTCCGAACCTACGGCTCACCTGGCGCGGCGCACACCGGGATTGGATCGACGTGGCGTTGGTCCTGACGGAGGAGGGTAACGCGACCTATCCGGCCTTGCTCGGCACAGGTGGTGCCGACGGCAAGCTGGACTTCACCAACAACTTCCTGCAGCGCCTGGGCGACATCTTCGACTTGGAATCCCACATCGGAGTGCCGCGTGCGCCCGCCGAGCAATGGCTGCGCGCTGCGCTCTGGTCACGCCCGAGCACCGCGTATCGGCACCAGGCACCGATCGGTCAGTTCCTGCCCTTTGGCGCTGGCGGTGCAAACAATGCCAATGGCCCTCAAGGCGACAGCATGATCAACCCGGTGGATTTCATCCTGATGCTGGAAGGCGTGATTCCTTTTGCTGCACACGCGACCCGGCGACTGGGTGAAAGCCAAGCCGTGCGCGCCGCAGCACCCTTCACGCTATCGGCCCGTGGGGCCGGTTACGGTAGCGCCGCCGACTCGGACGAGAGCCCTCGCGGCGAGCAATGGATGCCGCTCTGGGACCGTCCGCTGCGACTCGACGAGTTGAAGCGCCTCCTCGCTGAAGGCCGCGCCCAACTCGGCGCCCGCTCGGCCCGGGAACCGCTGGACCTGGCCCGCGCCATCGCCAGACTCGGCACGGCACGTGGAATCGGAGCTTTCCAGCGTTACGGGTACATCGAGCGCAACGGACAATCCAATCTTGCCGTACCCTTGGGACGCTTCAGCGTACCGAACCGGGCGGTGGCCAGCCTCAGTTGCCTGGACGATCTGGACGCTTGGCTCGCGCGGCTCCGACGCGAGACCCGGACGCAACATGCCCCGGCCCGGTTGACAATTGCGGAGCGCCAACTCGGTGATGTCCTGCTGGCGCTCAGCCAGCATCCCGACGAGCCGTGCCGCTGGCAACGTGTGCTCCTCGGGCTGGCAGCGATCGAGCGCGCCATGGTTTCCGGCACAGGATTCAAGGCTGGTCCCATTCCGCCACTCCGGCCAGATTGGATCGCAGCCGCGGACGACGGCAAGCCGGCCTTGCGCCTTGCCCTGGCGCTCGCGCTTCAACAGGGCACGTTCGAAGGTGCGGATGCGCGCTGGTGGAACAGCCTGCGCCGCCATTGGCTGCCTCTCGACCGTCGACAAATCGACCGTTTCGCCCAGTCGGGGACCATGGGCAATACCCAACTGCTGACCGGACCCGAGGTGGTCATGGCGGGGCGCGGCGGCGAAGCCGATGCGATTGCCCTCGTAGCACGACGCCTCGTAGAGGGCGCGCAGCGCGGTCAGCGCCGTTTGCCCCTCCAACCCGGCTTCGGTGTTTCCGCCCAGGCGGCGGATCTCGCAGCCCTGATCGCGGGCGCCGTTGACCTGGACTATACCCTGGCCCTCGCTCGCGCCCTGATGGCCATTGATCGACGCCAATGGCGAGAATCCCCGTCAGCCGTCGAGCCGCCGCCTGATCGAGAAATCCCCGACGACGCCTGGCTCGTGGTGCGCCTCGCCCTACTGCCGCCGGCCCGTCGCGGAGCATCGAATGTGCTCGATATACGCAGCGATCCCGCCGTCTTCCGCCGCCTGGCGTCTGGCGATGCTGCCAGCGCCGTCGACATCGCACTGCGGCGCCTGCGCGCAAGCGGCATTCGCACCGCGGTGCGCGCCGCCGCGCTACCGGCATCGACGGCCCGGCGGTGGGCCGCAGCGCTTGCCTTTCCGATCGACGAGCGTACCGCAACCCGCTTTCTTTTCCGCCTCGATCCGGCTCGGAACGAGGCCACCACGGAGGACTGACGCATGGCTATCGATCTCAACCGCCTCGGCGCCACTCATCGGCTGCTCTTCGCGATTCCGCTCGAGCCCGTACAAGGGCATCGCTTCCAGCCCACCGGCTTCCCGGCGCTTGGTGCCGCAACCTACCGCACCAAAGACGGCGATTCACTGCTGGTCGAGAGTGCGCAGAGCATGGCCAACCGATTGGAGCTTATGATTTGGGACGACGCCCGGCAGGATGTGAAGACAGACCTGGAAGGCATCTCCCACGTGCGCATCAACCGCAAGGACGGCAGCTTCTTGACCGACACCATCCTCGAGTCCCATCGCTTGAATAGCCCGTACCTGTTGGAGGACTCGAAGAAGGTGTTCTTCCACCAGTTACAGAGCGAGCTCGGCGTCATGGAGACGGGACCGATCAACCGCCGGAAGCTGGCCGAGGTACTGCTCAAGTATGACGTCGGCAGCCTGCTGCACGGGGTGTTTCTCGCCAAGAAAGAGCTCGCTGGAGGACGACTCCGTGTCGCACGCAGCTTGTCTGCCTTCATCGAAGCGGATGGCGTCGAGGTCGCGCCGTCCGGGGGTGTGAAGAACGATCACGTGAACCCACAAGGCGACACAAAGATCGGTTTCGGCAATGTGCCCTTCGCGCGCGATGAATACACGGCCGCAAGCCTGACGCTCTACGTCAACCTCGACCTGGCGCAGATTCGCGGCTTCGGTCTTGACGAGTCTGTCGAGCGGATGCTGGTCCTGCTGGCTCTGTTCAAGCTCCGGGCTCTGCTCGACGCGGGCTTACGGTTGCGCACCGCTTGCGACTTGACCGTCAAGGATAGGGTCATCTGCGCCAGTAGGCCGGCGGACTTCTCGCTACCCATGCATACAGAGATTCTGCCCGACCTGCGCGATGCGATCGGCGCCTGCCGCAACGACATGGTCGTCACTTCGGCCGTCTACGCAGACAAGATCAAGGCCAAGCGCGACGACGAAGACAAAGGCGCCGGCGAGGCCACCACAAGCGGGGGTTGATCCGTGGTCGCAATACTTGTCCGCTTCCCGGCGGGGCGCTATCACGCCACCCCGCCGGACCACCACGTCAACGAAGGTCAAGTCGAATGGCCGCCCTCACCCTGGCGCCTGCTGCGAGCGCTGCTCGCAGCAGGCTACAACACGCTCGACTGGGAGGCAGGCCTCGACACGCCATGGGCCAGTCGGCCACCCGCCCTCACTCGCGATTTGATACTCAAGCTGTCGGCGTCCCTGCCGAGCTATTGGCTGCCCGAAGG
This sequence comes from Chromatiaceae bacterium, assembly GCA_028277905.1. Taxonomy (GTDB): domain Bacteria; phylum Pseudomonadota; class Gammaproteobacteria; order Chromatiales; family Chromatiaceae; genus Thiohalocapsa. The sequence goes on along the minus strand of JANQFI010000194.1, from coordinate 15,177 downwards.
GCTAAGCACACATTCGCGCCACTACATGCCGCTGGCGAGCCTCGACCGCGGCCGTGAGCGCACCAGCCTGGTTTTTGACACCTGGGCCCGACTCGACGATGCCACCCTCGCTGTGATCTGGGATCTTGTACTGACCACTGATGAAAGCGCCCTATTGGCAGAGCTCGTCGCGCGGCTAGGTTACCTCGGCCGGTCTGAAAGCTGGATCGAAGCCCGCTTAGCCACGCCCGATGACGAGATCCCAGTGCCGAATTGCGTGGCAGAGCAGGATTTGGCACCACCTGGGACCGGTTGGGAGCAGGTGGCCGTGTTGGCTCCTCAAGCGCCCACGGATTACGACCGCTGGCGCGAGACAGCGGTTGCCGCGGCCCTCGCGCCGCTCCAACCGCCACCTAGTAAACGGCTCACCAAGGCCCTGCGCGAGAAACAGGCCAAGGCGTTGATGCCCTACCCACCCGACCTGCTCGCCTGCCTGCAAGCGGACACCAGCTGGCTGCGCCAGTACGGCTGGAGCCAACCGCCGGGCAGTCGCCGAGTCTTCTACTGGCGTCCGGTTGACCTGTTAGAACCGTCCTCGCCACGCCCGCGCTCCGCGTCCCAGCGGGTGGCACCCGTAGAATGCATGCTGCTGTCGCTGGCAACCGACAGCGGCAACGACCATGCCCTGCCGCCGGTGACGCGAACCCTTCCGCAGGCCGAGATGCTGCACAAGCAGTTGGGACTGGCCGTCAAGCGGTTCACCGGCTATTCACGGGTGCTGTCCGGATGCGACGTAAATGGCAAGCCTCTAACCGGCTCACATGAGCACGCCCACATTCTGCCGCTCGACCTGGACGGCGACGGTCACATCGAGCACATCCTCATCTGGGCGCGCATGGGGCTGGATCAGGATGCGCAGAAGGCTATCCGTGCCGTGCGCGGCACGTACACGAAAGGCGGCGTCGGGGAGCTGAAAGTCGCGCTGGAGGCCGCGGGAAGGCTTGAGGACCTTCGCCGCCTGCCAGATGAGCTGGGCCGACGGGTCGGCGCGCTGCTCGGCCCGAGCGAGGGCGCTCGTGAATGGGTGAGTTGGACGCCGTTCGTTGCTCCACGCTACCTGAAACCGCGCGGCAAGAATAGTCTCGATGGGCAGATCCGGGCGGAGCTCATGGTCCGGCGATGCGCTACAGACGTGGGCATTGAGCCGATGGCCCATCTTGGGCATGTTGCCGATATCCGGCTGCTCGCGCCAGGAGAATCCGGTTCAGGTGAACAGCCCGCCGCGGCTGACGTCGAACTGAATCGTCTAAGGCATTTCATACGAGTGCGGGGCAACGGCCCCGCACCTCCGGTGAACTTCGGCTCTCCGCTGCGACTGCGCTTCGCCAAGCCTGTACAGGGGCCGATCTGCCTCGGCTACGGCAGCCACTTCGGACTCGGCCTGTTCAGGGCCGTAGACGAAGACAGGTAGCCAGGATGGCGTAGCAAAATGCCGCAGGGTCTTCCATCATGCGCGCCGCATCCAGGCACGTGTGCCCCGTCTCGCTTTGCCCAAAATCCTAGCTATACTCCATCTTGTACACGACGGGGTACCGGCGAGGAAGGCGTCCGCCAAGCTGCCCCGAGGACTGACCCGACATCAAGGCATTGGGAGATGATTCATGGGCGACGCATCCACAACCGGCCAACAGGATCTCGAGCTCCCCTTTCCCGAGCTCCACAACGACGTGCCATTGCTGCCGGCACGGATGATCAACGAGTACTGCTACTGTCCGCGCCTGGCCTACCTGGAATGGGTCCAGGGCGAATGGGACGACTCCGCGGACACTGTCGAGGGCCGTTGGGTGCACCGTCGCGTCGACCGGCCCGGCGGCAAGCTGCCGCCGCCGGAGAAGGACAGAGCCAAAGGCGAGACCGCCAAGGACGAGGGCGCGGAGAAGATACACGCCCGTTCCATCCAGTTGTCGTCGAACCGTCTGGGGCTGATCGCCCGCATGGACCTGATCGAGGGCAGCGGCAACACCGTGACGCCCGTGGACTACAAGCGCGGCAAGCGCCCCCACGTGCCTCGCGGCGCCTACGACCCTGAGCGGGTGCAGCTCTGCGTCCAGGGCGTCATCCTCGCCGAGCACGGCTACACCTGCACCGAAGGCGTCATCTACTACGCCGGTAGCCGCGAGCGCGTGCGCGTCACCCTTGACGACGAGCTGCACGCGCTGACCAAGCAGACCATCGATGGGCTGCGCTTCGTGGCGGCCGGAGGGCAGATCCCGCCGCCGCTGGAAGACAGCCCCAAGTGTCCCCGTTGCTCGCTCGTCGGCATCTGTCTGCCGGACGAGACCGCCTTCTTCCGCGGTGCCGACATTGCACCCCGCCCGCTTGCCGTCGGGCTCGATACCGCCCTGCCCCTCTATGTGCAGGCCTGGCACGCCAAGGTGAGCAAATCTGGCGAGCGGCTCGAGATCTTCATCGACGACAAAAAGGTGCAGGAGGTACGCCTCATCGACGTCTCGCAGCTCGCCCTATTCGGGAACGTCTACGTCACCACACCGGCCATGCAGGAGCTGATGTCGCGCAACATCCCCATCAGTTGGCACAGCCATGGGGGCTGGCTCATGGGCCATACCATCGGCACCGGGCACAAGAACATCGAGCTACGGCGGGCGCAGTTTCGGGCCGCCGACGACCAGGCCTTCTGCCTGCGGCTCGCCAAGACCCTGGTCGAGGCCAAGATCAAGAACGCGCGCACCCTGCTGCGCCGCAACTGGAAGGCCGACGGCGGCGCCCCGCCTGCACTGCTGGAAGACCTCAACAGCGACATCCGCCGCGCGCAGAAGGCCGGCGATCTGGGCGCATTGCTCGGCATCGAAGGCAGCGCCGCGGCCCGCTACTTCGGACAATTTGCCAACCTCATCCGCGCGCCGGGCGACAGCGCTTCGCTGACGTTCGATTTTCGCAAGCGCAACCGGCGCCCGCCAACGGACCCGGTCAACGCCCTGCTTTCCTATGCATACGGTCTGCTGACGCGCACTTGGACCAATATCCTGTCCGCCATCGGCCTGGACCCCTACCTCGGCTACTACCACCAGCCTAGGTATGGCCGCCCTGCCCTGTCGTTGGACATGATGGAGCCCTACCGCCCCCTGCTCGCGGACTCTGTCGTCCTCCAGGCGATCAACAACGGCGAAGTGCGCCCGACCGACTTCATCCAAGCCGCCGGCAGCGTCGCCCTCCACCCCGACGGGCGCAAGCGCTTCATCGCCACCTTCGAGCGCCGCCTGAGCCAGGAGGTCACACACCCACTGCTCGGCTACAGGCTCAGCTACCGGCGCCTGCTTCAAGTGCAGGCAAGACTGTTCGCACGGCACCTGGACGACGAGTTGGACCACTTCCCGCAGTTCACCCCACGCTGAGTGGATGCTGCTGCAAGTTATCCGTCATGCTGAACCCGATCTCGAAGATCGTCAGGACACCAATGTCCTTCGCGGACCAGCGTGCTCAAGGCCATAGGCCACATAGGCCCCGACCCAGCGTCCAAGCCGTGCTCCGATTGCGTTGTCGATCCAGGTGTAGCGGAGACCCCAGGCCCAAGTTCTGATGCGACACGGACAACTCGCCAGGCATCATCATGGACCAACGACTCTATATCGTCGCCTACGACATCTCCGACCAGCGCCGCTGGCGGCGCATCTTCAAGCTCATGAAAGGCTACGGCGAATGGCTCCAACTCTCCGTGTTCCAGTGCCGCCTCACGCGCCAACAGCACGCCGAGCTCGTCAGCCTCCTCGACGGCATCATCCACCACGCCGAGGACCATGTGCTGCTCCTCGACTTTGGTAACGCCGACCACGTGACCCCTAACGTCGTCAGTCTCGGCAAGGCGGAATTCACCCCCATTGAGCAAGCCCCGATCATCGTCTAGCCTGTAACGCGCACGGTCGCACTATACTTCCTACTGCTAGTGCCCCGTCTCCAGTCATAAGTCCGCCGCCCCGCTGCGAGGGCTCCAGTGCCGCCCCATTCCCTGTGAGGCCTCGCAAAACACAGATCTTTAACAATCCAACATTTGTGCTACGATGTTGCCAGCATCTAGCAAGATGGCCCGCGCCATGCGCATCTGTATCTTCACCCCTCGCAAAAAGCCGGGAAACCCCTCTCGCGCACGGCGCAGCGCGCCAACTATTTCCGCGGCCATTGCGCCGCGGCCTCATTGAAGCTTGGAGCTGACCGGCAGCGCGGACTCCTACATCATCGATTTCCGCGGCCATTGCGCCGCGGCCTCATTGAAGCCCGCGCTTGGCGTAGCCGTTGCGCTCCAGCACTTCGATTTCCGCGGCCATTGCGCCGCGGCCTCATTGAAGCCAACGGGCTGTACTCGGCCGCTCGGTCGCCGATGCATTTCCGCGGCCATTGCGCCGCGGCCTCATTGAAGCCAATCTACCGGAATGGACCGAAGGGCAAAATCGTTCATTTCCGCGGCCATTGCGCCGCGGCCTCATTGAAGCGAGAAGGTCAACCTGTACGACGGTGCTTCCGCCGGGATTTCCGCGGCCATTGCGCCGCGGCCTCATTGAAGCCCGTCGATGGAACCGGTGTACAGCGCACACGAATACTATTTCCGCGGCCATTGCGCCGCAGCCTCATTGAAGCAGCCCGCCGGCGCGGGCGGCGATGCACCGGTCCATCATTTCCGCGGCCATTGCGCCGCGGCCTCATTGAAGCGCTTTTGCCGCTGGCAAGCTCGTAGAACTTGTTGCCATTTCCGCGGCCATTGCGCCGCGGCCTCATTGAAGCCATGAGCTGCTTGGCGTGGGTGGCCAGGCCAAGCTTGATTTCCGCGGCCATTGCGCCGCGGCCTCATTGAAGCACGAACTCGACACTGTGGCCATGCTCCTCATAGATCATTTCCGCGGCCATTGCGCCGCGGCCTCATTGAAGCTAGTTGCCGAGGTTCACCGTTGCACCCAATTGCACCAATTTCCGCGGCCATTGCGCCGCGGCCTCATTGAAGCGGTGTAGATAACGGCATTGTACCCTATGGTATCTGCATTTCCGCGGCCATTGCGCCGCGGCCTCATTGAAGCAGCCGGTCAAACAGCGTGCGGTTGGCGTGCGGGCCATTTCCGCGGCCATTGCGCCGCGGCCTCATTGAAGCCCTGGTGCCGCGAGGGCGCGAGCAAGCGCACGAGCGATTTCCGCGGCCATTGCGCCGCGGCCTCATTGAAGCGGCTCCAGCTTGTATTCACTGGTGCACTGCCGCCGGATTTCCGCGGCCATTGCGCCGCGGCCTCATTGAAGCTGGCCGACATCGACGGTCTCCGGGTCGATGACCTGCATTTCCGCGGCCATTGCGCCGCGGCCTCATTGAAGCGACCCGCGCGCGCTGATCGACGCCGGCGACGCCGGCATTTCCGCGGCCATTGCGCCGCGGCCTCATTGAAGCGAGATCGAGGAGGCCCCGCGGCACTCGGACCAAATCATTTCCGCGGCCATTGCGCCGCGGCCTCATTGAAGCAACATGACCGAAGCCGAGACTGCAATTGGTGCGGTATTTCCGCGGCCATTGCGCCGCGGCCTCATTGAAGCAAGCAGCGGCGGCAGCGGCACGCGTGCCGCTTTCCCATTTCCGCGGCCATTGCGCCGCGGCCTCATTGAAGCACTACCTGCGCGACCGCGGCCACGTGGAGCAGCACGATTTCCGCGGCCATTGCGCCGCGGCCTCATTGAAGCAGGTCTCCGTCCAGCCGGGAGCGTCGTGCAACGCGGCATTTCCGCGGCCATTGCGCCGCGGCCTCATTGAAGCACTTTTTGGGCAAAAACGCGCTAACAGCTCAAGGGTATTTCCGCGGCCATTGCGCCGCGGCCTCATTGAAGCTCGCGGAACCGATAGGGGGTGGTCGGCGTGACGCCGCGATTTCCGCGGCCATTGCGCCGCGGCCTCATTGAAGCCGGTCCTGCCGCCGAGCCATGACCGTGGCCCGCCGGATTTCCGCGGCCATTGCGCCGCGGCCTCATTGAAGCACTACGACGGCGGCAGTGGCGGCCACGACCCGGTGATTTCCGCGGCCATTGCGCCGCGGCCTCATTGAAGCACCGACGAGGAGCGGCAGCCGCTCAAGCTGGTGCCGATTTCCGCGGCCATTGCGCCGCGGCCTCATTGAAGCATCACCTATCTATCGCTCTCGCCGGAGCGTGTCGGCATTTCCGCGGCCATTGCGCCGCGGCCTCATTGAAGCTGAGGGGCGGCGAGACCTCGGCAACGTGCACCCTGGCATTTCCGCGGCCATTGCGCCGCGGCCTCATTGAAGCACTTCCATTTTTATTGTCACTCCGAACGGGGCTTGTATTTCCGCGGCCATTGCGCCGCGGCCTCATTGAAGCGCCGGAGCCGGAGCCTAACATCCACCGTCTCGGTGGCATTTCCGCGGCCATTGCGCCGCGGCCTCATTGAAGCAGCCAAGCCCACGCCGCCTCCCCGTCCTTGGTGAGGATTTCCGCGGCCATTGCGCCGCGGCCTCATTGAAGCGACTTAGGAGACGCAATATGGAACTCCAGTTGGATAATTTCCGCGGCCATTGCGCCGCGGCCTCATTGAAGCGTTCCCACCGTTTACACCCAGACGGGCTCCTCGCTATTTCCGCGGCCATTGCGCCGCGGCCTCATTGAAGCAACATCAACCAGATCCCGCTGGTGACGCTGCCGTTATTTCCGCGGCCATTGCGCCGCGGCCTCATTGAAGCGTCCATCCCCCAGCCCTGACATCTTCATGCCTTGCATTTCCGCGGCCATTGCGCCGCGGCCTCATTGAAGCGAAATGTGGTGCTCTCGGAATGTGTCGTCGTAGACCGATTTCCGCGGCCATTGCGCCGCGGCCTCATTGAAGCGACCACGACGATTATCCTTAATAACAAAAGTGCCCGATTTCCGCGGCCATTGCGCCGCGGCCTCATTGAAGCATACTTACTTGTATATGTATAAGAGAGAAAAGCTCCATTTCCGCGGCCATTGCGCCGCGGCCTCATTGAAGCTCAGGTGTCTCTTCGGTCCATCCGAAGACGTCGAGATTTCCGCGGCCATTGCGCCGCGGCCTCATTGAAGCCGGGTGGCGGCGATTCGCTACTTACATAGAGGGGAGATTTCCGCGGCCATTGCGCCGCGGCCTCATTGAAGCAGCGACGGTTTGCCTTGGAGCTGGAGCAGTTCTCGGTATTTCCGCGGCCATTGCGCCGCGGCCTCATTGAAGCCATGCGGTGTACCCGTTTGCGTTCTCTACTTCTACCCAATTTCCGCGGCCATTGCGCCGCGGCCTCATTGAAGCACCAGCCCGCCGACGATGAGGCGGGTTGGTCCAGGTATTTCCGCGGCCATTGCGCCGCGGCCTCATTGAAGCGCGGCGATCAACGATGCCTGAGCCCCTGGTCCTCACATTTCCGCGGCCATTGCGCCGCGGCCTCATTGAAGCTCTGGACTGACTCAAGATTACCGCGCTAGGTGGATTGGATTTCCGCGGCCATTGCGCCGCGGCCTCATTGAAGCAGCACTGACGAATGCGTGGACCTTCCACCGACAACAATTTCCGCGGCCATTGCGCCGCGGCCTCATTGAAGCTGGCCCACACCAGGTCAACCAACTCGGGCATCGAGCAATTTCCGCGGCCATTGCGCCGCGGCCTCATTGAAGCCAATAGGCAAGATGTGAAGATGTCAGGGCTGGGGGATTTCCGCGGCCATTGCGCCGCGGCCTCATTGAAGCAGGAGTGCCAAGGCGCGGGCACTCATCGCGGGCCTATTTCCGCGGCCATTGCGCCGCGGCCTCATTGAAGCGCAACTGCGTGGGCATGGCACTACCTCCGTTCCGTCATTTCCGCGGCCATTGCGCCGCGGCCTCATTGAAGCCGGAAGGCCGCCGGCCAGAACACCAGGCTGAGATCCGATTTCCGCGGCCATTGCGCCGCGGCCTCATTGAAGCGCAGATCATGGGTGGTTCGCCCATAGGCCGCGCGCTATTTCCGCGGCCATTGCGCCGCGGCCTCATTGAAGCGCCGCTATTCATTCCTCACCTCCTACCCGTCGCCGGATTTCCGCGGCCATTGCGCCGCGGCCTCATTGAAGCATGTTGTGGGCGACTAGCATCGGCTTGGGCTCGGTGATTTCCGCGGCCATTGCGCCGCGGCCTCATTGAAGCGAAGTCAGGGATGTGGTCATAGTGGTGGCCTCCTGGATTTCCGCGGCCATTGCGCCGCGGCCTCATTGAAGCGGAACTCAGTGGGGTAGACATGGCCCCATGTAGCGGATTTCCGCGGCCATTGCGCCGCGGCCTCATTGAAGCGCAGCGGCTCAGCCGCCTAGCCCAGCCAGCGGGTGCATTTCCGCGGCCATTGCGCCGCGGCCTCATTGAAGCTCTCCGTTCGGAGGGACATCAGCTAAGGTATCCCAGCATTTCCGCGGCCATTGCGCCGCGGCCTCATTGAAGCCTGATGGGCGATGAGCGCGGCTATGATGACGAGACGATTTCCGCGGCCATTGCGCCGCGGCCTCATTGAAGCGGGAACCTCATCTTGTTGAGGTGGGCGCTGCCGGTTGATTTCCGCGGCCATTGCGCCGCGGCCTCATTGAAGCGTTTGCGCTCTAGCCACGGCGCTGGGTAACCTCGACATTTCCGCGGCCATTGCGCCGCGGCCTCATTGAAGCCATCTTGCGTCTCCTAAGTTAGGGAGTGCCAAGGCGCATTTCCGCGGCCATTGCGCCGCGGCCTCATTGAAGCTCCTAATACGTCGTGCGCCACAACACGCGGTCGTAGATTTCCGCGGCCATTGCGCCGCGGCCTCATTGAAGCCTTGGCGAGACCTCTTAGGATCCGCCGAGCCCAAAGGATTTCCGCGGCCATTGCGCCGCGGCCTCATTGAAGCTCCACCGGTTGAGAAGGGAATCTCGGACAGTCCGAGATTTCCGCGGCCATTGCGCCGCGGCCTCATTGAAGCGTCTGGGGTACTAGCACTGACGTACATGGTTTTCTCATTTCCGCGGCCATTGCGCCGCGGCCTCATTGAAGCTCTCTCCTCAAACTCCAGTTCAATCAGTTCTGCCTCGATTTCCGCGGCCATTGCGCCGCGGCCTCATTGAAGCTTTGTCCCACCGTCGGCACCCCACGGGATTCCTCGCTATTTCCGCGGCCATTGCGCCGCGGCCTCATTGAAGCAGCGCCACAGGTTGTGGTGAAGCCACACTGACGGCGGATTTCCGCGGCCATTGCGCCGCGGCCTCATTGAAGCCTTGTCCGCTGCGTGCCGCACGGACTGTGCTACCCATTTCCGCGGCCATTGCGCCGCGGCCTCATTGAAGCGTGCTGCGATGCCTCGCAGCACCTTTCGGCAATGCCCATTTCCGCGGCCATTGCGCCGCGGCCTCATTGAAGCCAAGTGCTTGTTTTGCATAGGGGTTCTCTTACAACATTTCCGCGGCCATTGCGCCGCGGCCTCATTGAAGCAAACCGACGGCCGCTGCAACGGCCGCCTTCTTGGTGATTTCCGCGGCCATTGCGCCGCGGCCTCATTGAAGCATAACGATCCGCGGGGGTGAGTCCACCCCAATATCATTTCCGCGGCCATTGCGCCGCGGCCTCATTGAAGCGGTGCCTGGCCAGGCCGCAATCTCGACCAGCAGCTCCATTTCCGCGGCCATTGCGCCGCGGCCTCATTGAAGCGGTCCCTCGCAGGGTGCAGTACTGCATCCCGTTGTAATTTCCGCGGCCATTGCGCCGCGGCCTCATTGAAGCCGCGAGAGGCTGATGAGATCCTGATGCCCTTGTTCAACATTTCCGCGGCCATTGCGCCGCGGCCTCATTGAAGCGGCGCCATTGAGAGCGCAAGGGATGGTAGCTCGATATTTCCGCGGCCATTGCGCCGCGGCCTCATTGAAGCTTCAGCCAACGTTGCGCGCCCGTGAATGAATGCATGCATTTCCGCGGCCATTGCGCCGCGGCCTCATTGAAGCCCATGACGCCCGCTTAACGGGACCAATGCCCTTGACATTTCCGCGGCCATTGCGCCGCGGCCTCATTGAAGCCTAACCTGTTTCTCGCATCGGCCAGTAACCGCGGTTGAATTTCCGCGGCCATTGCGCCGCGGCCTCATTGAAGCTGCCCTTTTTCGGGCGCTTTCCTTATCGCTTTTGCGATTTCCGCGGCCATTGCGCCGCGGCCTCATTGAAGCCTTTGCCGCTGCACAAGCGGCGATCGATTACCCCTTTATTTCCGCGGCCATTGCGCCGCGGCCTCATTGAAGCCTAGCGAGTGCTGCACAGGCTGAACCGACAACCAAGCTGATTTCCGCGGCCATTGCGCCGCGGCCTCATTGAAGCGTCTGTGTGAGAGGGCCGGTGCGCACGATCCTCAGAATTTCCGCGGCCATTGCGCCGCGGCCTCATTGAAGCCTCCGCGAGCGTCGCGCGCCCGTGAATGAATGCATGCATTTCCGCGGCCATTGCGCCGCGGCCTCATTGAAGCATTTTCACGGAGATTATCATGCGGGTACCTGCCCACATTTCCGCGGCCATTGCGCCGCGGCCTCATTGAAGCTACCACAAGGCCTGTCGTGCATCGTCGAAGGGCGTGAATTTCCGCGGCCATTGCGCCGCGGCCTCATTGAAGCGGACTTGTGAGCGTGCTGAAAGCTCCCCAAGGGCAAATTTCCGCGGCCATTGCGCCGCGGCCTCATTGAAGCGAGTCGATGGGAGTCGAGTCGCCGACTAAAGTCAGATTTCCGCGGCCATTGCGCCGCGGCCTCATTGAAGCAGCCGCCCAGCCATCTTCCTCACGGAAGAGGAAGCGATTTCCGCGGCCATTGCGCCGCGGCCTCATTGAAGCGTTGGGAATTTCGTGCGCGAACATCTCGGGCAACTGCATTTCCGCGGCCATTGCGCCGCGGCCTCATTGAAGCTGCTCCGTATTCCAACGCAACAGCGCCCCGAGACCATTTCCGCGGCCATTGCGCCGCGGCCTCATTGAAGCAGTGTTTTGGATCGTTTGTACGTAGTCACTGCTTCATTTCCGCGGCCATTGCGCCGCGGCCTCATTGAAGCCCTAGCTGGGGCGTCCATCCCCACAAGCGCCTCGCGATTTCCGCGGCCATTGCGCCGCGGCCTCATTGAAGCCGTGCCTTTTTTGTAACGTGGGTCTGGCCCCTGCACATTTCCGCGGCCATTGCGCCGCGGCCTCATTGAAGCCTGATAGAAGAATCGTCGTTTCTCCTTGTCCCACCGATTTCCGCGGCCATTGCGCCGCGGCCTCATTGAAGCACTTGCCGACCGCGCGAAAAAACATCAATTATGCAAATTTCCGCGGCCATTGCGCCGCGGCCTCATTGAAGCCTGGTGTTGTACACCGTCGCACCAGCTTTCAGCGTTATTTCCGCGGCCATTGCGCCGCGGCCTCATTGAAGCACTGGTAGTAGACGCTCGCGAAAAAAGGATGATGGTGATTTCCGCGGCCATTGCGCCGCGGCCTCATTGAAGCAGCGGCGGCTTCAGCGACGGTTCCGGCGGCGGCTTCAGATTTCCGCGGCCATTGCGCCGCGGCCTCATTGAAGCCTGTTGTTAGCTTGCACGGGCGACCCGGCATCCCCATTTCCGCGGCCATTGCGCCGCGGCCTCATTGAAGCATGGCGGTCCAAGTTTTGACTCGGCGTAGCTCAGCCATTTCCGCGGCCATTGCGCCGCGGCCTCATTGAAGCGCGGGCAACCGCGACATGGGATAGGACAAGCCAGAAATTTCCGCGGCCATTGCGCCGCGGCCTCATTGAAGCTAGTGGGTCTAAGCTGAGTATTTAGCGATGCGCTGCATTTCCGCGGCCATTGCGCCGCGGCCTCATTGAAGCCGGCTCGGCCCGCTCGTCAGGAATGTCGTCGGCTAATTTCCGCGGCCATTGCGCCGCGGCCTCATTGAAGCACCGGGGCGGCGACGACCCGATCGCCTCCCTCCTGGATTTCCGCGGCCATTGCGCCGCGGCCTCATTGAAGCAACCTCCGCGCGCCACAACATATCGCGCAATGCGATATTTCCGCGGCCATTGCGCCGCGGCCTCATTGAAGCTTCAGCCAACCTTGCCCGCCCATGCTGGAACGCATGCATTTCCGCGGCCATTGCGCCGCGGCCTCATTGAAGCGCATCGGCAATCTGCTGTTCTTCCTGGGTCCGCGCCGATTTCCGCGGCCATTGCGCCGCGGCCTCATTGAAGCAGGGCAGGAGAAGACTATGACCACCCCCCACCACCACGATTTCCGCGGCCATTGCGCCGCGGCCTCATTGAAGCCACAGGAACACATGTTAGTTCGTGGGTTTCCTCACAATTTCCGCGGCCATTGCGCCGCGGCCTCATTGAAGCGTGAGGAAATCTGCTAGCTAGTGTTAGCTGCACGGATATTTCCGCGGCCATTGCGCCGCGGCCTCATTGAAGCATCGTCTGGACCCGCACGCTGTCGATCCCAAGATCGGCATTTCCGCGGCCATTGCGCCGCGGCCTCATTGAAGCGCAAACGCGGCCACCATGGCGTTTCGCACCTGCGCTATTTCCGCGGCCATTGCGCCGCGGCCTCATTGAAGCAGGAACCCACGTTCCTTTTGTTCGTAGAACCGTGGGGATTTCCGCGGCCATTGCGCCGCGGCCTCATTGAAGCAAGTCGATGCTCGGAGCTGGTGGATATGTAGAGACAATTTCCGCGGCCATTGCGCCGCGGCCTCATTGAAGCAGGTCCGCGAGTTCGCGGACTCCTGGGAAGAGGAGGATTTCCGCGGCCATTGCGCCGCGGCCTCATTGAAGCTCCACGAACAGCCACGAACAGTTTCTCCGCGAGCGTATTTCCGCGGCCATTGCGCCGCGGCCTCATTGAAGCGTGATGTTTTTTCACATGTATGGCAGCGGGTGAGAGATTTCCGCGGCCATTGCGCCGCGGCCTCATTGAAGCTCAGCGGTAACGTTCTGCCCTTTCTCAGGCGCCTTATTTCCGCGGCCATTGCGCCGCGGCCTCATTGAAGCTCGATCTCAATGCCGAGGTGCCTACATACTTCCGTGATTTCCGCGGCCATTGCGCCGCGGCCTCATTGAAGCGATTGCCGAGCCGACGCGCAGCGAGCAAGCTGAGCCATTTCCGCGGCCATTGCGCCGCGGCCTCATTGAAGCTTTCCTCGGCTCCCTTGCAAAACAAGCACTTGCCTGGATTTCCGCGGCCATTGCGCCGCGGCCTCATTGAAGCCAAGACGAGCAGCCGTAATTGCTTGAACGTCTGTGTATTTCCGCGGCCATTGCGCCGCGGCCTCATTGAAGCGCCGCTATTCATTTCTCACCTCCTACCCGTCGCCGGATTTCCGCGGCCATTGCGCCGCGGCCTCATTGAAGCGGCAGTGCGGGCTCAGTGTCGGGTTGAGCCGTCGATATTTCCGCGGCCATTGCGCCGCGGCCTCATTGAAGCAACGAGGTGCCCAAAAACCTTCGCCCCATTCCGTAGAATTTCCGCGGCCATTGCGCCGCGGCCTCATTGAAGCGCCTGGACCAGCTCTGTTAGTTGGCGTTCGTTGAAGATTTCCGCGGCCATTGCGCCGCGGCCTCATTGAAGCACCACAGCCTGTGGCGCTGAATTTCTGCCGCATCTATTTCCGCGGCCATTGCGCCGCGGCCTCATTGAAGCAACACCCACGGTGCTGGGATGGATGGATACGCGCCTATTTCCGCGGCCACTGCGCCGCGGCCTCATTGAAGCCCGAAGCCAAGGAAGGCTACATCAGGCAGGTCATCCTATTTCCGCGGCCATTGCGCCGCGGCCTCATTGAAGCGTGGCGAAGTAGAGCAGGTGGTTGATTGTGGAAGGGAATTTCCGCGGCCATTGCGCCGCGGCCTCATTGAAGCGGGAGGCGGTAGGTCATGGCCTGGCGGTGACAATAGATTTCCGCGGCCATTGCGCCGCGGCCTCATTGAAGCAGTTTTCCGAGAGTGTAGCTGCGCTGGAACTCGCAATTTCCGCGGCCATTGCGCCGCGGCCTCATTGAAGCCCTGGTTAGGGAGTGCCAAGGCGCGGGCACTCAACGATTTCCGCGGCCATTGCGCCGCGGCCTCATTGAAGCATTTTGTGTCTCCTAGGCTGGGGAGTGCCAAGGCGCATTTCCGCGGCCATTGCGCCGCGGCCTCATTGAAGCTGAGTCGGGAGGTCTCGCCCGGCCTTGGCGGCAGCCTATTTCCGCGGCCATTGCGCCGCGGCCTCATTGAAGCCCCCTGGACGGGGGTTGGAGATAGCGATCCCCCGGGATTTCCGCGGCCATTGCGCCGCGGCCTCATTGAAGCTAGTCTATCCCGGTCTCGGTCTCGGTCTCGGTCTCGACCTATTTCCGCGGCCATTGCGCCGCGGCCTCATTGAAGCAGTGGATAGCCCTCACTCTCCCACCGTTTGCACCCCAATTTCCGCGGCCATTGCGCCGCGGCCTCATTGAAGCCTACGCGCGCACGCGCCTCCTTATATGCTCCGCCTGATTTCCGCGGCCATTGCGCCGCGGCCTCATTGAAGCTCCTGATACGTCGTGCGCCACAACACGCGGTCGTAGATTTCCGCGGCCATTGCGCCGCGGCCTCATTGAAGCATGCTGGCGCTGTTGCAGAATTCTACGATAAGTATATTTCCGCGGCCATTGCGCCGCGGCCTCATTGAAGCCTTCTCTGTGTTCCCCGAAATCCGCCAGTGGCACAATATTTCCCCGGCCATTGCGCCGCGGCCTCATTGAAGCTCAATCAGAGCTACACCTGACCATAAGGTTCCATATATTTCCGCGGCCATTGCGCCGCGGCCTCATTGAAGCGCGGAAGCCGAGCTGCTCGGCGGCCTCGTGCACATATTTCCGCGGCCATTGCGCCGCGGCCTCATTGAAGCTGCGGCGGCACCCGCGGGATGCCGCGCACCAGCTCCAATTTCCGCGGCCATTGCGCCGCGGCCTCATTGAAGCTAGAGGCTGCGGTTCCAGCGCCGCGACGAAAGGTCCATTTCCGCGGCCATTGCGCCGCGGCCTCATTGAAGCGGGGGGAGAGGCGTGGCGTAATAAATTTGTGACTGTATTTCCGCGGCCATTGCGCCGCGGCCTCATTGAAGCTAGGCGCTCGGCGACTACTTCGCCGGGGACGCCTGATTTCCGCGGCCATTGCGCCGCGGCCTCATTGAAGCT
>JANQFI010000477.1 GCA_028277905.1 Chromatiaceae bacterium | reverse complement strand
CGCCCGCCTTCTGCGTCGCGGCAGCGGGCACAGGGCTCGACTACGCGCCCGCTGCCGCTCCTTGAAGGCGAGCGAAAATCCTGCGCCATTCGGTCTGTTTGTTTCCGGCAATCGCCTAAGGCGAAGGAGAATCCTAAGCCGTTCGGTCTGTTCTTGCCCGGCGATCGCCTCGCAGCGCGACGCGCAGCGGCCACACTGTTGGATACCCAAGACACCGGACACCTGGCGCATCAGATTCGCAACAGGCGCGGCATCGGCGGACGACAGGCCAGTGGGCAGTTGCGCCGCCGGCGCGCCGGCAGCCAGGGTTGCGCCTCTGTGGCTTCGGTGTTCGGCGACCAACTGACGCCACTGGCCGCCCAACCGAGACCTCCTCCGCGCAGGAGGGTAGGGGCGGCCTCGAATTGATAGGGCGCAGACAAAACCCAACAGTGTCTTGCTTTTGTAAAATTTCGGTGCAAATGCGAGTCTTTTGCACTACACTTGGGCCTGACAGTCGCACTCGCTGTCAGATGCATCTTTTTTGCAACAGACTGCACCGAGAAGCAACGACATGAAGACCAAGCAACTTGCAAGCGCCATCGCGCTGCTCGTCGGCGCCAACGCGGCCCAGGCATTCGACGTCACCGAGCAATTCTCTATCGGCGGCGTGATCGCGGCCGGGGGCCAATGCCAAGACGTCTCCGCCTTGCTGCCGTCGGAGGACTTCGGCCAACCCATCGAGGACACGGATCCGGTCGAGTACAACACCGACTTCGACAAGTTCGACAACCAGTGCCGGGGCGGCCTGCCGGTGCAGATCGAGCTCGAATACAACGCCACCGACAACGACCAGTTCTTTATCGCGCTCGGCTGGGCGGTGGACAACGCGCTGAACGAGGTATCGCCATGGCGTCTTGCCCCTTGGGCCGCGGATTTGGAAGACGATGTGAAAGACATCAATGGCAGCTCGCGCGACTACCTGCTGCAGGCCTGGTATCGGCACAACTTCGAACTGCAGAACGACAGCAACATCGCGGGCACCTTCGGCATCATCGATTCCACGAGCTACCTGGACGTCAATGAGTATGCCAACGACGAGTACACCCAGTTCATGAACGAGGTCTTCGTGAACGCCGGTAACTACAACCTGCCGTCCTACGACGCTGGTATCGTGCTCGAGGCCGAGATCGGTTCCTCGTTCTCGGCACAGGCCGTCGGCATGAACATCAACGAGAACGACGAGGGCAACAACTTCAACTTCTGGGGCGTCCAGCTTGGCTGGCATCCGGAGTTCAAGCTCGGCACGGGCAACTACCGCGTGAATATCGCCGGCACCAGCAGCAAGTTCTCCGCGCCCTCGACCTTCGTCGAGCCGGATCCGGACCCCGACGTCGAACAGGACCTCGTGCTCGTGGACGGCCGCGAGCTGGTGGAGGTGCCTGGCGATGAAGAAGCACTGCTCGGATGGGGGCTGTCCTTCGACCAGGCGATCGGCGAGTCCTTCGGCCTGTTCCTGCGCCTGGGCTGGCAGAATACGGATGCCGCCGTCGATTACGACGCACTGTATTCGGGCGGCCTCAATATCACCGGCAACGCCTGGAAGCGACCCGACGACAACATCGGCCTCGGCTATGCCTACCTCGAGGGCGGCAACACCGACGTCAAGCGCACCAATGTCTTCGAGGCCTATTACCGGGCCGTGCTGAATGAGCATTTCTCCATCACCGCAGACATCCAGTACATGGATGACAACCTGAAGAAGGTCGAGCCGCCGATGGTGGAGGGTCCGTTCCAGGATAATCCGGACGGCTGGATCTTCGGACTGCGCGCCGTGGCGGAGTTCTGAGCGACGCGCTCGATGCCTCGGGAGGCGCCGGCTGCGGCGTCTCCGCCGATCGGCGGGCACCTAGGTCTTCCGGTAGGTCTTCCAGTAGGCACCGGTCGGCCAAGTGTCCCGCTTCCACGCGATCCGTCCGGCGCATGCCGGCAACCACCTGCGCTGGCCGGTGTCAGAAGACATTAGGCGATTGCCGGAAACAAACAGACCGAACGGCGCAGGATTCTCGCCCGCCTTCGCGAAGCGGCAGCGCGTGCATAGGCGTTCTATGTGCGCGTTGCCGCGACAAAGCAGGCGGGCGAGAAGACAAGCCAGGCGGTGTGTTTGTTGACAGAAATCGCCTTAGCACCCCGATGTGAGGTGCCGACTTGGACCCAGCCGCAAGCATGCTCGTCATCCGTCACAGCCTCCCGGGTCGTCTGCGGGTGCACATCCCTGGGCTCCTGCACGATCAGGCGCTGGCGGAAACCCTGACCCAGGAGCTGCAGCAACAGCCCGGCGTGCTGGGCATCGACACCAATGTCCGCTGCGGCTCACTCACCGCCAGTTGGCCCCCGGAGCTCGCGCTGCGACCCGACATCGAGGCCTGGCTCTCGACCCGGCTCCAAGCGCGGATTTGCCCTGAGACCGCCCGCACGCGTCTACTGGCCTATACGGTACGCTGGCTCGCCAAGCGCGGCGCCCAGATGGGCAGACAGGCCGACGCGCTGCTCAACGAGCCCGCCGACAGGGCCGCCTGCGAGGCCTGCGGCGTCGACCAAGCCGCCCATGGCCGGCACGCGAGCCAGGATCCGGCCCCGAGCGTCGCCCCCTGGTGGGCTCGCATCGGCGGCTTCCTGCTGCTGACAGGCTATCTGGGCTACGTGCTGGTCCGCGAGTACCTGCTCAAGCGCCCGGTAGCCGCTGGCGCACTGAGCCTCACCGGCGTCGTCGCCATGGTCGCCGCCATCCCGCTGCTCCGCGACGCTTGGCGAGAGACGGTGCACGAGAGGCGCTTCACCATCCATCAGTTCCTCGCCTTCTCGCTCTTGCTCGCCATCGGCTTCGGCGAGGCGCTGACCGCGTTCGAGATCATCTACGTGCTGAGCGGGGGCCGGCTGCTGGAGCAGTGGGTGGCCGGACGCTCCCGGCGCGAGATCCGCAAGATGTTGGCCCTATCGGTCAAGGACACCTGGGTGCTGGTGGACGACGCCGAGGTGCAAGTGCCCCTGGCCGAGCTGAGCCGGGGCACCGTCGTCGTCCTCCGCACCGGCGAGAAGGTACCCGTGGACGGCGAGATCGTCCAAGGCGAGGCCGAGCTGAGCGAGGCGGCCATCACTGGCCGCGCCGAGCCCATGTACAAGACGATCGGCGCCAAGGTCTACGCCGGCAGTCTGCTGGAGCGGGGCATGCTCCAGGTGCGTGCCGATTCCGTCGGCGATGAGACCTACCTGGCCCGTGTCGCCGCGCTTGTGGACGCATCACTGTCGCAGCAATCGCCGCTGGAGCAACGCGCCGACGAATTGGCCGCGCGACTCTTGAAGCTCGGCGCGTGGATGACCCTCGGCACCTTGGTGTTGACCCAGAGCATCGGCCGCGCCTTTACGGTGATGCTGGTGATGTCCTGCCCCTGCTCGACCATCCTCGCCGCATCGACCGCGGTGAGCGCCGCCATCCACAGGGCCGCGCGCCAGCGCATGCTGGTCAAGGGCGGCGTCTATCTAGAGCAATTGGCGCAGGCCGACACCTGGTGCTTCGACAAGACCGGCACGCTCACGACAGAGGAGCCCGAGGTCGCGGAGGTCATCGCCAAGGATCCACGGGAGATGCTCTACTGGGCCGCCTCGGCGGAGCAGCACAACCCGCACGCGCTGGCCCATGCCATCGTCGGCCATGCGACATCCCTCGGCATCCAGCCCCGCAAGCACGGCAGCAGCGAGCACATCCTGGGCCATGGCGTTCGCGCCGACGTAGAAGGTCGCTGCGTGCTCATCGGCAACCGCCGCCTCATGGACGACAACCAGATCGGCGTCGGCCACCAGGACCGCGCGGCGGCGGAGCTGCATCAAGTCGGGCTCACCGCAGTCTACGTCGCCCTAGACGGCAAGCTGCTCGGCCTGCTCGGCGTCCGCCACCGACTGCGCGACGGCACCCGCGAGACCCTGGCGCGGCTGCGCGCCGACGGTGTCCGCCGCATCCTGTTGATCTCCGGCGACGAGCAGAGCGTCGCCCAAGGGCTCGCCGACAATCTCGGCCTCGACGCCTGTCATGCCGAGCTGCTGCCCGAGGAGAAGGCGCGCACCGTCGCGACATTGCGCGCCGAGCTGGCTGCGGACGGTCGCCTGGCTGCCGACGGTAGCGGAGCCCAACCCGAGCTGGGAGGCGCGCCCCCACCGCAACCCGCCCACTGCGGTATCGTCATGATCGGCGACGGCGTCAACGACGCCCTCGCGCTCTCCGACGCCGACATCGGCATCGCCATGGGCGCGGGCGGCTCCGAGGTCGCCATCGAGGTCGCCGACATCGCGCTCGCCGACAGCGACATCCATAAGCTCGTTGCCCTGCGCGAGCTCTCGCGCGCCACCCTGCGCACCGCCGACCAGAACTACTACCTCGCCGTCGGCACCGACCTCATCGGCATCGTCTTCGGTGCTGCCGGCCTGCTCAGCCCCGCCATGGGCGGCCTGATCCACATCGTCCACACCCTCGGCATACTCGCCAACTCGTCGCGGTTGCTGGTGCACAAGCCGCCGGGACGCGGCCCCGCCGGGGACCCGAAGTGACGAGCCTATGACCAGAGCTTCGATAGCCAGCGTCGAAGACACCGTCACCAAGATCCGCTATTGTGGCGCAGACTGGGCATGGGAGCGTATTGGCGCAGCATATCAG
>JANQFI010000425.1 GCA_028277905.1 Chromatiaceae bacterium | reverse complement strand
CGTAAGACCGTATGTCCGCTGTGGATGGAGGCGGCTCGCCCTACGCTGGTCGTGGCGAGGGTTGCTCGGATGGGCCGAGCCGAGCCTCAGCCCAGGAGGACGAGCCGTGGGCGAGCATAGCAGCGCGTACGTTGGGATCGACGTTGCGAAGGAACGGAACGCGATCGCGATTGCGGACGGCAAGCGCGGCGGCGAGGTGCGGTATCTCGGCGAAGTCGACGCCTCGCCCGCGAGCATGACCCGGGTCGTGCGGCGGCTGGCCGACAAGTACGGGCGCGTGCAGTTCTGCTACGAGGCGGGGCCGACGGGGTACGGGCTCCACCGGCTGATCACCACGCTGGGTCAGGCGTGCATGGTCGTGGCACCGTCGCTGATCCCGCGCAGGCCCGGCGAGCGGGTCAAGACCAACCGACGCGATGCGGTTGCGCTCGCCAAGTTGCTGCGCGCTGACGAACTCACGGCGGTCTGGGTGCCGGACGAAGGCCACGAAGCCATCCGCGACCTGGTGCGTGCCCGTTCGGCGGCAGTCGAGACACTCCGCGTCCACAAGCAGCAGGTCAGCGCCTTCATGCTCAAGCATGGCCGGCACTATCCGCGCAAGAAGGCCTGGAGCATGCGCTACCTGCGCTGGCTGCAGGAGCAGCGGTTCGAGCATCCGGCGCATCAAATCGTGCTGCAGGAATCGCTGGAAGCGGTCCGGCTGGCCAAGGAACGGGTCGAGCGGTTGGAGCGCGCGATCGAAGAGTTCCTGCCGGCCTGGTCGCTTGCCCCGGTCGTCGAGGCGCTTCGCGCCTTGCGCGGCATCGACCTGATCGTGGCGGCGACTTTCGTCAGTGAGGTCGGCGACGTCGGCCGCTTCGACAACCCGCGGCAGCTCATGGGCTACCTCGGCCTGGTGCCGAGCGAGCGCTCCACCGGCGACACCGTGCGGCGCGGCGGCATCACCAAGGCTGGCAACCGCCGGGTCCGGCACATGCTGGTCGAGAGTGCGTGGACCTACCGGTTCGCGCCCAAGATCGGCAAGCGCAAACTCTACATGCTCGAGGCGGTCCCGCCCAAGGTCCGCGAGATCGCCTGGAAGGCGCAGACGCGGCTCACCGCCCGCTACCGGGCGCTCGTCGGGCGGGGCAAGCGGACGACGGTGGTGTGCACGGCGATTGCGCGCGAGCTGGTCGGCTTCATGTGGGCGGTTGCGCGGGAGGCGCGGCCTGCATGAGCTGACATCCAGGCGCAGCCCCGCACCCCGTCGCGCATGCGTGGGGATGGAGCCGCGGCAGGGGAACGCCCGACAGACGCTTGGTGGCCGGCGCCTTCGTTGCCGACGCCCGACGTAAGACAGGGCCAGCCCCGGGACGCATCTCGGACATGCGGTTGACGATCCGCGCATCAGAGCTTGATCACCGACGTCCTTCAGGCTTCATCTCCACCCATGCGCGATCCCGTCGAGCAAACGTGGCCCAAAAACCCGCGAACCCAGAATGCTGCCTTCCCCCTTGACTGCGGACATCAGAGCGATGTTCTCAGGCCACGGGGTGGGCTTGGGGGTAGGCCCAGGGCATGAGGTCGTCGATCCGGCTGGCGGGGTGGCGATGGACGAGCCGGGTCAGGACGTCGGCGAGGTAGGCTTGGGGATGGATCGCGTTGAGCTTCGCGGTCTATGCCGCCCGCCGAGCTATGCCGAGCGGTTCTGGAGGCAAGCCGCCGTTTGCCCGCGCCTGCGGCCTGTCGAACCGACATCGCCCCAGCCCCACTCGG
>JANQFI010000628.1 GCA_028277905.1 Chromatiaceae bacterium | reverse complement strand
GCCGCCGCGGCCAGAGCGGTTGCCCGATGTGCTCACCCGCGAGCAGACCCACCGCCTGCTCGGCTCGGTCTACAAGCTGCGCTACCGGGTATTCTTCGTGACCCTTTACAGCACCGGATTGCGCCTCGGCGAGGGATTGGCGTTGCAGGTCGGGGATATCGATGGGCAGCGCATGCGCATCCACGTCCGCGGCGGCAAGGGCAACAAAGATCGCTATGTGCCCATCACCAAGCCGCTGTTGCACACGTTTCGAAAGTGCCGGAAGACCCATGAGAACCCGCGCTTGCTGTTCCCGAATCCGCGCGGCGGGGCGCCGCTTATGTGCGCCGCGCGCACGCCGATGCACGCCGGTGGGGTTCAGGCGGCGATGCGTGCCGCCGTGTCCAACTGCGGGATCGGGCTGCGCATTACCGTGCATTCGCTGCGCCACCTGTTCTCGACCCATATGCTGGAACTGGGCGTGGATTTGCGCGAGCTTCAGGGCATCCTCGGCCATGTCAGCCCTGCCACCACCGCCCGCTATGCCCACTGACCGATGTGACCAGCGCCCAGGCGCGCGAGCGCCAGGGGCAATTGCTAGAGTCGTTCGTGCTGCGGTGGAACGACAAGTCATGATCCGCTTGGCCGAGGTGGCGGCGGCCTTTGCGGCGGCCTTTGCGGCGGATCTGGAGGCGCACTACGCCGACCGACTGCTCCCGGAGCAGCGCAACGCTTTGTCGGCGATCCTGCACTGTCGCACTGAGGCATGCGGCACGGCGGCAATCCATTGTCACGACTGCCGCAGCGAGGCTTCATTCCCGCTCTCGTGCGGGCATCGCGCTTGCCCCCAATGCCAGAACGAGGCGGTGGAGCAGTGGCTCGCGCGCCAACGGGCCAAGCTGTTGCCGGTGGATTACTACCTGATTCCCTTCACCCTGCCGTTCCAGCTGCGTGCCCTGGTCTACTCGAACCAGCGCCAAGCCGATGATCTTCTCATCAAGCTCGCCTGGCAGACCCTGTCCGAATTCGGACTGAATGACAAGACGTTGCAGGGAAGGCTGGGCGCAACGGCCGTGTTGCATACGCACAGCCGGGCGCTGGATTTTCACCCCCACGTGCATATTGTCGTCCCCGCCGGGGCCATCGATCCCGTCTCCAATCGCTGGCGCACCAAGCAGGGGAAGTTCCTCTTCCCCGAGAAGGCACTGGCGAAGGTCTTTCGAGGCAAGTGGTTCCAGGCGATGAAGGAGCAAGCCTGGACGGTGAAGGTCGACCTGCCGCGCGAATGGGTCGTCGATTGCGAGTGGGTCGGCAACGGCGAAAAGGCCTTGCTCTACCTCGGGCGCTATCTCTATCGTGGCGTCCTCGCGGAGAAGAACATCCTGGCCTGCGAAGACGGCGAAGTGACCTTCCGCTACACGGAGAACAGCGGCGCAACCCAGACGCGAACGCTTCCGGGCGCTGACTTTCTCTGGCGAGTGCTCCAACACGTTTTGCCCAAGGGCTTTCGCCGGAGTCGCGACTACGGCTTCCTCCACGGCAACTGCAAGCGGCTGATCCAACGGCTGCACCTGCTGTTGCGGGTATGCCTTCCTCAGCCGCAGGAGAAGCCCCCTTGGTGCTGCAAGCAATGCGGCAGCGTGCTCATCACCCTGACGGTGATCCCGTACCCGAGGAATCGGAAACCACCGGATCGGCCTGCGCAACGCTCTTGGAGATGCCGATGTAACCGCCCTCGCCAACACCCACCTTACCGATCGGGGAAGCGAGCCCCGAGGGGTCTGTGCGGCCGAAAAACGGTTATTTCTCCGAAAACTCCGGCAAAACGCACCCGATCCAAGGGCTCTCCGCCGGCCAAACGTGCGCTGACTCCATCGGCTCTATCCGCAGCCGATGCACGGGGGCGGCCCCGAAAAACATATTTGCTTCTCTATAGGTCCGGCAGCAGTTCGCCGGGCTCGTCCAACTACAAGGACAAGTCGTGGTTCGCTGCGCTCACACGACTTGTCCTTTACGTTATACGACAGCCTTTCATTTTAAAAGCGACAAACCTTGAACGTGCTCCGTTGGAACTCTGCAGCGTGGCTCAGCCTGCGCAATGCTTGAGCCGTGCTACGATCTTTGCCTAATTCACAAGCGTCACGACTGGGCGCAGGGAGCTATGCTCGAATCTGGTGTATCAGTGGGGCCTGATTGAGGTTGGAAGGCGGCGCACCGTTGCTGACAATGCGGTTGTCGAGACCCAAAGCAGCAACGTTGGAGGTGCGCCATGCACGACGATACGAGTAAGCGAACGGGGAGCGCAAGGCCGGGCCAGGCCGGCGAGCTGAGCGAGATCGGCCTGCCGCTGGAAGAGCTGGTGCGCCGCGGGGCGCGTGAGATTCTGCAACGGGCGATCGAGGCGGAGGTGCAGGTGCTGCTCGATGACCTGGCCGGGGTTCAGTTGTCGGATGGGCGCCAGGCGGTGGTGCGCAACGGCTACCTGCCGGCGCGCGAAATCCTGACCGGGATCGGCCCGGTGGAGGTGCAGGTGCCGAAGGTGCGCGACCGCTCCGGTGGCGGCGTGAAGTTCAACTCGCAGCTGGCCCCGCCGTCCGTGCGACGCAGCGCGCGGGTGGGCGCGGCGCTGCCCTGGCTGTACCTGAAGGGCATCTCCAGCGGCGATCTCGGGGGGGCCTTGGAGATGCTGGTCGGCGAGGGTGCGAAGGGACTCTCCCCGGCCGCGCTGAGCCGCCTGAAGGCCCAGTGGGGCGAGGAGTACCAGGCCTGGAACCGCCGCTCGCTCGCCGATGAGCGCTACGCCTACTGGTGGGCCGATGGCATCTACACGACCCTGCGCTCAAGCGACGACCCACGGCTCTGTCTGCTGGTGATCATCGGCGTCAAGGCCGACGGCCGCAAGGACTGGGTCGCCATCAGCGACGGTCTGCGCGAATCCACCGAGTCGTGGCTCGATGTGCTGCGCGACCTCAAAGCCCGGGGTCTGAAGCTCGGTCCGCGCTTGGCGGTCGGCGACGGGGCGCTGGGCTTCTGGTCAGCCCTCGAGCACGTCTATCCCGAGACCATGCCTCAGCGGTGCTGGTTCCACAAGATGGGCAACGTCCTGGCCGCGCTGCCGAAGTCCTTGCAGGGCAAGGCCAAGGCGGATCTGCAGGCGATCTGGATGGCCGACACCCGCGAGGCGGCCGTGCGCGCCTTCGAGCGCTGTGTGGCCCGCTACCAGGCGAAGTATCCGAAGGCGACCGAGAAGCTGATGCAGGACCGCGAGGCACTGCTGGCCTTCTACGACTTCCCGGCCGAGCATTGGGTGCACCTGCGCACGACCAACCCGATCGAGTCGACGTTCGCCACCGTGCGGCATCGCACCACCCGCACGAAGAACTGCGTCTCGCGCAGCTCCTTCCTCGGTCTGGCCTTCAAGCTGGCCGAGGAGGCCGCCAAGACCTGGCGGCGCATCCGCGCCCCGAAGAAGGTCGCTGAGCTGCTGCAAGGCACTCGGTACGCAAACGGAATCCCGGTGACTGACAGCCCACCGGAAGAGCAGCGGAAGGCCGCCTGAGCCGGCTACGAATCGGGCTCATACACCAGATTTGCACATAGCTCGGCGCAGGTTGAGCCACACAAAACCTCTGGCGAATAACGTAAGCCTCAGCCGACCGCCCAAAGTATCGGGTCAGAGGGAGGGCGGTAGCCCTCCCGTCTGCCCACAGAACCGTGCGTACGGGTCCGTACACGGCTCCTCATGCAAGACTTATCCACTGACT
>JANQFI010000350.1 GCA_028277905.1 Chromatiaceae bacterium | reverse complement strand
GGGCCACATGGTTCGCTTTCGCTGGCTCTGGCTCATCGGCGTCCTTGCCGTATCGGTCCTCTTTGCAATGCAGCTGTCGAAGGTCCGGTTCGACAATTCCAACGATATCTGGTTCGTCGAAGGGCACAGTATCCTCAAGGCAAAGTGAGCCTGGCCACCTTCCCTGATGGATTTTCCCCTTTAGATTGTCATTTTTCGTGAGGGAGAGGGGTGGGTCTCCCTCGGGGTACTTGAACAACAGCACCCGTCGGGAGAGTCTCTTGTTTGCGAAGACAAAGAGACGGCCTCAGTGTGCCACTCCCTACTGGAAAGCCCCACCTTTTTCGCCTTGCTGCTGCACATCGACGAGGAGCTCGCCGAGGCCGCCCGGGCGGGCGGTTGCCCCGCCTGCGGCGGCGTGCTGCATCAAGCCGACTATCCCCGTAAGCCCCGTGGCTGTCCTCGGCCCTGGCGCGATTCATTCTCGCGGCGCCGTAGCTTTTGCTGTGCACGGTGTCGGCGGCGCTTAACGCCGCGCTCGGTGCGGTTCTTGGGCCGGCGGGTCTATCTCGGCCTCATCGTTGTGGTGACCTGCGTGCGCCCGAGCGGACATCACCCCAAAGCGTCGGCCTTGGCCGCGACGCTGGCGGTGCCGATGCGCACGCTGCGGCGCTGGCAGAGCTGGTGGCGCGAGCAGTTGGCGCAGACGCCGCTGTGGCGTGCCGCACAGGGGTGCTTCATGCCACCGGTGGATTGGGCGCAGGCGCCGGGCAGTTTGCTGGAGCGCTTCAGTGGCGATGCGCTCGACGCCCTGGCGGCATTGCTGCGTTTCCTCAGCCCCCTGACGAGCCGTTCCGACAGGCTGTATGAGGGCGGTTGAGCGCACGCAGAAGAGGCGTCTCGAAGGCGTGCGGGCACCCCGCTAGGCTGGTCTCGAAGGTGCCGCAATCCCTGGCGCCATCCGAGGAGACTCGCTCATGTCCGCCCCCATCGACATCCCGCAGCGCGAGCGTTGGGCCCGCTTGCGCTTTGCGATCATCGGCCCCTTGCTCGCCGCCCCACCGTCGAGCGGTGACTTGCAAGCGGCCTTGGCCGCGCTTGCCGAGAAGACCTGGCGCCATCCAGTGACTGGGCTCGACGTGCGCTTCGGCGTCTCGACCCTGGAGCGCTGGTACTACGCCGCGCGCGCCGCACCCGATCCGGTGGCGGTGCTGCGCAATCGCGTGCGCACCGACCGCGGCGCCTTCCCGAGTCTGCTGCCTGCCGCGCGCGAGGCGCTGCAGGCGCAGTACCGCGACCATCCCGGTTGGACCGCCCAGCTGCACCACGACAACCTCGCGGCGACGCTCGCCGGCAGCGCCACCCCGGTGCCATCCTATCCAAGCGTGCGGCGCTATTTAAAGGCGCACGGAATGGTGCGCCGCGCCACCCCCAAGTGCGAGAGCGCCGGCGCGCTGGCGGCGCGCGATCATCTGGAGCAACGCGAGGTGCGCAGCTTCGAGGTCGAGCACGTCGCAGCCCTGTGGCATCTGGATTTCCACCACGGCTCGCGCAAGGTCTTGACCGCCGCCGGAGCCTGGATCACGCCGCTGCTGCTCGGCGTCATCGACGATCGCTCGCGCCTGGTCTGTCACCTGCAGTGGTATGCCCACGAGACCGCCGAGGTACTGGTGCACGGGCTCTCGCAGGCGTTCATGAAGCGCGGCCTGCCGCGCGCCCTCATGACCGATAACGGGGCGGCAATGCTGGCCGAAGAGACGGTGGCCGGACTCGCCAGCCTGGGCGTGCTGCACCAGACGACTTTGCCCTATTCACCGTATCAGAACGCCAAGCAGGAGGCCTTTTGGGGCCGCGTGGAAGGGCGCCTGATGGCGATGCTCGAAGGCGAGCCGGGGCTGACCCTCGACACCCTCAACCGCGCCACGCAAGCCTGGGTCGAGCAGGAGTATCACCGCAGCCGCCATGCGGAGTTGCCCACCACGCCGCTGGCGCGCTATCTGGCGGGGCCGAGCGTGGCGCGCCCCTGCCCGGATGCCGCCGCCCTGCGCGGGGCCTTCCGCATCGAGGTCGCGCGCCGCCAGCGCCGCGCCGATGGCACCGTCAGCCTGGCGGGCATCCGTCTGGAGATCCCGGCGCGCTACCGCGCCCTGGAGAGGGTGCATCTGCGCTACGCACGCTGGGATCTGGCCCATGTCGATCTGGTCGATCCGCACAGCGGCGCGATCTTGGCGCCCCTGCACCCGCTCGATAAGGCCGCCAATGCCGCAGAGCCCCGCCGCGCCCTGGCTCCCGGCGCGCCCGTCGCGCAGCCCAGTGCACCGAGCGGCATGGCGCCGCTGCTGCGAGCGCTCATCGCCGAGCACGCCGCGACCGGCCTGCCGCCGGCCTTTCTGCCCCTCGATTCCCCCGAGAACAACCCATGAATAGCCGACTGCTTGCCCTCTATGGGCTGAAATGGCACCCCTTCTCCTCGGAGTTGCCGATCGAGGCCCTCTACATCCCCCCGCGCGTGGAGCAGTTCCTCTGGCGCATCGAGCAGGCGCAGATCCGCGAAGGCGGCTTTGCGATGATCCACGGCGAGCCGGGCACCGGCAAGAGCGTGGCGCTGCGCCTGCTCGCCGAGCGCCTCGCCCGGCTTCCCGACCTCACCGTCGGCGCCATCGATCACCCTCAGTGCAGCCTCGCGGATTTCTACCGCGAGCTCGGCGAGCTGTTCGCCGTGCCGCTGCGCCCGCACAACCGCTGGGCCGGCTTCAAGGCGCTGCGCGTGACTTGGCTCGGCCATCTGCAGACCACCCGCCGGCGCGCGGTGCTGCTCGTCGACGAGGCGCAGGAGATGAGCCCCGCGGTGCTCAATGAGCTGCGCCTGCTGGCCAGCGCGCGCTTCGATTCGCAACCGCTGCTGTGCGTGGTCCTCGCCGGGGATACGCGCCTCACCGATCAGCTGCGCCGTGCCGAGCTGCTGCCCCTGGGCTCGCGCATCCGCACCCGCCTGGCCACCGAGCACGCCTCCCGCGAGGAGCTCCGTGCCTGCCTCCAACAGCTGTGCGCCAGCGCCGGGAACGCCGCGCTCATGAGCGAGCCCCTGCAGCACACCCTCTGCGATCACGCCGCCGGCAACTACCGCATCCTCGTCACCCTGGCCGCCGAGCTCCTCGCCGTCGCCGCCCAGCACGAGCGCCCACAGCTCGACGAGGCGCTCTTCCTCGAGGTCTTCACCCCACCGGCCAGCGCAACCCCGCGGCGCG
The DNA here is from genome assembly GCA_028277905.1 of Chromatiaceae bacterium. Taxonomy (GTDB): domain Bacteria; phylum Pseudomonadota; class Gammaproteobacteria; order Chromatiales; family Chromatiaceae; genus Thiohalocapsa. Next base: position 573 of record JANQFI010000350.1, on the reverse strand, counting down.
CCGCCACCACACCACGCTGACTCACACGGTGCCTCTCATGACACATCCACACTCCCAACAGACCCTGCCACCGATCGACCTGCCGCCGCTGCCCGATGAGGCCGTCGTCGCTCTCATGGACTTCCTCCACGAGATCGTCTTCCAATTCGAAGGCCGCTACTTCGGCCAGCTGCAGCGCTACTACGCCGACCGCACCCCCGAGGACCGACAACCACCCGATCTGTCCGACCGCACCGCGGACTTCGACGATCCCCTCCTGTTCTAAGGCCCTCCGCCGCGCTTCACCCACCTCGCAACGCCGGCCCGATACGCCGGCCGCGCGAGGCCCGCCCACCGCCTCTGCCGACATCCATCACGCTACTTGGCCGAGCGACCATCAAATTCGCTGACCGCACTCACCGCGGAGCGCTTGCCTTTCTTGGGCAACACCGGGAAGTCGATCACCCGGGCCAGTTCGCGCTGATTCGCCGGGCTGTGAAAGCCCTTGTCGAAGCTGACGCTGTGGGTCTCGGGGAAGCGGTTACAGAGCGCCTGCACGAAGGGGACCGCGATCTGCTCGTCGGTGGTGCGCTC
>JANQFI010000284.1 GCA_028277905.1 Chromatiaceae bacterium | reverse complement strand
AACTCTTTACAACAAGGCTCTGGTTGCGCCGGCCGTTGCGGATTAACATCGCGGGCCGGCCACTCTCTCCTCCTTGTTTCACCATTGCCTCAGACATCCCCGGTGAGCCGCAAACCTGCCCGACACGCGGCGCAAGAGTGGACGGCCAGCGATGTTAATCCGCAACGGCCGGCGCAACCAGAGCCTTGTTGTAAAGAGTTTGTAACGCTCGTGCGGACGGGGCGCGGACCATCCCGGCGGCACCGTCGGGGGTCAGGCGGGGCTTCGCCGCCGGCGCGGCCGTCCGCACGCGCCGGCAGAGAAAGATCGCGCCCGCCGCGATTCAGACTCTCAGTGCCATTCGCCAATCAGCATAAGTGGCCGGTCCTCCGCGCGCCCCGGCGTCAGCTCGGCCGCCCGCTGGACGGCGTACTGAGCCAACGCAGGACGTTCTGGGTGTAGCTCCTGAGGACACGGTCCTCGAGATCGGCGCCTGCCTGATCGAGAGCAACCCCCAAGGCGCCGCTGAAGGCAGTCCCGGCCGCCATCTTGTCGAGCCTTGCCAGTTCCGCCCCTGTCTTGGCGTCCTTCAAGACCGTCACGGCGCTGAGTGTCGGTGCGCCACCGACAACCACGCGCATGAACGGTGAGGGAATCGCAAAGCTATAGACGGTGACCTCGAGCCGCACGGGCCGCGTGCCCTGATACAGGGGCAGCACGTTCGCGGCCAAACGGCTCGTGATCATTGCGCTCAGCTTCTTGCGCACGAAGGCTTTGGCCTCGGGGCTGTTCAACACCTTGCTCTCGGCACTGGCCTCGTCCTGCTCGAAAGCGTCTGCCCTCGCTTCCGCCATTTTCACCTTCCGCTTCACATTGGCCTCAACGCCGGGCTCCCTGAGGTAGGCGACCTTTCCTTTGCGCCACCAGATTATGGCGTTTGGGCCGTAGCGGACGTCGACACCCTCGATCCTGAGGCCGGCCAGCTCGGGGGCGCTCAGCGTGTTGATGGACGAGGCGCAACCTGAAACGGCGAGCGCCAGGCCCAGTCCGAGGCACGCCATCGAGATCGGGCCACGACGCGCAGACCGCTGCAGGATCGGTTCTCTGTCGGTTGCATGTGCGTTCGGCATGACTGGTACCCCCCTTGGCGCGCAGCCTCGCCGCACAAGCGGTCTTGCAGCGCGCGCTCCTATCGAAGTCCGAATGTCCGTGTCGTCATTGCTTGGGCGGAACTGCCCGGAGAGATGTGAGCTTGACCGTCTGATACCCCCCACTTGCTACACGTTCGACGCCTGTCTTTTTGGGCGCGGCGCGCCGACCGGATGTCATCAGCCGCCAAAGAGAC
>JANQFI010000263.1 GCA_028277905.1 Chromatiaceae bacterium | reverse complement strand
CTCTTCGCAGGATCGGCGCTTCATGGCGTATCCTTCGAGACGCCGCCATGCGACCGTGAGGGCGGCGCCTCGGGCCTCCCCCTTCGACAAGCTCAGGGTGAGGCTGGGGCGACGGGCCTAGAGTGAGCTTTTCGCCCGATATCAAGCACCTCCCTCATCCTGAGCCTGTCGAAGGGTGAGGAGGGCCGGCAGGCCCGTCTCGAAGCGTGGGCCATAGGGCTCCGCTATCGCAGCTTGATAAAATCGATTCCAGGATACCAATCGGCATTTAAGTACACTTCGCCGCCCATGAAGTGTACTGCCGTATACAAAGTAGGCTCGATAAGTTGCTGAAGGAAGAGATTCTAGCCCCAGTCTCTTCTGAAACCCGTCCGAAAGTCTTTCTAGCGCCCGAGATCTTTAAAATCGTCCAAGGGAATTTCGATCAGGGGCACGTCTGAGCCTCCCTACTCGGTCAGGTCTTCCCAGAACTCTTTCACCTTGGCGAAGAAGCCTTCGGACTGGGGGCTGGTCTTGCCGGACTTGCCGGCGCCTTCGAACTCGCGCAGCAGCTCCTGCTGCTTCTTGGTCAGGTTGACCGGGGTCTCCACGGCGATCTCGATGTACATGTCGCCGCGGGAGGTCGAGCGTAGCACCGTCATGCCCCGGCCCTTGAGGCGGTACTGCTGGCCGGTCTGGGCGCCGGGCGAGATCTTCACCCGCGCCCGGTTGCCGTCGATGGTCGGCACCTCGATGCTTCCGCCGAGCGCCGCTGTGGTCATCGGCAGGGGCACGTGGCAGTAGATGCTGGCGCCGTCGCGCTGGAAGAAGCGGTGCGGCTTGATGGCGAGGAAGATGTAGAGGTCGCCCGGCGGCGCGCCGCGCAGGCCCGCCTCGCCTTCGCCGGCCAGGCGGATGCGCGAGCCGTCCTCCACCCCGATCGGGATGTTGACCTGCAGGGTCTTCTCCTTCTGCACCCGGCCCGAGCCGCTGCAGGAACGGCAGGGCTTCTCGATCACCCGGCCGCCGCCGCCGCAGGCCGCGCAGGTGCGCTCGATGGTGAAGAAGCCTTGCTGGGCCCGCACCCGGCCGCGCCCGGCGCAGGTCTGGCAGGTCACCGGGGAGGAGCCCTTCTCGCCGCCGCTGCCGTCGCATTCCTGGCACAGCACGCTGCTCGGCACGCGGATCTGGGTGGTCTTGCCCTGGAAGGCTTCCTCCAGGGTGATCTCCAGGTTGTAGCGCAGGTCCGCCCCGCGGCGCTGGGCGCCCGTGCGCCGGCCGCCCATGAACTCCCCGAACATCTCGTCGAAGATGTCGGCGAAGCCGCCGGTGAAGTTGAA
>JANQFI010000081.1 GCA_028277905.1 Chromatiaceae bacterium | reverse complement strand
GGCAGCGCGTGCATAGTCGTTCTATGTGCGCGTTGCCGCGACAAAGAAGGCGGGCGAGAAGACAAGCCAGGCGGTCTGTTTGTTGACAGAAATCGCCTAAGCACCGCGGCAGGGATGCATCCGATCTCGCGTGTCCTGTGCCAGGGATGGCGCTGCATAGGGCCCTTCCAAGCTGCCTGACCAGCCGCGCCAGGCGGCGATGGCCCGAAAGCCGGCATTGGCTTATCATCTGTGAGTAGCGATCTCGCCGGCGGTGCCTTTCCGTTCATCGATTCCCTCCCGTGCACTTCGACATCCAAGGCTTTCGCACCTGGTGCAACCGCAGTGTCACGCTGCTCGGGATGTCCGGCGTCGGCAAGACCTATCTGTCGGCCCTGTTGCGCCGCAACGACTGGTTTCACTACTCCGGCGACTACCGCATCGGCACCCGATATCTGGACGAGCCGATCCTGGACCTCATCAAATCCAACGCCATGGAAGTGCCCTTCCTGCGCGACCTGCTGCGGCGCGACTGGATCGCCATCCAGAACAAGATCGCCGTGGACGACCTGGGGCCGGTGCTGAGCTTCGTCGGCCAGCTCGGCGACCCGGATAAGGGCGGGTTGTCGCTCAGGGAGTTCTCCCGCCGCCAGGCCATGTACCGTCAGGCGGAGATCCAGGCCATGTTGGACGTGCCGGCCTTCATCGGCAAGGCGCGGCGGATCTACGGCTACAGCCACTTCGTCAACGACGTCGGTGGCAGCCTGTGCGAGCTGGACGAGCCGTCCGTCATCGATCTGCTCGCGCGGCACACGCTCATCCTGTACATCCGGGTGCCGCAGCAGGACGAGATCAAGCTCATCCGTCGCGCTCAGGCGGACCCCAAGCCCCTCTACTTCCGTCCGGCGTTTCTCAAGTCTGCGGTGAAGGATTACCTCGCCGAGCGCGGTTTGGAGTTCGTCGCCGACATCGACCCGAACGACTTTACCCGCTGGGTCTTCCCGCGGCTGTTCCACTGCCGCGTGCCCCGTTACGAGGCCATCGCCCGCCCGCACGGCTATGTCGTGGAGTCCCCGGAGGTGGCGGGGGTGCGCGACGAGCGGGATTTCCTCGAGCTGATCGAGACTGCCATCGCCCGCAAGGCCGCGGGCGGTGACCCGATGGACCATGCCGGCGAGCCCCTGCGCGAGGCCGGTGCCGAGGGCTGACGGCGCCATGCCCATCGTCGCCCACAACGACCTGCCCGCGTTCGAGCGGCTACGCGCCGAGGGCCAGAACATCCTGCCCTCGCATCGCGCCATCGCCCAGGACATCCGCGAGCTGCACATCGGACTGTTGAACATGATGCCGGATGCGGCGTTGGCCGCCACCGAGCGGCAGTTTTTCCGCCTCGTGGGTCAGAGCAACCAGATCGCGCAGTTCTACGTGCACCCATTCACGCTGGACGCGCTGCCCCGCTCGGTGGAAGCGCGCAGCCACATCGAGCGCTGGTACGAGCCCTTCACTCGGGTGCGCGAGCAGGGCCTGGACGCGCTCATCATCACCGGCGCCAATGTCGCCGGCGCCGACCTTTCCGCCGAGCCCTTCTGGAAGCCTCTCGAGGAGGTCGTGGACTGGGCCTGTGAGTCGGTCACCTCGACGCTTTGTTCCTGTCTCGCAACGCATGCGGTCATGCAGTTCCGCTACGGCCAGAAGCGCCGCCCGCTTGGCGGGAAGCGCTGGGGCGTTTACGCGCATCGGGTCGTGGACCGCACCCACCCGCTGGTGACCAGTGTCAACACCCTGTTCGACGTACCGCATTCGCGCTTCAACGAGATCGGCCGTGACCAATTCGAGGCGGCTGGCGCCCGCGTGTTGGTGGAGAGCGAGAGCGCCGGCGTGCACCTGGCCGTGAGTGGTGACGGCCTGCGCCTGGTGATGTTCCAGGGTCATCCCGAGTACGACACCGTCTCGCTGCTCAAGGAGTACAAGCGCGAGGTCAAGCGCTATGCCGAGGGCGCCCGGCCGGACTACCCCCCCTTTCCGGAGAGCATCTTCAGCCGCAAGAGCACGGCCGTGCTGGAGGAGTTTCGGCACATGCTGGAGCGCGAGCTGGACCGTGGGCGTCCGCCGCCGGCGCTGCCCGAGGCCCGTCTCGCCGCCACGCTGGACAACACCTGGCGCGACACCGCCGAGGGCGTCCTCGGCAACTGGATGGGTCTCGTCTACCGCGTCACCCACAACGACCGCCGCATTCCCTTCATGGACGGTGTAGACCCGGCCGATCCCCTCGGGCTGCGATCTTAGGTGATTTCTGTCAACAAACAGACCGAATGGCGCAGGATTTTCGCTCGCCTTCAAGGAGCGGCAGCGGGCGCATAGTCGAGCTCTGTGCCCGCTGCCGCGACGCAGAAGGCGTGCGAAAAGACAAGCCAGGCGGTATGTTTGTTGACAGAAATCGCCTTAGGCCTGCTCCGGGGAGGGTCTAAGCGCCGGACGCGAGGAGCTGGGCATCGAAATCTGGACCGCTGTTAATCCCGATCCCGATCCGGATTTCTATTTGGCCAGGCGACGCGCATGCGCCGAGCTGCCGGCGGCAGGAGCCCCGCGCGCGTCCTAGCGCGTCAGGCCCTCCGGCGCGTCGTCGGGGACGCTCAGCTCCAGGCTGGCGAGCAGCAGGTCGTCGCCGCTCACCAGGCGTGTGTGCCAGTCGCCGCAGGCGCCGCACAGGAGCCGGTTCGGTAAGGCGTCAGTCTCGGCGCCGCAGGTGATGCAATGCACCCGTACCGGCGCCGGCTCGATGTCGAGCTCGGCGCCCTCGGCGATGGTCCCGGCGGCGGCGATGGTGTAGGCGCTCGTGAGCAGCTCCGGCTCTACGCCAGACAGCGGGCCGATGCGCACGCGGATGCGCTCGACGCGCTCGGCGCCGTGATCGGCGGCGACGCGCTGCACCTGCTCCAGCAATGACTGGCACACCGCTAGCTCATGCATGGCCCCATACCAGCGGCAGTACGCGCGGACGCGGCGGCAACACCAGTGGCGCGCCGGCCGTTATCGCCAGCGGCAGGAGCCTACAGACTGGCTTAGGCAGGGTAGGCCGCAACGGATGGCGGGAAGATGGCTTGCGGCGACGAAGGGGCACGGCGATATGCATCAGGGGTAAGCTCGCTGGACTTGGAGCCTCGGCAACTGCCGATCGGCGGACAGCCTCCGACGCTAGCCGTCGCGTCGCGTCGGGTCAGTGACCGCGGTCAAGTGGCCAGTGGGTGTTCGGGGGTGATGCTTCAGGGGAAGGCCCGGCCGATGTTGCAGCCCTGGTTGCAGGATTGATCATGCGGCGGCGCGTCGCCGAGCACGAGCCTGAGCTTGGCTCGTGCTGCACCGACCGCGGCCACCATAAGTGCTGCCGAGAGCACAGCGCGGCTCAAGGGCGCAGGCGCCGTCGCGGCAACGGCGCCGAAAGCGCCACTCCGCGAAGCGTCCCTAGACTTGGTCTAGCAATCGGGTTAGCCACTAGTGGCTTGCTGCGGAAGTTCCGAGACCGGGATCCCCTCGTTGTCGTTGTCGTAATCGCAATCGTAGTCGAATATCCGCACGGTCGAGACCGCGATCACGACCACGACAACGACAACGACCTGAGACGGTCTCGGGACATTCGCGCTGCTGCACTCGTGTGACGGGCTCGGCATGCGCGCATGGCACGACTGGTCTGGCGGAGGGCGAGCGCGTGTGGGGGTATCCGGAGCCTCCATATGCGCTCGCCTTGGTATATTGCGCGAGCTAGCCGCGCCGCAAGCGCGCGCCCGAACCGGATTCACGCCCAACATGATCGGCTCATTCCGAGGTCCCCTGTGGCTGCTCACAGGGGCGGCCCTGGTCCTATTGATCGGCGGCTGCTCTGGCATGCAGCTCGCCTATAACACCGCCGACTTCCTCATCGAGCACTACGCGGACGATTACCTGCGCCTGGACGAGGCACAGATGCAGCGTTGGTCGCCGACCCTAGATGCGGCACTCGCCATGCATCGCCGGGAGGAGCTGCCGTACGTCGCGGCCTTTTTCGACAGCGCCCGGAACGACGCCCGCGAGGGCTTCACCCAAGCCGATGTCGCCTGCCTGCTGGATCAGTTCGAGGTCATTTATCGTCGCCATTTCACGCTGGCCGCCGCCACGGCGGCGCCGCTGCTCGCCGATCTCGACAAGGCGCAGATCGACCAGCTGGAGGTCAGGTTCCGCAAGGAGGCACGCGAGGATGCCGAGGATGCGGCACTGCCCAACGGCGTGCGGACGGACAAGCGCGCCAAGCGGTACGTGAAGAGCCTGGACTGGTGGATCGGCGACTTGGGCGAAGCGCAGCGCCGCATCGTGCGCGACGTAGTGGCAGAGTTGCCGGACAGCGCCGGGTGGTATCGCTACCGCGACCGCAAGCGCCGCGAGCTGATCGACCTGCTGCGCCGCGATGCACCCAGCGCACGCGTCGAGCGCTTCCTCAGGGATTGGCTGGTCGATTACAGCGACTTGCCGGCGCCCGTGAGCCGCGGGCGCCGGCAGTTGCGCCTGGCAATGACGGACCTGCTGACGCGCCTGGACGACGCCCTCGGCGACGCCCAGCGGCGCCAGCTCATCGATCGGCTCACCAGGCTGCGGCGGGACTTCATGCGCCTGCAGCACAATCCGCGCATGGCGCCGGTGGCTTGCTGATTTCGGACCTGTCGTGCAGCACCCTCGGGTCGCCGCGCCATTCCCGCAATCGCCAGCTACACTTAAGAGTGGCAGGGTAATCGGGAGGAGAAGACCATGAAGCGCCTGTTCCGTACAATCGCGGCGGCGGCCATGTTGGTAGCCTTGACCATTCTGCCAACGCAGGTCGCGAACGCCTACTGGGCCCCGGGCTATGGTGCCTGGCGACACGCATACGTCCACGATCCAGCCTATAGGTACGCGCACCCAGTGGTGAAACGCTACATCCGCGACCTCTACCTGCACGGTCCGGATTACGCGGCTTGGCGCGAGCATCGCCGGCAGGGTTGGTGGTGGTAAGCCTGGGTGCCCGGCTCTGACGCGAGACCTCCGGAGCCATACCCGCGCGAGGAGACCGGAAACCGGGAGCGACCGCCGCGGTCGCTTCCGGATTTCGGCGATTGCCGGAGCTTTTCATATCGGATTGGGCCGGATCTTCGCCTGCCCAGTGCAGCAGTGCGAATGTCCCGAGACCGTCTCAGGTCGCTGTCGCTGTCGTTGTCGTGATCGTTGTCGTGATCACGGTCTCGACCCTGCGGATATTCGATTACGATCGCGATTACGACAAGGACAACGAGGGGCACCCGGTCTC
>JANQFI010000050.1 GCA_028277905.1 Chromatiaceae bacterium | reverse complement strand
TTATAAAACAGTCACTTATCAATTTTCGTTTGCCGCAAATCGTCCAATATTTGAAAATATTTAATTAATTCAATGCATTACAGTATTTTTGGACAGTGTGTTCGGGAGGTCTGATGTTTGTTTCCGGCAATCGCCTTAGCAGCCAGCAGGTCCGACCTCGGAACCGCCCCATGATTCGCCCTATGTTGCTCGCCGCCGCCCTGTTCACCGCCACCCTGTTCACCGCCACCCTGTTCACCGCCCTCATCGCGGCCCAGGTCCAGGCCGACGACCAGATGCGCACCGAGCGCGTGCACTTCGCGCCGGGCGCCACCAGCGCCGTCATCGCCGGCAGCATCGAGGGGCGCGAGAGCCTGGACTTCCTGCTGAGCGCCCGCGCCGGGCAGACGCTCAAGGTGACCATGGAGACGGACAACAGCGCCAACTACTTCAACCTGATCCCGCCGGATGCGGAGGACGTGGCGGTCTACACAGGGTCCAACGGACCAGAATTCAACCAGTATGAGGGCGAGTTGGACTTGGACGGCGACTGGAAGATCCGCGTCTACCTCTACCGCGCCGCCGCGCGCCGCGGCGAGCGCGCGGACTACCGGCTCGACATCAGCATCACCGGCGCGCCCGACCCGAGCGCCGCGCGCGCGGCCAACGACTTCGGTCCACGCCAATGGGACGCGCGTGGCCACCTCGGCTGCGCGCGTGGCGGCCAGCCGATGCAGACCGGCGGCTGCCCGTTCAAGGTGATCCGCTACCGCACGGAAGCGGGTGCGACTGTGTTCGTGCAGGGCGCCGAGCGCCGGGGCGAGCCCCGCAGCGAGCGCACCCTGTATTTCCAGCAGGGCGACTGGTCCACTCCCACGAGTGACCCGGTCTCGGCCACCAAGCGCGCCGACTTGTGGATCCTGAGCGTCGGCGACGAGGTCTACGAGATTCCGGAGGCGATCCTAGGTGGCGGCTGAGCAGGACGGCAGACCGATCGCGAGCGCAGGAGACGGAAGACCGATGCAGGGCCTCCTGACGCCTCGCTTCGAAGAGGCCCTGCTCTACGCCAACCGGCTACACGCAACCCAGACCCGCAAGGGCAGCGACGTGCCCTATGTGTCGCACCTCCTCGCCGTGGCCAGCTTGGTGCTGGAGGCCGGTGGCGATGAGGATGCCGCGATTGCCGCGCTGCTGCACGATGCCGCCGAGGACCAGGGTGGCCTCGAGACCCTCGCCGAGATCCAGCACCGATTTGGCGATGCGGTCGCCGACATCGTCGCCGCCTGCTCCGACACCTTCGACGAGCCAAAGCCGCCTTGGCACGCGCGCAAGCGCGCCTATCTTGCCCACCTGCGCGACGCCACGCCCGCAGTGCTGCTCGTCTCCTGCGCCGACAAGCTGCACAACGCCCGTGCCATCGCCACGGACCACCGCCGGCTCGGCGATGCCCTCTGGGCGCGCTTCCACGCCGGACGCAACGACATCCTCTGGTACTACCGCGAGCTCTCCGCGATCTTCAGCACGCGGGGTCCGGAGCCCCTGGCCTCCGAGCTGGCACTCGTAGTCGAGGCCCTGCACGCGGCGGCGACGGACACCAAGCGGTCGCACCTGCCCGCGGACGACTGAGCCGCCGCGAGCGCACGGCTTCCACCTCCTGTAGCTTGCACTCGCGCTTGGTCGTCCTCTGCGACCTTCCACTGGTTTCGGCTCCGTGCTTGGGTCGTGCCCATGTTTGTTCCGAGCGTGCTCTATCGGTGACAGGCCGACAGGAATCGAGCGGGTGTTGGCGACCCAGGGTGGCTCGGCACAACGATCGCAGGGTGCTGCAGCTCGGGCCATCGGCGCTACGGGATGCCCTCGCGCTCCAGCTGCCGTGTCAGCACCTCGATCTGCACATCGAGGTCTTCGACATCCCGCTCCAGCAGCACTTGGTGCTGCTCGCGGAAGGCGGCTTCGACGGTCTCCAGGGCATGGCGGAAGCTTTGGTCGAGCTGGGGCGCGGCGACCTGGCCATGGGTCTTCGCATAGCCCTCGACGACGCGCTGCACGCCGTCGAGGTAGACATTCAGAAACCTGCGCGCACGCCACAGGTCCCGCGGGTCGTCCTGGACGCGCTGAAGGATCTGTCGCGCCAGTGCGGCGATGGCGGCGAGCCGTGTGTCCAGCTCCGGCTGGCGGATATCCCGGCGCGCCTGCTCGATGGCGGTGATGGCATGCGCGGCGCGCCGCAGCGACTCCTCACCCGGGGCGCCGAGGCGCGGCGGGCGGCGGCCCAGCGGGGGTCGGAGCCGGAGATCCAAGCCGTAAACGAGATGGACGCCGAGCAGGGTCACCAGCGCGAAACCCGCTCCGATGGCCGGATGATGCCCGGCACCAAGCCAGGCCGTCACGCCGCTGCCGAGTGCGATGAGCCCCGCGCCCGTCGTCTTGAGCGGCCAGCGCCGCCACAGCCCGCTGCCGCTGCTTGCGAGCTCGTCGTCCCGATCGAGCGCGCTCCGGATCAGCAGTGCACCGCCGAGCAAGAGGCCGTAGCCGATGACATCACCGAGCAACGGGCCGAGCTGCCCCCTCACCAAGGCCACGAGGGCGGCGGCCGCTGCCGGCAGCGGCAGCACGAACAGAGGCCAGTCCTTGTTGGCACGGCCCTGTGGGGGCCCGTCGGGTCGCGCTTCTCCCCGTGCGCCGATCCATCGCCAGAGCAAGGTCAAGATCGCGACGGCGATGACGAGAACGATGAGGAGCACCAGGATTCGCTGCATCGCGGCCTCCTCAGTGCGGGGCGGCGGTTGTCGCCCCGGCGTGCACGGAGCCGGCCGTCGCCGACACACTGCATGAGACCAGGAGCGCCTGCGAGGAGGCAATGCCGATCCCCACGACCAAGCACAGCATGCCCAGGAGGCGGCGCTGGCGATCTGACATGGCACATACCTCCGGTTGCTGGCAGGGCGCCGTGCCCGGCGGCCGCGGAAGTCCCGAGAAGCTCGGCCCAATAGACGACCTACCGAAATAGGTACAAGTATCCCGCGAAAAAGCACCCGCCCGCGACCTTACAAGCCCGACGCCTGGGTGGTCGGAGCGCCGCTCGCCCGAGCCCGGGATGCGTCCTTGGCCAGGCAAGATTTCAGCAAGCGCGTCTGCGCTCTCGGTCAGCTCACCCGCTTCCCCGCCCGCGCCTCGAGCAGCGCGGAGAGGATCAGGCTCGCGAGCACGAAGGCGAGGAAGAGGTAGAACCCGAGCCGGAGCTCGGTGCCCCTGGTGGTGATGACCTCGAGGCCGCGGCCCGTGCCAGCCATGGCGGCGAGCTGGCTCTCCACGAGGCCGCCGAAGCCGACATAGGCCATGAGCATGGCGACGACGAGGACGTCCGCCATGGACCATTTCCCGGAGCGGAGCGCGAAGAAGTTGACGAGCTGGTTGGCGCGCAGACCGCGCCAGTCGAGGTAGTAGACGAAGCCCGCCAGGACCTTGAGCGTCGGGAACACAAGGCTGAACAGGGCGATGAGCACGGCGACGAGGACCATGTCCCAGGCACCGGTGTCCACGAGGACCTTGACGACGTCGAGGATGCTCTTGGTCTGGAAGTACAACACCTGGTTGGTGAAGACGATGGGCTCGCCGAGGATCTCGAAGCGCAGCTCCGAGATGCTCGCAGCCACGTCGATCATCGGCGTCCAGACACCTCCGGCCAGCAGTACTAGGCTAGCCGCGGTGAGCATGGCCATGACCTCCGGCTCCAGGTTCGGGCGCTCGCGCCAGGCGATGAAGTACATGGCCGCCACCCCCAGCAGGACACCGAGTGCAAAGCTCCGGGCGCGGTCCTCCAGTGCGTCGGCCTGCGCGCGCAGCATGGGCTCGCAGGCGGACGCATCCGCGCAGCCGTGGCGGGCGAGCACGGCGTTAAAAGCGGCGAAATCGGTGGCTGTGAAGGTCGCCGCGGCGGCCGACTCGAGCGCGGCAAGGAGTTGCGCCTTGAGCTGGGCGCGGGCCTCCGGGCGATTGAATTCCTCTAGGATGCCATCGGCGTAGGCCGGCACCTGCGCGCGCAGCTCGGTGAAGTCCACCAGGAAGTCCTGCACGCCCTGGCGGAAGGCGCCGCTCAGGCGCTCCCAGAAGGTGTCTCCGGAGGCATTGCGGCGGCGGAGATACTGCTCGACCTCCACCAGGATGCGGTCCAGCGCGATCTCGATGTTGCGCTTGAGCGCTGGGCGGTTCTCGTCTGTCAGCTCGAAGGTGTCGATCTTGTGTGCCAGCAGCTCAGCGAGCCGGTCGACCCAGACTTCCGCGTTGAGCAACCCATAACGCACGTCCTGCAGCTCGGCGAGGTCAGTCCCCAGGGTCTGGATGCGGCGTAGATCCGAGATCATCTGCGCCGACAGGAGCATGCCGGCGAGGAGCAGCGCGCCCAGGGACAGCGCGGCAGCAAGACGCATGCGGCTCGATTGGGGGCTCGATGTCCGCGGAGTCTGCATGGCGGCGGCATCCCTGGCGCGGCGAATTCGGCGGGCAGGCGGAGGCGATCGGCCGGGGTCAGCCCTTCATGGAATCGAAGAACTCACCATTGGTCTTGGTGTGCTTGAGCTTGTCCAGCAGGAACTCCACCGCCGCCAGCTCGTCCATCGGGTGCAGGATCTTGCGCAAAATCCACACCTTCTGCAGGTCGGCGGGCTTCATCAGCAATTCCTCGCGGCGGGTGCCGGAGCGGTTGATGTTGATGGCCGGGAAGATGCGCTTCTCGGCGATGCGGCGGTCGAGGTGGATCTCCATATTGCCGGTGCCCTTGAACTCCTCGTAGATGACCTCGTCCATGCGCGAGCCCGTATCGATGAGGGCGGTGGCGATGATGCTGAGCGAGCCGCCTTCCTCCACGTTACGTGCAGCGCCAAAGAAGCGCTTCGGGCGCTGCAGGGCATTGGCGTCGACGCCCCCGGTGAGGACCTTACCGGAGGAGGGCACCACGGTGTTGTAGGCACGCGCCAGCCGCGTGATGCTGTCGAGCAGGATGACGACATCGCGGTTGTGCTCCACCAGTCGCTTGGCCTTCTCGATGACCATCTCCGCCACTTGCACGTGGCGGGTGGCGGGCTCGTCGAAGGTGGACGAGACCACCTCGCCGCGCACGGAGCGGGCCATCTCGGTGACCTCTTCCGGGCGCTCGTCGATGAGGAGCACGATGAGGTAGACGTCCGGGTAGTTGTGGGCGATGGACTGGGCGACGTTCTGCAGCATCATGGTCTTGCCCGCCTTGGGCGGCGAGACGATGAGGCCGCGCTGGCCCTTGCCGATGGGGGCCACCAGGTCGATGATCCGCGCCGTCAGGTCCTCGGTGCTGCCGCTGCCGATCTCGAGCTTGAGCCGCTCCTGCGCGAACAGTGGTGTGAAGTTCTCGAACAGGATCTTGTTCTTGGCGGCTTCCGGCCGGTCGAAGTTGATGTCGCCGACCTTGAGCAGCGCGAAGTAGCGCTCGCCGTCCTTGGGTGGGCGGATCTTTCCGGAAATCGTGTCGCCGGTGCGCAGTGCGAAGCGCCGGATCTGGCTTGGCGAAACATAGATGTCGTCCGGGCCCGCCAGGTAGGACGCGTCCGCCGAGCGCAGGAAGCCGAAGCCGTCGGACAAGATCTCCAACACGCCGTCGCCATAGATGTCCTCGCCGCGCTTGGCCCGCGCCTTGAGGATCGCGAAGATCAGGTCCTGCTTGCGCGAGCGGCCGATGCCCTCGATCTCCATAGACTGAGCGAGCTCTACCAGCTGTGGAACCGGCATCTTCTTGAGTTCTGTGAGATTCATTGCGTCGTGTGTGATGGCGATGGGGGCGGCCGGCTGGTCGGCGCCATGCTGGCGCGCCGGTCGCATAGTGGCCGCGGCAAGGGAGCGCGGTGCTGCAGGCGGACCGGCGGTGACGGGAGCTTGTCCGGCGTTCCTGCCGCGGGATCCGGTGCGGAACCTGCCGCCAGGCCCGTTGCTGGGCCCATCGCTCGGTTGGACCGCGTTCCTAGACCTTCGGGGATTGCCGCAGCTGCCGTCTGGGGGCGGACGGCGGCTGGACACGGGCGGGCGATGGTTGCCCGCGTGTCAGAGGTTGCTGTCGATGAACACCGTCAGTTGCGACTTGGACACGGCACCCACCTTGGTGGCCTCTGGCTCGCCGCCCTTGAACAGCATCAGGGTCGGGATGCCGCGCACCTTGAAGCGCTCGGTAACGGCCCGGTTTTGGTCGATGTCGAGCTTGGCGATCTTGATCTTGCCCGCGTACTCCTCGGCGATCTCCTCCAGCAGCGGCGCAATCATCTTGCAGGGCGCACACCAGTTGGCCCAGTAGTCCACCAGGACGGGCTCCTGGGAGCTCAGCACCTCTTCCTCGAAGTTGTCATCCGTCACGTGCAGGATGCGGTCGGTCACGTCTCGTCTGTCTCCGCTCGGGTGAAAAGGATTGCGGCGGACGGCGCGGTTGTGCGTGAGTGCGAAGCGGCTCGCGCCGGTCGCGAGGTCGACCTGTCGCATGGTCGCTGGGCCGTCTCACTGCCTGGAAAGGGAGGGAGGGGGGGCGGGTTGGCGTTGTTATCGCCCCAAGGGTTAAGATGCTATTTGAGCCAAAGATCTCAAGATTTGCAACCCCTCCCGGCCCGCCGGCTCCGACCGGCAGCGTCGCCGCGGCGTGCATCGGGCGCGCCGTGCGCAAACCAACCGGGGCAACGGCCGTACCGCCGCAGGATTCCATGCCTCACACCCATCTCACCGACGTCCGCTTCGATAGCTTCGACCTCGACCCACGCATCCTTCAGGGACTCGCCGACACGGGCTTCGTCCACTGCACGCCGATCCAGGCACAGGCCCTGCCGCTCGCGCTGGCGGGCCAGGACGTGGCCGGCCAGGCGCAGACCGGCACCGGCAAGACGGCCGCCTTCCTCGTGGCGGCAATGCAGCACCTGGTGACCCATCCGAAGGCGCCGAGAGATGGGCGGCCGCAGCCGCGGGTTCTGATCCTGGCGCCCACCCGGGAGCTAGCGGTGCAGATTCACAAGGACGCCGAGCTGCTCGGCAGGCATACGGTGTTCAAGCTGGGGCTGGTGTTTGGCGGTACCGGCTACCAGCAGCAGCGGGAAGCGCTCGCCGCGGGCGTGGACATCCTCATCGGTACGCCGGGGCGGCTCATCGACTACTACAAGCAGCGGGTGTTCGACTTCAAGTCGGTGCAGGTCGTGGTGTTGGACGAGGCGGATCGCATGTTCGACCTCGGCTTTATCAAGGACATCCGCTACGTGCTGCGCCGGCTGCCGAGCCCGGCGGAGCGGCTCGGCATGCTGTTCTCGGCGACGCTGTCCTACCGTGTGACGGAGCTCGCCTACGAGCACATGAACGACCCGCAGATGGTAGAGATCGCGCCGGAGCAGGTCACCGCCGAGCGCGTCCAGCAGATCTGCTACATGGTTGCCAACGACGAGAAGATCCCGCTGCTGCTGGGCCTGGTGCGCAGCCTGGCAGACGGGCGGATCATGGTGTTCGTCAACACCAAGCGCGAGGGCGAGCGGGTCTGGGGCTACCTGCAGGGCAACGGCATCGAGACGGCCATGCTGTCCGGGGACGTGCCGCAGAAGAAGCGCTTGAAGCTCCTCGCCCGGTTCAAGTCTGGCGAGCTTCCGGTGATGGTCGCCACCGACGTCGCCGCCCGCGGGCTGCATATCCCGGGCGTGTCGCATGTCATCAACTACGACCTGCCCGACGACGCCGAGGACTATGTGCACCGCATCGGGCGCACCGCCCGGGCCGGCGAGGCCGGCGATGCCATCAGCTTCGTCTGCGAGACCTACGCCTTCTGCCTGCCGGACATCGAGGCCTACATCGGCATGAAGATCCCGGTTGGGGAGGTCGGCGGCGACATGCTCGCCGAGCTGGATCCGAAAAGCCGCGTGCCCGTGCCGCGGCGCCCGCGGGACGGGCGCGGTCCCGGCCGGGACCGCGGCGGGCGGTCCGGCCGCGACCGCGCCGCCCGCGGGCAGCAGGACAAGCCGTGGCGCGGCAAGCGGGGGGCAGGCGGCGAGCGGCCTGAGGGGCGACCGCCGGCGGCAGCCGACGGCGAGCACGCCGCGCCGCAGCCGGGTGCGCCGGCCAAGGCGAAGCGCCGGCGTCGCCGGCGCAAGCCGGCAGCGGACTCGGCGCCGGCGGGCTGAGATCGGGTCGCCCTGGGGCTCAAGCCGACGCCGGTGTCTGGCCGAGCTGCGGCAGCAACTCACTGAAGCGCGCCACGGCAGGGAACTCCGCCACCTCGCGCGCGGGCCGGCGCGAGTCCGGGGCGCTCACCGCCAACAACCAGCGAAAGCCATAGTCACGGGCAGCCCGCAAGACGTCCAAGTTGTCGTCAACGAAGAGGGTGCGCGCCGGGTCGAAGCGCTCGATCCCGGCCAGCCGCGCCCAGAACCCCGGGGCCTCCTTGGCCAGCCCCAGATCATGTGCGCAGATGACATGATCCAAATGGCCGCCAAGACGGGTGCGCTGGAACTTGAGCTCGATGGACTTCTGGTGAGCGTTCGTCACCAGCACCCGGCGCTTGCTGCGCGCCGCGAGCGCGTCCAGAAAGTCCACCACGAAGGGGTGCACCGCAACCAGGTACTCCACCTCCGATTTGAGCAGCGCGATGTCGAGGCCCAGCTCGCGGCTCCAGTGGTCCACGCAGTACCAATCCAGGGTGCCCTGGATGCGCCGGTACTTCGGCAGCAGCACGTCCTTGGCGTCGTTGATACTGAGGCCGAGCTTCTCGGCATAACGCTTGGGGACATGCTCCAGCCAGAAGTGGTTGTCGAAGTTGAGATCCAGCAGGGTCCCGTCCATGTCCAGGAAGACGCTGTCGATGGCGTCCCAGTCGAAGTCGGGCGGCGCCGGGTCCTTGGGATCGTTCATGATGCTGCAGTGACTCGCCTGATGGCAGAATACCGCCGAGCATAACCGACGCACCCTGATGCGGCGAAGCCATTGCATCGGCCGCTCCGGTCGGTCCCGACGCTTGGAGGAATGACTACTGGAGGCATCACGACTGGAGGCATCACGACCATGACCCACGCACCACGGGGGCAGCACATGCACCTGCTCCCGCTCGCCACCTGGTTGTTGCCGGGTCTGCTGGCGAGCGCGGCAGCCCTGGCTGCCGGCGAGTCCGAGCCCGTCCTGCCCTTCGACGACTTTCCGCGCGATGAGCCATTGCGGTACCCCGGCTGGTTCAACGAGCCCTTCCTGGACCTGCCCACCGACCACGCCGCCGCCCTGGCCGCGGGCAAGGACTTGGTCGTCTACTTCGGCCAGCGCCGCTGCGCCTACTGCCATGCGTTGATGGACGTGAACTTCGGTGCCCCAGACATCGAGCAGTACACCCGCGAGCACTTCGACATCGTGCCCATCGACATCTGGGGTATCGACGAGGTGACGGACCTCGAGGGCAGGGTCCTCAGCGAGCGCGACTTCGCGTTGCGCGAGGACACCAGCTTCACGCCGTCGCTGCTGTTCTATGACGAGAACGGCGCCGAGGCCCTGCGCTTGCGCGGCTACTATCCGCCGTATCAGTTCCGCGCGGCGCTGGAGTATGTCGCGGACGACCACTACCAGCGCGAGTCTTTTCGCGACTACCTCGCCCGCGGCGACAACCGCATGGTGTTCGAGCCCGGCGATCTGAACGAGGCGGACTTCTTCGAGCCGCCGCCCTACTACCTGGACCGCTCCCGCGTGCCGAGCGAGCGTCCGCTGGTCGTCTTCTTCGAGCAAGGCGACTGCCACGCCTGCGACGTTCTCCATGGCGATGCCCTCGACCAGCCCGAGATCCTGCGCCAGTTCAAGTATTTCGACAGTGTGCAACTGGACATCTGGGCGGATACGCCCGTCATCACCCCGAGCGGCGAGCGCACCACTGCCAAGGCCTGGGCCGGAGACCTCGGCCTGTTCTACGCACCCTCGCTCTTGTTCTTCGACGAGCACGGGCGCGAGCTGCTGCGTGTGAGCTCGGTAGTGGGCTTCTATCGGCTGCGTAATGTGCTGAATTACATCAGCAGCAAGGCCTATCTGGACGAGCCCAACTACCAGCGCTGGCGGGTGTCACGGGCGTTTTGAGGCGATTGACGGAAACAAACATACCGAATGGCGCAGGATTCTCGTCCGCCTTCGCGAAGCGGCAGCGCCTGCATAGTCGTTCTATGTGCGCGTTGCCGCGGCAAAGAAGG
>JANQFI010000028.1 GCA_028277905.1 Chromatiaceae bacterium | reverse complement strand
TCCCGTAGGAGTCTGGGCCGTGTCTCAGTCCCAGTGTGGCTGATCATCCTCTCAGACCAGCTACCGATCGTCGCCTTGGTAGGCCATTACCCTACCAACCAGCTAATCGGACGCGGGCTCATCCTGCAGCGAGAGCCGAAGCCCCCTTTCTCCCGTAAGACGTATGCGGTATTAGCCCGAGTTTCCCCGGGTTGTCCCCCACTGCAGGGCAGATTCCCACGCGTTACTCACCCGTCCGCCACTCTACTCGCCCCGAAGGGCTTTCGCGTTCGACTTGCATGTGTTAGGCATGCCGCCAGCGTTCAATCTGAGCCAGGATCAAACTCTTCAGTTCATCTCTGCATCGCCACCACGTGACGATCGATCCTTTCGCTCGACAGGTATCACTGTGTGATACCCCGCCAAGCTGCGTTACGCATCGCAGACCTCGACGGAGCATCCACACAAGCTGACTCGATAGACTGTTAAAGACCTGAGCCTCGCCCAAGCGAGACGGACTATTCTACACCCAGTCGCCCGGGCGTCAAGGGGTCACGCAGGTCTTACCTCCAGCGCTGCGCCGTCGGCGCAGGACAGCCAGACGGCATCAGCCCAGGCGGACGCGCGCGATCCGACGTTTGCCCACCTGCAGCACGCACGCCTGGCCACGCGGAAACTCGGCGCGGCCATCTCCGGCGCGCTCGCCGTCCATCTTCACCGCACCCTGATCGATCATACGCAACGCCTCGGAGGTGCTGGTAACCAAGCCCGACGCCTTGAGCACCTGCGCGAGCGTGGGTGGGTTTGATTGGTCCATGGTCACCACCTGCTCGGGAAGATCCCTGGGGATCTGCCTGAGCTGGAAGCGCGCGACGAACGCCCGCCGGGCCTTGTCCGCGGCAGGACCTCCCCAAAAGCGGGCGACCAGCTCATGAGCCAGGACGTGCTTGATGTCACGGGGATTCGCGCCGTCCTCCGACACCGATCGGTGTAGCGCGTCGAGCTCCGCCGCAGTCCGGTCGCTCAGCAGCTCGAAGTAGCGCCACATCAACGCGTCGGATACCGACATCAACTTGCCGAACATACCTTCGGGCTCGTCGGTGATGCCCACGTAGTTCCCGAGGGATTTGGACATCTTTTGCACACCATCAAGTCCTTCCAGTATCGGCAGGGTCATCACAGTCTGCGGCGGCTGCCCGTCGCCTTGTTGCAGTTGCCGCCCAACCAGCAGGTTGAACTTCTGGTCCGTGCCGCCAAGCTCTACGTCGGCGCGCAGAACCAGGGAGTCGTAGCCCTGAATCAGGGGGTAGAGAAGCTCGTGGATCGCGATGGGCTGCTGTGCCTTGTAGCGCCGCGCGAAATCTTCCCGCTCGAGCATGCGCGCTACGGTGTGCCGCGCAGCGAGCCTCACCATCCCCTCGGCGCCCAGATCCGACAGCCAGATCGAGTTGAAGACGACTTCCGTGGCGTTGGGATCCAGAACCCGGAAGACCTGGTCACGGTAGGTCTCCGCGTTGGCGAGCACCTCGTCCCGCGCCAGCGGCTTGCGCGTTGCGCTCTTGCCCGTCGGGTCGCCAATCATCGCGGTGAAGTCGCCGATGACGAAGAGCACTTTGTGGCCCAATTGCTGGAACTGCCGCAGCTTCTGCAGCAACACGACGTGGCCCAGGTGCAAGTCAGGGGCAGTAGGGTCGAAGCCGGCCTTGACCCGTAGCACCGCGCCCTGCTCGAGCTTCTGCCGCAGCGCATTCTCCCCGATGATCTCGACAGCCCCGCGGCGCAAGGCCGCGAGCTCCTCGTGCGCATCAGGCTTCATCGTGTACTGTCTCCTGCAAGCGCCGCTGCAGCAGAAGGCTGCGGCAGTTGGCGTGGTGGTTCGCAACGACCGGGGGGGACACCCTCCCGACAGCAGCCAACATCGTCTAGACTGCCGCTACGCGATGCCCTCTGGGAAGCGAAGTTTACATGCGCGATTACAAAGCCGCAGGCAGTCGGAATCGGTACCCGAAGGAACGCGGAGCACGAAGACCTTCAGCATTAGTGCCGCAGCTCGCACTTGCAGCGGCGGCGCTCGTCATGTTGGCCGTGCTCGTCTGGGTCTTCTCGAGACTTGGCGGGGGATTAGACGACCCGGGAAGCGCCGCAGCGCCAACGACGAGCCCTGAAAGACCGATCATTCCACTGCGATTGCCGCCGGCGGCAGCGCCGGCGGAGAGCTCGACACCAGCCGACTCGACGTCCAACCCCTGAGGCCATCAGATCGTGAGTCGATCAGATGGTGAGTCGATCAGACGGCATGCCGGTCGAAAAGCGATGGGGTCGCGCTCGCAACCGCCTCCGCACAGGGCGCGGGCAAGCGACCGGCCCCTACCAGCATGGGACGCTGAAAGGTGACTATCGGCACGGCCGACTGCCGGCAGCGGCTCGCGGCGCATCGGCAAGGGTGCCGCCGGCCGGCACGAAGCGGCTGCGACGCCCGATCAAACCCCGAACGAGGATCCGCAACCACAAGTAGTCGTGGCATTCGGGTTGCGGATGACGAACTGCGCACCCTGCAGGCCTTCCGTGAAGTCGATCTCGGCGCCCGTCAGGTACTGCAAGCTCATGGGATCCACCAACAGCTTGACGCCATCGGTGACAATCTCGGTGTCCCCGTCGTCCACGCTCTCGGCAAAGGTGAAGCCGTACTGGAACCCTGAGCAGCCGCCACCCTGAATATATACGCGCAGCATCAGATCGTCATTCCCTTCTTCGGCGATCAGATCCGCGACCTTGGCCGCGGCCTCCGAGGTGAACACGAGCGGGGCTTCTTCAGCAACGAAATCGGTCATGATGGGCTCCTGAAACACTGGGAATGTCGAGGATTTGGGCCGTGGCAGCAAGGCCGCGTCAGCGGTTTGCTGCGCCCGCGGGCACACCGGGCACTGTCTTGGGTAGCGGCGGCGGCGCCGATTGCGCGGCGAGCGCCATCTTCCAGCCGACCACCTCTCTCGATGCCATTAAGGTGTCATCCTTTGGCACGATCTCAACGATCAGGTCCACTGGCTCGACGCCGGTGCCCAGTCGGAAGCGGCCTTCGAACACTTGAAAGTGCTCGAAGGACATCGGGTGCCGCCCCGCCGCGGCGTTCGCCAACTCGGACACACGCAACACCGAACGGCCATTGCCGGAGCTCGCGACGAGGAATAGGACCACCTCCCCTTCGCTCTGGCCGAAGTCCGGCACCAGCTGGCTCAGCGTCAGTCGGTAGCGATACCAACCATCCTCCAGGGAAGTCAGCACCAAGGCGTCCACCTCGACAACACCCTGCTCGCCGGCACCGAGCAAGGCCCGCAGGCGCGTCACCTGCTGCTGTAGCCGCACGAGCTCCTGCTCGAGCTGCAAGATCTGCTTCTGCGCCGCGCGCTGCGCCGCCACGTCCATCTGGTGCGAACGCTCCAGCTTCGTCCGGGCATCACGCTGCGAAGCTAGCTGCTCGGTCAGCATGTCGCGCTCGATTTGCAGGGCCTGAATGCGCGCCAGGGACCTCTCGGCATCATACCCGGCGAGCGAGTAACCGAGCACGAAGGCGACCGCCAAGACGACGAGCCAACCAATAACCACCAACAGCCACCGGAGCTTGCCGCTCCGCGCTCGGCCCACCGGCGAGGGTCGGTCCTCGCGGACTCCGGCAGTCCGTCGCCGATCAAGGAGAGAGAGCAACGCCGTCGAGCCCGTCCGTTTCGGCGAAACCCAACATCAGGTTCATGTTCTGCAGCGCCTGGCCGGCGGCCCCCTTCACCAAGTTGTCGATTACCGACTGCACCACGACGACGCCCTTGCGCTGCGGCTCTGTCACCGCAATCCGGCACAGGTTCGTGCCCCGCACGGAGCGCGTCTCCAGCGCGAGGTCGGCCGGCACCACATCCACGAAGGGCTCTTCGGCATAGCGTCGCGCGAAGACCTGCTGCAGATCGACGTCAGCGCCGCGCAGTTCCGCGTACAGGGTCGCCTCGATGCCGCGCACCATCGGCACCAGATGCGGCACGAAGGTCAAGCGGACTCGCTCACGGGCTGCGTACCCGAGCGTCTCTTCGATCTCGGGCTCATGGCGATGCCCCGCCACGCTGTAGGCCTTGAAGCTCTCGCCAACTTCCGCCATGAGCAAGGCGGCTGTTGCCCTCCGTCCGGCACCGCTCACCCCCGACTTGCCGTCGGCGATGATTCGCGTCGGGTCGATGAGCGCGGTTTCCAGCAGCGGTA
Organism: Chromatiaceae bacterium; assembly: GCA_028277905.1. Lineage (GTDB taxonomy): Bacteria > Pseudomonadota > Gammaproteobacteria > Chromatiales > Chromatiaceae > Thiohalocapsa. Next base: position 11,225 of record JANQFI010000028.1, on the reverse strand, counting down.
ACAAGCCAAGAGTGATGGCAGTCGGATAGCAGCCGGGGTTGGCCACCAGTCGTGCGCCACGGATGGCGTCGCGATTGATCTCCGGCAGCCCATACACGGCCTCGTCGACCAGCGCCGGCGCCGCATGCTGCATGCTGTACCAGCGCTCCCAGGTGGCGATATCCTTGATGCGGAAATCGGCGGCGAGATCCAGCACACGAACGCCGGCGTCCAACAACGCCGGTGCATACCGCATGGCGGTGCCGTTCGGCGTCGCAAAAAAGACCAGGTCACAAGCCGCGAGCGCCGCCGTGTCCGGGTCTTCGAACACAAGATCGACATGCCCTCGCAGCATCGGCAGCGCATCAGCCACTCGCTGCCCGACCTCGGCTCGCGAGGTGATGAGGCCGACTTCTGCCTGCGGGTGCCCCACCAGCAGGCGTAGCAACTCGGCACCCGTGTAACCAGTCCCGCCGACGATGCCAACTTTGGCCATATTCACTGCGTCCTCAATGACGGCCGTGTCCCCTGCGCGCAACCCGTCTGGGAGCAACCCGTCGGGATCAGGAGCAGCTGCCGGAACTGGAGCCGCAAGAACTGCAGCCGCCACCCGTTGCGGGTAGATTGTTGAACACGAAGGTCGACTGCCCGTCGCCGCGATCGACGAAGTCGATCTCGACGCCGCGAAGGTAGCGCAAGGTGCTGTCGTCGACAACAATCTTGTAGCTGTCATAATGGCGCACGCCGTCGTCCTCGTTGATGGCGTCCGTGAAGGTCATACCGAAGCTGACGCCGCTACAGCCACCAGGCGTCGCATACACGCGCACGCCCGCTACGCCCTCCTCGATGTCTGTGAAGAGCTCGATCAGCTTGTGCCGGGCGGCGCCGGTCAGGCTCAAATCAGAGTCGGTGAGCAATGCCATAGGTCGTTTCCGCTCTCGTGCGACTGCGTTGACTTACCGGGGGAACCTAGCACAGCCCGCGCGTTCAATTCCACAAGGGTCCCTCGGGTAAGCTCGCGCCATCTAGCCGCTCCGTGACCGGAAGGACGCCAAGCCAGCGGCGCGCTTACAGCTCCTCCATCTCGAAATCCTCCTTGCCCACGCCGCACTCCGGGCAGACCCAGGTCTCCGGCACGTCCTCCCACCTCGTGCCTGCCGGGATGCCGTCTTCCGGCCAACCCAATTCTTCGTCGTAGATGAATCCGCATACCATGCACATGTACCGCTTCACGTCTCATTCTCCGTGGTAGCAGCTCTCGTCGGTCCAGGGCCCGACCTGCGGCCGTGGCTGGACCCGCCGCAGGCGCCGGAGGTCAGGCCGAAGAGCAGCCGTTTCAACGCCCAGGGCGCATTGGATCGGCGCGCAGGCGGCGCGCACTCATGCGCGATTGCGCCGCCTCAGATCGCGGCCTGCCGCCGTCCAGCCCCGTTGCGAGCCGCACTGTTAAGATTGCGAGCCTGCCGAGCCGCGTCCGCACACACGGGTTCAGGCGACCGCACGCTAGCGCCACGCGAGTGGTGCGCCACCGCCGATGCCGGCCCACCTAGGCGATTGCCGGAGAAGTAAATATCGAATGCCGTAGGATTTTTGCTCGCCTGTTCGTTCTCCTTCAAGGAGCGGAAGCATGCCCATAGTCGCGCCCTGTGCCCGCTGCCGCGACGCGGAAGGCGGGCGAAGAGACAAGCCAGGCGGTATATTTTCCGACAGAAATCGCCTTAAGCCCCCAAGGAGGCCCTGCCCATGTCCCGTTCCCAAGCCCTCTTCGAGGCCGCTCAGCGCCACATTCCCGGCGGCGTCAACTCCCCGGTGCGTGCCTTTCGCAGCGTCGGCGGCACACCTGTGTTCTTCGAGTCTGCCGCGGGCGCGCATGTCACCGATGTGGACGGCACGCGCTACATCGACTACGTCGGCTCTTGGGGCCCGATGATCCTCGGACACGCACACCCCGAGGTCATCGCCGCGGTAACCGAGCGCGTCGCCAAGGGCCTGTCCTTCGGAGCACCGACGGCACTAGAGACCGAGATGGCCGATCGCGTCTGCGAGCTGGTGCCGAGCATGCAGCTGGTGCGCATGACCAGCTCCGGCACCGAGGCCACCATGAGCGCCATCCGCCTCGCCCGCGGCTTCACGGGTCGCGACCGGCTCATCAAGTTCGAGGGCAACTACCACGGCCACGCGGACTCGCTCCTGGTGAAGGCCGGCTCCGGCATGCTCACCCTGGGGGAGCCTAGCTCGCCCGGTGTGCCGCCGGTACTCGCTGAGCTCACCGTCACGCTGCCCTATAACGATGCGGACGCCGTGCGCGACACCATGGCGAAGGTCGGCGACAAGGTGGCCTGCATCATCGTGGAGCCGGTGGCGGGCAACATGAACTGCATCCCGCCGGTGAAAGGATTCCTTGAGACCCTGCGCGAGGTCTGCGACCGGCACGGCACGGTGCTGATCTTCGACGAGGTGATGACGGGCTTCCGTGTCGCCCGCGGCGGTGCCCAGGGGCTCTATGGCATCACGCCGGACCTCACCACCCTCGGCAAGGTCATTGGCGGCGGGATGCCGGTGGGCGCCTTCGGCGGGCGCCGCGACATCATGGAGCAGATCTCGCCGCTCGGCCCGGTCTACCAAGCTGGCACCTTGTCCGGCAACCCGATCGCCATGACTGCGGGCCTCAAAACCCTGGAGTTGCTCTCTGCTCCCGGCTTCTACGAGTCCCTGGGCGCGACCACCGAGCGCCTCACCGGCGGCATGGAAGCCGCCGCCGCGGCGGCTGGCGTACCACTCAGCACCAACCGCGCAGGCGGCATGTTCGGGCTCTTCTTCACCGACGAGGGTCCAGTGACCGACTTTGCTCGGGCGACCGCTTGCAACCAGCGGCAGTTCAACGCCTTCTTCCATGCGATGCTAGAGCGCGGCGTGTATCTCGCACCCTCGGCCTTTGAAGCCGCCTTTGTGTCCGCCGCCCATGGCGACGCGGAAATCGACGCCACCTTGGCGGCGGCGGCCGAATCCTTCACGGCGGCGGCGGCAGACTGAGTGCCTGGGACCGGCAGCGGGGCAGCGCGCCAGTTGAGCGCCCTAGCGGCCCGTTGGATGTCGGGCCGAAGCGAAGGCTATCACTCGCCCCAGCGTGCCGCGAGGCGATGCGGCACGCCAAGATGGTCGAGCACGCGGGCGGCAACAAAGTCGTAGATCTCATCGACTCCCTGCGGGTCGAAATAGAAGCCCGGGTTGGCCGGCATGATCACCGCGCCCGCGCGGGCGAGCCGCAGCATATTCTCCAGGTGAATGGTCGTGAAAGGCATCTCGCGCACCACCAGGATCAACTTGCGGCGCTCCTTCAGCGCCACGTCGGCGGCGCGGTCCATCAGGTCCTGACTCATCCCCGCGGCGATACTCGCCAGGGTGCCGGTGGTGCAGGGACAGATTGTCATGGCGTCTGGGGGGTTGCTGCCGCTCGCCACCGGCGCCGTCCACTCCTGGCGGCCGAACACCCGAAGTTGCCCGGCTGCGGCGCCAAGGTAGTCACCGAAAAACCGCTCCGTCTCCGCCGGCCGTGATGGGACCTCCAGGCGGGCTTCCATCCTCAGCACCACCTGGGCCGCCTGTGACACCATTAGGTAGACACGGGTCTTTGCTTCCACGAGACCACGCAGTATGCGCAGTCCGTAATGGATGCCAGATGCGCCGGTGAGGCCGACGGCAATCGTCTTGTTCCAGGTGGTCATGAGGCCGCTGGCGACGCCACTTAGAAGCCGCCTGGTAACGACACGCAGAGCAGACTGGAACCGGCGCCCGCGGCTTCGCCAAGCTTTAGGTGCAGCAAGCAGGCTTCAGCCACGCGCCGCCAGCGTTTCCAGAAGCCGCTGATGGATACCGCCGAAGCCGCCGTTGCTCATGACTAGCACGTGATCACCGGCACGGGCGTCGGCAGCGACCTCGGCGACAATCTGCTCCACCGCCGCCACGACACGCAGGCGGTCGCCGAGCGGTGCCAGCGCGGCTTTCGCGTCCCAGTCCAAATCCGCCGGCGCATAGACTTGAACCAAATCCGCCGCTTCGAGCGATCTCGCCAATGCACCCGCGTGAGCACCAAGCCGCATCGTGTTCGAGCGCGGCTCCAGCACCGCGATGATGCGTGCCTTACCCACGCTGCGCCGGAGACCCTGCAGGGTGCTGGCAATTGCAGTGGGATGATGTGCAAAGTCGTCGTAGACCCGCACACCCCCTACCTCGCCGCAGAGCTCCATACGCCGTTTCACACCTTTGAATCGGCCCAGCGCCGCGGCGGCCAGGGCCGGCTCGATGCCCAGGTCAGCCGCCGCCGCTAGCGCCGACAGCGCGTTCTGCACGTTATGGGCACCGGTCTGTTTCCAGCGCAGCTCGGCCTCGCCACCATCCGGTGCTTGCACCCGGAACGCGGAACCATCCGCCACGAGCAAGCTGGCGTTCCAGTCGCCGCCATTGCCGGTGGATCGGGTCGGCGTCCAGACGCCCATGGCCAGCACCGCGTCCACGGCGGGCTCGCCGTGCGGATGGACGATCAGCCCACTGGCCGGCACCGTGCGCACGAGATGATGAAACTGCCGCTGGATCATCGCCAGATCATCGAAGATGTCCGCATGATCGAACTCCAGGTTGTTGATGATCAGGGTCCGCGGCCGGTAGTGAACGAACTTGGAGCGCTTGTCGAAAAAGGCCGTATCATACTCATCCGCCTCCACGACGAAGCACTCTCCATCCCCGAGCCGGGCGGACACACCGAAATCCTGCGGCACGCCACCGATCAGGAATCCGGGGGCTCGCCCCGCAACCTCCAGCACCCAGGCGAGCATGCTGGCGGTGGTCGTCTTGCCATGCGTGCCGGACACCGCCAGCACATGCCGCCCCGGCAGCAGGTGCTCGGCGAGCCACTGTGGACCGGATACGTAGGCCAGCCCCGCGTCAAGCATATGCTCCACGACGGGAATGCCTCGCTTCATGGCATTGCCCACCACCACTAGGTCGGGCGCCGGGTCGAGCTGTGCCGCAGCATAGCCCTGCATCAGGTCAATGCCGGCAGCTTCCAGTTGGGTGCTCATGGGCGGGTAGACATTGGCATCGGATCCGGTCACGCGATGGCCGAGGGCACGCGCCAGCAGCGCCAAGCCCCCCATGAAAGTGCCGCAGATACCGAGAATGTGCAGCTGCACCTCAGGCAGCCCCCTGGGTCAAGGCGCTGATGACGAAGTAGTTGCCCACATCGAACGCGATTGCGATGACCACCCCCTGCGCCAGAGTCAGATCGAAGGTGTGGCGCAGTATGTGCCCGACCACCAGCACGCTCCAGGCCACCAGAGCCAGAAACAACAGCCCCGCGATCAGCATGTCGCTACCCGGCTCGGCACCGACGACGACGGGCCGCACCAGGGATACCGGCAACAGCGCCACCAGACCGATCACGACATCAGCGCCCACCAGCGCCGTCGCCGCTTGCAGGTAGCGCGCTTGCTTGTTCAGCGCCTTGAGCGCCAAGTGCAGCACGCCGAGCATCAGCAGCAGGTCCAGCAACGTCTGCCCGAGACCTGTCACCAACGACGCCCCCGCAGTCACGGACAGCAGCAACCCGCCCAGCAGCGCCACCCCGAGCACGATGCCGAACAGGGCCGGTGAAGCCGGCAGGTCCTGTGGCTTGCGCCGCAGCACGCAAAGATCGATGAAGAAGTAGGCCAGCGCGAGCAAGGTGGTCTAGGAAGGCACGTAGCGCGGTGTTGGCGGAGACGCGGCATCATACCCCGCCGGTGATGCGTGACGCCAAGCCGACGGCAACAGGGACGGAACGGTCAGGCGCGTACAGGGGTCCGACGGCCGGCCAGCGCCCCGAGTAGCAGCATCGCGGCCGCCAGCAGCAGCACCGGTGCGCTGCCAACCGCGGCGAAGGGCGTCAAGCCCGCACGCGGCTGGATGGTCCCCGTCAGCGCCGCGCGCTCGAACAACGGCAGCGATGCCGTCACCTGGCCGCGGTGATTGATGATCGCGGAGATCCCGCTGTTGGTGGCCCGCACCAGTGGCCGGCTGTTCTCCAGTGCACGCAGGCGTGCGAGCTCCAGGTGCTGGTGTGGCGCCAGCGAGTCGCCGAACCAGGCGTCGTTGCTGACATTGATCAGGTACGCCGCCTCGGGCAACGCCTGGCGTACCTCTTCCGGGAACACGTCCTCGTAGCAGATGGACGCGCCCACGGCGTGAGAACCCACCTGCAGCAAGGGCTGCGCGGCACGCCCAGGGCTGAAGTCGGACATGGGTACGTTGAACCAGTCTACGAGCGGGCGCAGGAGCTCTTCCAGCGGCAGGAACTCGCCGAAAGGCACTAGGTGGCGCTTGTAATAGCGGTCCGACGCACTGCCGATGCTGATCAGGCCGTTGTAGTAGTGCCCGCTGGGCTCCAGGATAGGCACGCCGATGACCAGCTCGGCGCCGGCGTCCCGCGCATCTGCGGCGAGCGGCACTACCAGGCCTTCCTCAACCTCCTGCAGAAAAGACGGGATCGCGGTCTCCGGCCAGACAATCACGTCGCTCTGGGCGAGCACATCCCGGGTCAGCTCCAGGTAGATCTCCAGCGTCGGCAGCAGGCCATCCGGCGACCACTTGATGGCCTGCGCCACGTTGCCCTGCACCGCGGTCGCGGTCATTGGCCCACCCGCGGGACGCGTCCACTCGACGCGAGCGAGTAGGGCACCGGCGAGCGACAAGGCCAGCACGAGCGCCAATGACGCCGGGCGCCAAGCGCCCCGGTGGCGCACCGCGACCCACAGTAGTCCCGCGCACAGCGCGACGATTAGGCTCAGGCCATGCACTCCCGCCACCGGCGCCCAACCCGCCAGCGGTGCCCCCAGCAACGGCAGCGGGTTGATCTGCCCGGTGCCCGCGAAGAGCCACGGGAAGCCCGTGAGCAACCAGCCGCGCAGCCACTCCAGCAGCACCCACACCGACGGCAGCACCAGCAGCGGACCCACCCACCAGCGCGGCCCGTCGGGCGCCGGGCGCAATCGCGCCACCAGCCAGCCCCCGACGGCATAAAACAGCGCCAGTGCCGCCACGAGCAGCAGCATCAGCGCATTGGCCGCCAGCACCGGCATGTTGCCGAACTCGTTCAGGCTGATGCGGATCCAGAACACGCCGAATCCCAACAGCCCCAATCCGTAGAACCATCCCACGGCAAAGCCACCGCGCCGGACCCCGGGGCGCGTTGAGGGCAGCAGTTGGTAGAATAGCGCGATGCTCAGGATTGCTGCCGGAAACCAGCCGAATGGGCTGAAGGACAGCACCATGAGCGCGCCGGCCAGCAATGCCAAGGCCCAGCGCACCGGGCCCGGCAGGGATCTGTGCGAATCAGGCATGGGCAGCGGTTTCGGATGGACGCGGCAGCGCCGGTGCGAGACTGGTTGACTGCGGCTGCAAAGGGCGCGCAATCATAGCCGATCCACTTCGGCACCGCCGAGCTTGCAGCCGTCTCGGTTCCGAGAGCCTGTTGGCGAGCCCGGTTTTTGAGCCCTGTTAGTGAGCCCTGTTAGTGAGCCCTGTCAGTGTGCACAGCTGCGATGGCTGAGCAACCAAGGCGAGGTCGGCGCCGCCTGCGCTGGGCTCTGGCAACCGCCATTTGCGCCGATCGAGCTCGCGCGCTGCGACGCGGCGTTGGCATCCGGCTCCATGTGCATCGGGAATGGCTCGCTCAGGCCGCCGCGGCGCTGCTACCGGCGGCACTGCGGCGTCGCTGGACCAAGCGCTGGCGGGATTTCTGGAATAATCCCCTGTCCCTAAACAGCACCGAAAGCACATTCAGCGGATGAGCAACAGCGGCTCTTACCAAGGCACCCCGAGCCAGCGCTTGCTGCGCCCGACCAAGCGCCTCACCCAACGCACCGGTCTCCTCCAGGCGGCACCACCGCGACAGGTGCTGATCGTGACAGGTGTCCAGCGCTCGGGTACCGAACTGGTCATGGACATGCTGGACACCGACTGGCGCACGGACGTCTACCACGAGTGGGATGGGCGCGCCTTCGACAACTATCACATGCGCCCACTACCCCAGGTCCAGGCGCACTTGGACGCCTCTGCGTCGCGGCGCATCGTGATCAAGGCGCTGCTGGAGGCAGACCAGGTGCCGCTGCTGCTGGACCACTTCGCGCCGGCCCGCGCACTGTGGATGCTGCGTGATTACCGAGACTCGGTCAGCTCCATGCTCCGCTCCTTCCCCGGCGCCGGCCTCAAGCAGATGCAACGTCTGCACCAGGCACGCGACGCGGCGGGCTGGCGATCTCGCGGCATGAGCGACAGCACCTACCGGGCGCTCCAAGCGCAGTACCGTGACGATCTCAGCGACGCGGAGGGACACGCGCTCTTCTGGTGGTATCGCAACCGGCTGTTCTTCGAGCAAGCCATGGACCAGGACGCACGCGTCGTCGTCATGCGTTACGAAGACCTTGCCCGCGACCCGGACTCCCATTGCCGCCGCATCTGCGAGCTCGCCGGCATCGCCGCAAGCGACCGCATGCGCCGCATGCCACACGCGAATTCGATCGGCCAGCGTCTCCCACCAGCGCTCGCGGACGACATCCAAGCGCTGTGCGACGACATCACCACCAGGCTGGGCGAGGTCGCGGACCGCCAGGCGAGCGCATGGGCGCAAGCGACCGGGCTCGGGGGCTGACTCGGAAGCCCCTGCCACGGCCCGCCCAGCCCAATGCCGACAAGCACAATCCCGCCAACCTGAATCCTGCCGAGCTCAATCATACCGCTGGTCCTTCCAACGGCGCAGCGCGCTGAAGACGGCCGTCGGATCGCGCAACCCAGTACCGGCAAATGTCTCGGCCGCCGCAATGACGGCAGGCTCGGCGGTGCGCAGGAATGGATTGGTCGCCAACTCCAAGGCGAGTCGCGACGGCACCGTCGGCTCGCCGCGGGCGCGTGTCGCACGGGTGGCCGCGATGCGCACGCTCAGTTCCGGGTTTGCGGGCTCGACCCACTGGGCGAAGCCCAGGTTCGCGAGCGTATACTCGTGGGCGCAGTAGCACAGCGTCTCCGGCGGCAGCGCGGCGATGCGCCTCAGTGACGCCGCCAGCTGCCCAAGGCTGCCGTCGAACACGCGCCCGCAACCGCCCGCGAACAGGGTATCGCCGCAGAACAGGGCGCCTGCCCCCAGATAAGCGAGGTGCGTGGCAGTATGACCGGGCACAGCCAGCACCTGGAAGCCGATCCCGAGACCAGGTAGCGCGACAAGGTCCCCCTCGCCCACGCGCAGCCTTGCCGTTCCGATGCGCCGCTCCGCCGGCGCCGCCACCAGTGCATCTGGCCAGCACGCCAACAGGTCCGCCACCCCGCCCTGGTGGTCGTCGTGGTGATGCGTCACCAGGATCGCCGCAAGCCGTCGCCCGTCCGAGCGGAGGCGCTCGATGACGGGCTCGGCTTCCCCCGGATCGACCACCGTGACCCGGTCGCCGCCTCCGCCGGCATCGCCCAGCAACCAGATGTAGTTGTCGTCGAACGCCGGTATGGGCTCGATCCGCAACATGCGCAGCTCCTCCGCGGGTGCTCGGCAGCGACTATCGTATCTCTCAGGGGCGCGTCTCTCCAGCGTAGATCCCTCAAGGGCGCTCAGGCGTGGCGAGCCGGTCCGGGAGCCCAAGGGTCTTGCCGTTCACGCGCAGGCTGCCGTCTGCGAGACGCAGATCCGCCACCAGCCGCCCCTGCTCCGGCTTCAGCCAGCCCTCGCGCAGCAGCGCGCCCGCGGCCGCCTGCGCCGCTGCCTCGACATCCGCCGCGAGTTCCGGCGGCAATGCCTGCGCCGGCTCGCCGCGCAGGGCCAGCTCGCGCCGCACGCGCCGGGTCTGCTGCTCGGCGAGCAGCGCCACGACCAGCGACTGCGGTGCGGCGAGGCGCAGGCTACCGGAGAGTCGTGCCCAAAGCCCCGGCAGCAGCGGGGATTTCTCCGGCTGCGGCGATCCCGACACCGTACCGCGACGGGCAGGTGCTTCGGCCGGCGCCATCCGCAGCTCTGCCGTCGCGGCAATGGGTCCATAGGGCGTGGTCACCAGTAGCCGACGGACCTCGGCCTCGGGTGTGCCCGAGAGCAGCCGCGGCAGTGCCGCCAGCAGCAGCTGGGCAGTGATCACACCCTGTTGTGATGCCGACAAGGCGCCTCGATCCAGGCCCAGGAGCCGCGCCCGCAGGTCCCGAAGCGCAGCCGAATCGATGCCGCCGACGGCCAGTTTGAGCGCCGAGGGGGCGTAAGCGTCCTGACCGACCGACAGCGCTTCCAGGGTGCCGCTGAGCGCTACGCGAGTGGTGGCGGCCGCCGAGCTCGCGGTCAGGCTGGCCTCGAAGGCGCCAATGTCCACCGCGGGCGCCGTCGTGGCGGCATCCAAGTGCAGTGCACCCATCGCGAGCCGCAACCGGGACAGCGGCAAGGCCGCATGCGCATCGGCCCCCGCCAGCGCCCAGACGATGTCCTGCAGCCGCAGCCGGCGCCCGTCCGGTGCCGTCGCCTCCAGCGAGTCGAGATGCCCGTCGAGCTCCCAGGTCCCATCCGGCGCGAGCCGCAGATCCGCGTCGCCAGAGGCGATGCTGAGACGCCCGGCGGCGCCGGAGTAAGTGATGTCTGGCACGCGCAGGCTCAGATGCAGCGCACCCGCGGCCTGCAACCGCGCCGCCAGATTCACGGGCGGCAGTGCGCGGGGGCCACCAAGCACGCGCACGCGACCGGTGGCCGTGGCGAGCAGTGGCGGCCACGCATGCAGCCAAACCGTCGGGCCATGGCGCAGGCTCAGGGTCAGCCCTAACCGGGACTGCTCCTCGGCATCCGCCGTTGCCTGCGGTGCGATCTCGGTGCGCGTCGTCGAGCGCAGCCAGCCCAGCCGGTAGTCATCCACGGGGATGCGATAGCCGCGGGTGGCGAGGTCATGCAGCAGGAGTCCATGGCGATACTGAAGGTAGCGCCCGAGCGCCCAGGGCAGCGCTGCCGCCACCGCCGCCACGAGAAACGCGGCGACGATGACGCGGCGCATCATGCGGCTCCGGCCCCGTCCCGGCGCTCGGCATTCAGCGCCACCATCTCGGCGCGCACCGCCTGCTCGATGCCGGCGGCATCGAGGCCGCAGACGGCGAGCTGCTCGGCTTGCGCGCCCTGCTCGACGCAGACGTCGGGCAAGCCGAGGTGGAGCACGTGCACCATGACCCCATGCAGGGCCAAGAGCTCGGAGACCGCGGAGCCGGCG
>JANQFI010000186.1 GCA_028277905.1 Chromatiaceae bacterium | reverse complement strand
CGGCAGCGCGTGCATAGTCGTTCTATGTGCGCGTTGCCGCGACAAAGCAGGCGGGCGAGAAGACAAGCCAGGCGGTATCTTTGTTGACAGAAATCGCCTAAGAGCGCTGGGCTTCCGCGAGGCGGGCATTATCGATCCACTCGGCGTCATATTCGGGATGGCCACAGCATGAGCGAGCGACTCTTCCATGTGGCAGCGGCCCCCTTCGAGGCTGCTCGCCGCGTCTGCATCCTGCCCGAGGGCCACCGGTCCCGCCGTCTCCACGGGCACAGTTTCCTTGCCCGCGTCCGCGCCGAGCTACCGCTTGACTGGGCGCGTTTCCCGGGCGGCGGCACGGATGCGTTGAAGTCGGCGCTGGAAAGCTGCGTCGCCGCGCTCGACTACCGTGATCTCAACGAGCACTTGCCGGTCCCCACCGACGAGAACCTCGCCCGCTGGGTATGGGGCTGCCTCGATGTGCCGGGCATCGAGTCAGTCGGCATCCAGAGCACCCGCGATCAAGGCGCCGACCTGGACCGGGATGAGCACGCGCACATCTGGCGCCGCTTCCGCTTCGAGGCCGCCCATCGCCTGCCGAAGGTTCCCGAAGGGCATCAGTGCCGGCGGATGCACGGCCACGGCTTCGAGGTCATCCTGCACGCGGATCAGGCGCTGGCCGACCAGGACATGGGTGTTGACTTCGATCACCTCGGCGCGCTCTGGACACCGCAGCACGAAGCGTTGCATTGCGCCTGCCTGAACGACATCCCAGGCCTTGAGAACCCCACCAGCGAGATGCTCGCCGCATGGCTCTGGCGCAGGCTCAAGCCCGAGTTGCCGGCCCTCTCCTGGATCACCGTCTACGAGACCGTCACCGCTGGCTGTCACTACGACGGCTCGCAATACCGCATCTGGAAGGAACAGCGTTTCGAGAGCGCCCTGCGCCTGACCCATGCCCCGAATGGCGACCGCCGCCGGCAGTTGCACGGCCACAGCTACCGATTGCGTCTCCATCTCACTGCGCCGCTGGACGATGTCCTCGGCTGGACCCTGGACTACGGCGACGTCAAGGAAGGTTTCAAGCCTGTCTACAAACGGCTCGACCATCACTTGCTTAACGACTTACCGCGCCTCAACGGGACAGACCCGGCCAACCTCGCCCTCTGGATGCGCGAAGAAGTCGCAGCTCAGTTGCCGCAGCTGGATCGCATCGACCTGCATCAGACCTTCGGCTGCGGTGCGGTCCTCTGCTGGGGCAACGAAGGACCAGCACTGCCGGCATGACTTGCAGCGTCAATTGGGTCTTCTATACCTTGCAGGCCGGATGCAGTTCAGCCAACGAATGTGACAAGCGCCGCCGTCAACACCAGGCACGCGGTCGACTATGGCAGGCCCCATCCCCGCTGGCAGCTTAGGCGATTGCCTTATTTCCTCCCTCCGGCTGTCCAGCTCAGGGGGTCCATCTCATTCGTCTTGTGGATGCGCCGCCATAGCCACGCAGGCTGTCGATCGCTCCCGCGCCGAGCATTTAGCGAGTCCGGAGGATCCATGCTGCCCGCGCCAAGGTCGGCTCAACCTGATCGAGATAATCGTGATCGCCAGCGCCGCGACTCTGGGCCGTGCACAGGGCTGGGTTGCCATCACGTGGCTCGGGCTCAGCAAGCGGCTGTGGATCGAGCAGTCGCTGCGGCCATGGCGCCAAGGTCCAGGTGGTAGCACCTTCGAACTGCCTGGACCCTCGGCTGGCTCACTCTTGAGGCTTGATCGACGACGACGAAAAGCCGGTCCGGGAAGTCGCCATTTTCGCCACGGTCTCGATGTCGTAGAACCGACACGCCTCCATCAGCATGCGGCACTCGAACCACATGTCGCCATCGACGACGGGCATGAAGAGGTCGTAGATGTTGTCCACGCCCAGCGACACGCCGACACCGGCTTCGAGCAGGTCCGGTACCGGGGCGATGGAGTTGTGGATGGGGGCCTTGTAGTCCGAGAGCTGGCGCATGCTGAGCGCCGCGGATGGGCAGACGATGAAGTGCACGCCGGCCTCCTTGCACAGGTCGATGACCCGCTCCTGGTAGTGCTGCTCGTGGGCGGCGAGCGAGATGCCGTGCACCGCCCGCACCCGGCCCTGGAGGCCGTGGTCGATGGCCGTGAGCGCGAGTAGCTCGGTCTCGACCTCGTTGGGGTTATTCTCCTGGTCCACGTGCACGTCCAGGTCCTTGTTCATCTCCTTGGCTAGGCCGCAGAGAATGTCCAGGTGCTTTTCCGGACGCGGGCGGTCCTTGGAGGGTAGGCCGCCGATGATGTCGGCCTTCTGGCACGCGGCCTCGAACTGCTTCCGTGAGTCTGGGTCCAGCACGCCCTGGAGGGGCTGGACGGCGATCTGCAGCACGATCTGCTCGCGATATTTGTGCTTGACGCGAAGTGCCGCGTCGATGGGGAGCTGACCCACGGTGGAATCGGCGTCCACGAAGGTGCGGCAGTGGGTGACACCCTGGCCGATCATCTTCTGCACGCCCCGCTCGATGCGCTCGTTCAGGTCCTCTTCGGTGTAGTTCTCCTTGAGATAGCGATACAGCTCCCACTTGGCCTGCATGTCCACCTGGCCGAGCTTGAGATTGGACGGCGAGATCAGGTATGCCTTGTCGAAGTGCGCATGGTGACAGGAGAAGCCGCCCCGCTCGGTGACCAGGCGCAGGAACTCGCGCTTGAGGTTCCAGGGCTCGGTGGGGTCGGAGAGCTTGTAGCGGTACTGACCGACCTCATGCTTGGCGAGCATGTCCTCGATGGCAACGATGGCGACATCGGGCTCGGTGAAGATCGGGATGCGGGTCTCGATTGCCAGCGCGCGGATCAGCTTCACGTCGGTCTTCTCGTCGTAATCCACGACACCGGTCAGCACGTTGATCACCATGTCGAAGGTGCTGACTTCCAGAAAGGAGCGGATGTTCGGCGTCTGCCGGTCGCTGATCTTGTGCAGCAGCGTGTTCTTGACGCCATGCTTGTCCAGGAAGCGGCTGGTGCCAGGTGTCGCGTACAGGCGCACATTGGCCTTCTCCAGCCGCCGCAGCGGCTCCAGCAGTTGCTGCTTGCTGGCCGGCTTGCCCGCGCTCACCAGAACCTTTGTCGGCGTCTTACCGAGCAGCTTCAGGTTGAAGGCCACGGCTTCGATAGAGACGTCTTCGTGCATGAGCCTGTATTGCGTAAGTGTCTGATCAGGTGATAACTGGGTCGCCCGTGACGCGCGCGGACCGGCGCCTGCGGGCAAGGCGCCTTGCGGACTTGCCCTGGGCGCCGAAGATGTTCAAGCTAGTCTAGAGCAACGCTAGAGCGATGCCAGCGGACGGGTGTCCTCACCCGATGACCGCTGCATGCGCTGCCGCGCGCCAGCGTCGTCGGTCGCATCCTTCCCTTGCAACAGCCCACGAGCAAAACAACGACGAGGTAGTACCGGTGTCGCGGAACCTCCTGAAGAGTCACGAGCGCGCAGCCCGCGGCGAGAGTCTGCCCTGGGCAGAGGTGCGCGACAGTCTGAAGCTCAACCCGGACGGGCTGATCCCGGCTATCGCCCAGCAGCACGATACCGGCGAAGTGCTGATGATGGCCTGGATGAACCTGGAGTCCTTGGACGAGACCCTCCGCAGCGGTCGTGTCTGCTACTTCTCGCGCTCCCGCGGCAAGCTCTGGCGCAAGGGCGAGTCCTCGGGCCAAGTCCAGCGGCTGAAGGAGCTCAGGCTCGACTGCGACGGCGACACGCTCCTGCTGCTCGTGGACCAGACCGGCCCCGCCTGCCACACCGGGCGGCGCAACTGCTTCTACAACGCGCTACGGGGCGATCGCGTGGAGGTCATCGCCGAGCCGCTGATCGACCCGGAGCAACTCTACAGCTGAGCTTGATCCGAATCGGCGGGTGGCCATGGCGCCGATCAGCCCTTGATTGACAGCGCCGGAAACGCCCCCTGCAGCCCGTCGATCAGCATCTGCACCCCGATCACGGCCAGGATCAGCCCCATGATGCGGGTGATGACCGCGAGTCCGCTCTTACCCAGAAACCGCGCCAGCCCCTCGCCGAAGACGAAGAAGCCGTAGGTGATGCCGCAGAGCAGCGCAAAGGCGGTCACTGTCAGCACCAGCTCCGGCTTACCGCCGGTAGAGGCGAAGTTCATGGCCGTGGCGATGGTGCCGGGCCCGGCGAGGATCGGCAGCGCCAGCGGCGTCAGGGCGACCGACAGCGCCGCCTCGCGGCTGTCCGCCTGGTCGGCCAAACTCGGCTGGTGTACGGACGAGTGGTTGCTGTGCAGCATCTGGAACCCGATCAGCGCCACCAGTACGCCGCCGGTTATGCGAAACGCCGGCAGCGTGATGCCGAACATCTTGAAGATCAACGTCCCCAGCAGGCAGAAGACGAGGACGACCAGGAAGGCCGTGAGCACGGCCTGGAAGGCCACCTTGCGGCGCGTCGCGGCGTCGTCGCCGGCGGTGAGGCTCAGGAATACCGGCGTGTTGGCGATGGGGTTCATGATGGCGAAAAAGCCCATGAACACCGACAGCGCCTGGCCGATCATGGCCTTTTCGAAGACGAAGCTATGCATTGGCCGGCGCCGAGCTCGATCCCGCTCCCGATACTGTGGTGGCTACTGAGGACAAGGCCGGCACCGTTGCTGCGGGCCGGCCGGTCGGGTTCTTGGCGTTATTGGCTCGGCTTGCTGGCTACTGGCTCGTGCCCTCGATGAACTCGCGCAGCGCGGCCTCCTCGTCCTTGTTGAGCGAGGTCTTCAGCACCTTGCCCTTGCCCTGGAAGGCCTGCAACTGCTCGATGACCTTGTCCGTGGTGGCCTTGCGGACCAGCACGAACACCGCGGCGCAGCCGGGCTTGAAGCTCTGGGCGAGCTCTTTCATGAAATCGTCGTTGACGCCGATGTCCGACAGCTTGCCGGACAGGGCACCGGCGCCGGCACCCACGGCTGCGCCCAGCAGCGGGTTCAGGAACAGCAAGCCGATGAGCATGCCCCAGAAGCCACCGCCGACGGCGCCCATGGCGGTCAGGCTCACGGCCTGGTGCAGCTTCACCTTGCCCTTCTCGTCCTTGGTGACGACGACGACGTCTTCCATGTCGATCAGGTACTCCTTCTGCATACGCGACAGCTCCGCGCGAAGCTGATACGCAGTTTGCTCATTCGGGAAGGAAATAACCACCAAGTCACTCATGTTTGCGTGCTCCGATTGACTCACAGGCAGGACCGCGGCGCCCCGTTGGACGCCGACCATCGACGTTGCACGGGCACCGGTGCCGCGGGATTCAGTAGTCGAGGCGATCGACGCCTTCGTCGATCACGGTCGCCTAGGCGACACCGGCATCGCCGAGCGGACCACTATAGTGGAAGACTATAGTGGACGACGATGAGGTTGACGACGACGGTTTCCTCCTCACTCCCGCTCGACCTCGTCCAGCGCCTGCCGCAGCGCCTGGAAGATGAGCTTGCCCGCCGCGACCTCGTCCAGCTCGGGCACTTCCCAGCTCATGATGCGGCAGTACTTCTTCACCAGGTGGCGCACATCGTGCTCTAGCTCGCGGCGGTAGCGGTTGATCTCCAGGTGCTCCAGGTCAGCCATGGCGATGGGCTCCTCGTTTGTGGTAATTGCGGATGAGCGCGAATCCGCTGCCGCCCGAGGGGAGCGGACTGCGCGGCCAGTCGCCGCTCGGCAAGCCGCGGATGCCCTCGCATCGGCGCATCCCTTTATCTTCTGGGGCGGCGCGTCAACCTATGTACTGTCAACCTACGCGCCTGGCGACAGGGTCGCAAGCCGTCTGCGCGGGGCCTCGGGAGGGTACCTCAGCGACGATCGCCCAGCCTCAATTCGGGGCGATGACGAAAGCGTAACCTTGCCGCAACGGCCCAGTAACGGCGGGGACCTCACCCTGATAGCGTCACAAGGAGCGCATAGATCGAGCGCTTCACCGCCGCACACCCAGAGCAGGGGTGGCGGTGCCACAGTTACCCGAGGAGGGTCGATATGCATGGTTCCCAACAATCCGCTGCCCGCGGCAGGTCGCCGCGGCGGCCCCGCACCGTCGCGGTGTCACTGCAGCACGACCGCGTTCGGCGGGTCATGCTCGCCGCGGCCATCACACTCACACTGGGCCTTGGCGCCGGCCTTGCGGCCATCGGCAACGTCGAGGCCGCAGACCCCGCCACCGCGCCCCTGGAGCGGCCTATCGGTCCGCCCAGCTTCGCCGACGTGGCGGAGCGCGTCACGCCGGCTGTGGTCAACGTGACCGTGGAACAGCAGCCGCTTCGGCGGATGTCGCGAAACGGCGTTCCGCTGCCGGAAGGGCTGCCGGAGGGCTCGCCGCTCAGGGAGTTTTTCGAGCAATTCGGCGGTCTCGGGGACATGCCCATGCCCTTCCAGCGCGAGGGCGAGGGTTCCGGCTTCATCATCGATCCAACCGGCTATGTTGTGACCAACAACCACGTCATCGAGTCTGCCGACACCATCGAGATCACGCTCATCGACGGTACCAAGTACCCGGCACGGGTCATCGGTCGCGATTCGAAGACCGACCTCGCCCTGCTCAAGGTGGACGGCGCACCGCCGCTGCCCTATGTGGACCTGGGGCACAGCGGCGAGGCGCGCATCGGCGACTGGGTGCTGGCGGTAGGCAATCCTTTCGGTCTCGGCGGCTCCGTGAACGCCGGTATCATCTCGGCGCGCGGGCGGGACATCAATTCCGGTCCCTATGACGATTATCTGCAGATCGACGCGCCCATCAACCGCGGAAACTCGGGCGGCCCGCTGTTCGATGCCCGCGGCCGGGTGATCGGCGTGAACACCGCCATATTCTCGCCGAGCGGCGGGAATATCGGCATTGGCTTCGCCATTCCGGCGGAGACCGCCGCTGAGATCGTCAAGGAGCTGCGTGACCGGGGTCATGTCGAGCGCGGCTGGCTCGGCGTGCAGATTCAGCCGGTGAGTCAAGAGGTGGCCGGGAGCCTGGGCTTGGTCGAAGCCGCCGGCGTGCTCGTCGCCGACGTGCTGCCGGACAGCCCAGCCATGGCCGCCGGCGTGAAGAGCGGCGACGTCATCACCGAGGCCGCCGGCGAAGCGATGCAAGAATACCGCGACCTCACCAAGCTCATCGCCGGCATCGACCCCGGCACCGAGATCGAGCTGAAGGTGATCCGCGGGGGCAAGGTGCGGCAGCTGACGGTCGCTATCGGCCGCATGCCGCAGGACGACCTCGCCACGACCAAGCCCGGTGAGGCCGCCATGGACATAGGCCCGCGCATCGGCCTGTTCCTGGCGCCGCTGACGCCTGAAATGCGCAAAGAGCGTGGCCTCGACGCCGACGCCCCCGGTGTGCTGGTGGCGCAGGTGGAGAAGGGCAGCCCCGCCCAGCGCGCCGGTATCAAGGCCGGCAGCCTCATCTCCATGGTGGGCCAGGAGCCGGTGACGAGCCCGGACGACGTCGCCCGCGCCGTACGCGAGGCCGCCGAGCAGGAACGTCCGTCGGTGCTGCTGCGGGTTGAGCAGGACGGCGAGCAGCGGTTCGTCGCCGTGCCATTCGCCTGATATCTCAGGGCTCGGGACGGCGTGGCAGGTCTCCAGGGCCCGCCGCGCCGCCGCGCTTGGGGCTCTGCACGCCGCACCCTTGTCCCGACGACCGAGCACTGGGATACCACTCCCCTTAGTCCGCAACCTGTACTTGATCGATCAATGCGCGTCCTGATCATCGAAGACGACGCCCAGCTCGCGGCCTATCTCGGCAAGGCACTACGCGAGGTCGGCGCCACTGTCGACCATGCCGCGGACGGCCGCGAGGGACTGCTGCTCGCCGCCGGCAACGACTACGACGTCCTGGTGGTGGACCGCATGCTGCCGTCGCTAGACGGGCTTGCGGTGCTGCGTACACTGCGCGCCTCCGACGACAAGACCCCGGTGCTCATCCTGAGCGCGCTCGGCGAGGTAGACGACCGTGTGGAGGGCCTGCGCGCCGGCGGCGACGACTACCTGGTGAAGCCCTTCGCCTTCTCGGAGCTGCATGCGCGCATCGAGGCCCTGCTGCGGCGCGCCTCACCCGGCGACCAGCCGCAGACCCACTTCAAGGTCGGCGACCTCGAGCTGGACCTGCTCACCCGCGAGGTGACCCGCGCCAGCAAGAAGATCTCGCTGCAGCCGCGTGAATTCCGGCTGCTGGAGTACCTGATGCGCCACGCCGGGCAGGTCGTAACCCGCACCATGCTGCTGGAGCACGTCTGGGATTACCACTTCGACCCCCAGACCAACGTCATCGACGTGCACATCAGCCGACTGCGCGGCAAGATCGACCGCGACTTCGACCAGCCTCTGGTGCACACGGTGCGCGGTGCCGGCTACGTCCTCCGTGAGCCCTGATCGCGAGTCGGCTGGCGCCCCGGTGGGCGGTTGCGTTCTGGCGCCGGCTCGCCCGCCAGCTCGCCCCCCGGATCATCCGATGGCCGATACGGCGCCCGGGATGCCACCCCCGATGGGTCAGAGCGGGCCGGCCCGTGCTCGCGAGATTCTCGCCAGCTCCACCTTTCGGCTGGTGCTGCTTTACGCCTTGCTGATGGGCGGCTCGGTGCTGATCCTGCTGGGCTTCATCTACTGGTCCACCGCCGTGTACATTACACGGCAGACAGACGCCACCATCGAGGCCGAGATCAAGGGCCTCGCCGAGCAATACCGCCGCCGCGGACTCTCTGGGCTCATCTCTCTGGTGGCCGAGCGCAGCGCCCGCACACCCACGGGGGCCGGCGTCTACCTGCTGGCCGACGCCGACTACCGGCCGCTGGTAGGCAACATCGACGCCTGGCCCACGGCGGAGCCGGACCGCGACGGCTGGATCGATTTCCGGCTGCGCGGGTCGGCGGATGCCGCCGACCGCGACGATGAGCACGCCGCGCGCGCCAAGGTATTCCAGCTGACCGGTGGGCTGCGCCTGTTGGTGGGCCGTGATGTGCGCGACCTCGGCGCCATCAGCGTCCTGATCCGCGAGGCCCTCGGCTGGGGTCTCGCCTTCACGGTCGCGCTTGCACTCGCCGGCGGCTGGCTCATGAGCGCCGGCATCAAGCGGCGCATAGAGACCGTGAACCAGGTCGGCCGCGAGATCATGGAGGGCGACCTATCCCGGCGCATCCCCACGGACGGCAGCGGCGACGAGTTCGACCAGCTGGCGGTCAATCTCAACCTGATGCTGGCGCGCATCGAGACCCTGATGGCCAGCGTGCGGCAGGTGTCGGACAACATCGCCCACGACCTGCGCACGCCGCTGTCCAGGCTGCATACCAAGCTGAGCCAATTGCGCGACCTGGACCTGGGCAAGGACGCGGCCGCCGGCATGGATGAGGCCATCGCCGATGCCGAGGAGCTGCTCGCAGCGTTCAACGCCCTGCTGCGCATCGCCCGAGTCGAGTCCGGCAGCCGTCGCGCGGCCTTCGCGGACCTCGACCCGGTGGTACTGCTGCACGACGTCGCAGAGCTGTACGAGCCGCTGGCCGCGGACAAGGGCCAGCGCCTTGAAGTCTCCCCGGCAGGGCCGGACGGCGGCTCCGGTCTCCGACTCCACGGCGACCGCGATCTTCTCTTTCAGGCGCTCGCCAACCTGCTGGACAACGCCATCAAGTACACGGCGCCAGGGGGCGACATTCGCGTCGCCGCCCGTGCTCGAGACGGCGCCAGGAGTGGCACGGTCAAAGCTACGATCGCACTGAGCGTCAGCGACTCGGGTCCAGGCATCCCGCCCGAGTTGCGCGACAAGGTCTTGCAGCGCTTCTACCGCATCGATGCCAGCCGCAGCGAGCCGGGCCACGGCCTGGGCCTGAGCCTGGTCCAGGCGGTGGCGCAACTGCACGGCGCCGAGCTGGAGCTGGCGGACGCCGCGCCTGGGCTTCAGGTGACGCTGCGCTTGCGGGCGGCGCCCCCGCACGGCAACCAGCACCAGCGCCGGGAATGAGTCCTGCTCCGGCACCGTGTGAAGCCCCGAAACTGCCCAATGGACGCGAGCCAATGCCGAGATTGATCCACCAACCCAGGATCATCCCCGCCGCCGGCGACAAGCCGCAGCGCATCGAAGAGTATGTCGGCCGCGTCAACAGCGGCGACGAGCAGGTGTCCGTGGCGCGCATGCGCTCGCCCACCGGCTGGGAGGAGTCAGGCCAGCGGCCGGAGCTGATGGAGATCACCCTGGTGCTGGACGGCATGCTGCGGGTGGAGCACAGGGGCGGTGTGCTGGAGGTCCACTCTGGGCAGGCGGTCGTGACCGAGCCCGGCGAGTGGCTGCGCTACAGCACGCCAGCGCGGGGTGGTGCCGAGTATGTCAAGGTCTGTCTGCCGGCCTGCTCGCCGGAAAGGGTTCATCGGGGTGACTAGGGAGGGATGACTAGGGAGGGATGACTGGGGCAGGCCCGATCGCGACGATGGCGGCGCAACGCCGCTCTGCCGCGACACTGGTCCGGGGAGCAACCTGGGCCATGGTTGCGGCCGGGCCGCCGCAATCCAGGTCAGGGAGGCTTGCTTTTTGCGGCAGCCGCGGGTGTCATCCACGCCCGGAAACAACCAGTGGAGGAAAGACCATGCACCTATTGCTCAGACATGCCCCAGTGCCCGCAGCCCTGCTGGCGACCGCCCTCGCCGTCGCAGCAGGCCCCGCCGCCGCCGGCTGGACCCTGGACCCGACCCGCTCGCACCTCGCCTTCGTCTCCATCAAGTCGGGCGACGTGGGGGAGGTCAATAGCTTCGAGGAAATGGCCGGCAGCATCGGTGACGACGGCGCTGTGAGCGTGTCCATGTTCCTCGACAGCGTCGAGACCCTGGTGCCCATTCGCAACGAGCGCATGCGCGAATTCCTGTTCGACACCACCGACTATAAGGAGGCCAGGCTGACCGCCAAGGTCGATCCGTCCAGCATCGCCGAGATGCAGCCGGGGCAGATTGCCGATGTCACTGCCGAGGGGACGCTGACCCTGCACGGCCAGACCCAGCCTCTGGTCCTTCATATGCAGGCCGCGAAGCTCGACGACGGCACCCTGATGGTGGCCGCCACCAAGCCGCTCATCGTCGATGCGGCCAAGTTCGGCTTGAGCGAGGGCGTCGAGAAGCTGCGCGAGATCGCGGGCCTATCGAGCATCAGCCACGCCGTGCCGGTCAGCTTCGTCATGACCTTCACGGCCGGGGAGTGATTTCCGCGGGCGGCGGCGACTCCCTTCAGCGGAAGCGCAGCGGAAGCGCGACTCAGCGCGGCGCCGCGACCAGCATGTTGCGGCGTCGGGACGCGGCCGCCGCCCGCCGCAGGACGCAGTTGCGCTTGATGCACCAGCGCACGTACAAGGTGAGACCCGTGGCGGCGGCGCAGAACACCAGGGCTGCGCCCGTGAGCTGGGTGCCGGTATCCATCTCCATCAGGTTAAGCGTCGCCCATGCGGGAAAGGACACCAGCATGGCCAGCACAAGCGCGAAGCCGAAGGGCCACAGCGCGCGACAGTGTTTGCATCTGTTCATCGGCGGGACTCGAGCATCGGTCGATCATGGCATCTTTGCACCTTAACCTTTTACAATGGCAGCTGGACAAAAGCTCGTCAACCCCCAAACCTAAACACTTTTCCCAATCCGATCTCCGGATAACCCCCTAAGCCCCGGCAGGGGCCAAGGCGCGCAGGAGACTGGGCCGTATTCACCCTAGACGCAAGCGCGGATCAGCTCTGCGCATCCACCACCCAGCCATGCGTGACCCCTTGCACTCGCCCTGTTGAGCTCGATCGCCGTTGAGCTCGATCGCCGCGGCGGGCCGGGCCGTCACTCGGCAATGGGCGCGAACAGCTCGTCGATGTCCGCGGCCGTAAACCCGGGCCCGCCCTCGCCCGCGTCTTCGCGGTAGATGCCCTGGGCCAGCGCCTGCTTCTTCTGCTGCATGACCAGCATCCTCTCCTCCACCGTCTGCTCGGTCAGCAGCTTGTAGACGAACACCGGCCTGTCCTGGCCGATGCGGTGCGCCCGGTCCGCCGCCTGCGCCTCCACGGCCGGGTTCCACCAGGGATCGTAGAGGATCACGGTATCCGCCTCGGTGAGGTTGAGCCCGAGTCCGCCGGCCTTGAGGCTGATCAGGAACAGGCTGACCTCGCCGGCACGGAAGCGCTCGATGACCTCCTCGCGCTTCCTGGTGCGGCCGGTGAGCTTGACGTAGCGGATACGGCGCTTGTCCAGCTCCGGCTCGATCAGCGCCAGCATGCTCGTGAATTGGCTGAACAACAGGATCCGACGCCCTTCGTCCAACTGCTCCGGCAGCAGGTCCATCAACAGCTCCAGCTTGGCGGAGTGCTTGACTCGGCGCGCCGCGGGCAGGTCCAGCAGCCGCGGGTCGCAGCACGTCTGGCGCAGCTTCAGCAGCGCATCCAGGATGGTGATGCGGCTGCGCGCCATGCCGTGCTCGGCAATGGCTTGGCGCACCCGCTTCTCCATGGAGAGCCGAATGCCCTCGTACAACGACGCCTGCGCCTCGCCCAGGGCGACGCTACGCACGATCTCGGTCTTCGGTGGCAGCTCGGTCAGCACGTCCTGCTTGCGCCGGCGCAGCAGGAAGGGTGCCACCCGCCGCGCCAGACGCTCGCGCCGCTCCCTGTCGCCGTGCTGCTCGATGGGCGTGCGCCAGTGCCGCTTGAAGCGCTGCTGATCGCCCAAGAAACCCGGCAGCAAGAAGTCGAAGAGCGCCCAAAGCTCTCCCAGGTGGTTCTCCATCGGCGTGCCGGTGAGACAGAGCCGGTGGCGCGCGGCGAGCTCCCGCGCAACCTGCGCCGCCTGCGCGCGCGGATTCTTGATCGTCTGCGCCTCGTCCAGGATCAGCAGGTGGAACTGCACCTTGCGCAGGGGCTCGCGATCCCGCGGCAGCAGCGGATAGGTGGTGAGTGCCAAGTCGTGCGCCGGGATATGGGCGAAGCGGGCGTGGCGCTCGTTGCCGCGCAGCACCAGCACCGACAACCCAGGCGTGAAGCGCTGTGCCTCGCGGCGCCAGTTACCGATGAGGCTGGTGGGCGCCACCACCAGCGCCGGGCGATCCAGGCGGCCGGCCTCCTTCTCGAGCAGCAGGTGCGCCAGGGTCTGGATGGTCTTGCCCAGGCCCATGTCGTCGGCCAGGATGCCGCCGAGATCGAAGGACCGCAGGAATTGCAGCCAGCTGAGGCCGTGGCGCTGATAGGGCCGAAGCTCGATGGTGAGGCCGACCGGTGGCGCAATGAGGGGGATCTGCGACAGATCCCGCAATTGCTTCGCCAGATCCCGCAAGCGCCGGCCGCCCGCCAGGGCGATGCCGCGGGCGGCGAGGTCATCGAGCGCCGGCGCGTCGAAGCGCGACAGCCGAAGCTGGCCGTCGCCCTCCGGCGGCTCGTCGCCGAACAGCTCCCGCAGCGTCTGGAGCACCGGGCGGATGCGCTCGCCGGGCAGATCCACATAGCGCTGCCCGGCATCGGCGCCGCTGCCGTCAGCTGCCGCCAGCAGCGGCACGCTGACGATGGCGGGCAGCGCTGCGTCCGGCCCCAGCGCCAACAATGGCGCGACAATGGGCATCAGCGGCAGCCGTTGGCCGTCCACCTGCAGGTCGAAGCGTAGCCCGAACCAGTCATTGCCGCCCGCCTCGTCCTCGTCCACCATCGCTTCCCAGTCGCCGGTCTCGAAGCGCAGCCGGAAGCTGTCATCGAACGCCACATGCCAGCCCTGGGCCCGTAGCAGAGCCAGCCCCTCGCGCAGCAGCGCCGACCAGCGGCCGGCGCGGGTCAGCGCATCCTCGCCGGCGGCGGCGAGCGCCATGGGCCCGCGCACCGGCTGCTCCGCCGTCGGCGCAAACCCCAGCTCCGCGAGCTTTGCCACAGCCGCGGCCTCCGCCGCCGGGTCGCGAGCCACGTCCGCCAGCCCAGTGTCGGTATCGACGATGCTGTGCGGCTCCGCTGGCAGGGTCGGTACCCGGCAACCCGCGTATTCGACCTCCAGCCGCATCCAGTGCACGTCGGCACCATCGCGCCCACCGGCGAATCCACCAGTCGGTCCGCTCCACTGTTCGGCCGCCGCAGCGCCAGGCTGCCCGCCGAGCAGGGTAAGCCAGGGCACCATCGATGCACCGGACACCTTGCGCAGGTCCAGCGGGGCCGGCAGCGGCAAGGGCAGGTCCGGGAACTCCTTCAGCAACAGCCGCGAGACCGACTCCGCGCGGTCCTGCGGCAGCCGCGGCGCACGGCGCAGTTCCTTGAGCTGCGCGGTGCCGAGCCCGCGGGTCGACAGCTCGCCGGCGGCGCAGCAGGATGGGTCCACGTAGGTGGGCGGGTCGGTGAGCAGGATCTCGGTGTCCGGACCCGCCGAGGCACCCTGCGCGTCACCGCCCACTCGGAAGCTCAGCTTCAGCAAGCTGTCCGCGTCCGCCTCCCAGCGCATGTCCAACGCCCGGGCTGCCCCCCAGCCAAGCGCTGGCTCGTCTTGCTGCTGCCAATGGCAGCGCCCGGTGGCCGCCATGCGCTTGAGCGCCAGACAACCGATGGCCCCAGTCAGCACCGGCACCATGGGCCAGGTGCCGCTACTGACGCCGCGCAGCAGCTTCAGGATCTCTCCGTCGCCTGGTTGCATAAAGGCGGACTCCGCATGGCTCTCCGCCAGGTTGCCCAGCACCAGCGGCCGCCCCTTGGACAGGCGCACGCCGGTCTTCAGCGGCCGCACGACACGCAGCTCCACCTCCATGCCGTGCGCGCCGGGCTTCAGCAGATAGACCAGCCGCTCCTGCCCCGGCTGCTGCGCCTGCCGCCCGGCTGCCGCCACCCGCGTCAGCCAACTCTTGGCCAGATTGCCGCCGGCTCCTTGCACCAGCCGCTCCGGCGCGGCCGCAAACTCCAGGCAGGCCGCCGCCACGTGCTTGCAGTTGTAGCCCACCGGGCAGTCGCAGTCCCCGTCCAAGGATGCCCCATAGGACTCCCAGCGGATGGCTATCGTCTGCCGGTACACCCGCCCGCCGCTGCCCAGCACCTGGGCGCGCAGCCGCACGCCCTGCTCATCCGCGCGCACCGCCTCGACGGCCAGCACGCGGCCCTGCTCGAAGTAACCGAGGCCACGGGTGAAATAGGTCGTCCCGACATAGGCACGGATGTCGGCGCGGGTCAGGCGGCGCTGGTCGGACATGATCCGTGGGCGTCCGGCGGGTACAACTTCCAAAGCTTACGCAAACCACGCCGACATCGAAAGCCGAAGCAAAGAACTGCACGCGAGCAGCCAGACGCCGACAGCGGTACCCAGACGCAAGCGCGGCACCGGCGCCGGCCGGTGCCGCCACCGGCACGGACTTCGTCGCCCGTGACTGATCTCGGGAGGGCAGGGCGCTCAGTCGCTGCCGTTGCCGACGGCGGCGAGCCAGAGGCCCATCAGCAGCAGCACCACCTGGAGCTCCATGCCGCCCACGGGATGGCTCTCACAGGAACACCGACGCCAAGGCGACCCCGGGGCGGCCAATGGGCATGGCGGGCAGCCAGATCGCTAGAGCGCCTGCGCTCGCGGACGCTTGCCCACAAGGACCAACGGCGCCGGCTCCGGGCGGCAAGCCAGCACAGCGCAACCCCAGCACCAGCCGCTGCTGCAACCTTGCGCCACTAGGCTGTGCCAAACAGGCCGTCATCAGCTGCGCCCCAATGCCGCAATCGGGCTACCGACGGGTCCGGGCACGCCAGTCTGGATTTGGATGCCGGCCCGCAGGTGCGGTAGTGCCGTTCGAGCTCCGGGGGTCGCTCGTCCTTGACCCGGAGACACTCGGCCTCCGGACCGACTGGGGCCGGCATGGGCGCGGCGCTCGACGGCTCTGCAAGCTGCGTTCGCGGCGCACCGGGCTCACAGCAGCCTGACCAGTGCCGCAACCGCGGCAACCTGGGCGAACATCAGGGGTACGAGCCAGAAGAGCAACGCATTCTTGCTCTGGACGATCTCCTTGCGCACGCCTTCGATCTCCACTCGCAGGCGCAACTCGACCTCCTTGATCTCCTTGCGCACGCTTTCGATCTCCACTTGCAGGCGCAACTCGACCTCCTTGATCTCCTTGCGCACGCTTCCGATCTCCACTTGCAGGCGCAACTCGACCTCCTTGATCTCCTTGCGCACGCCTTCGATCTCGCCTTGCAGGCGCAACTCGACTTCCTTGATCTCCTTGCGCACGGCTTCGATCTCGCCTTGCAGGCGCAACTCGACCTCCTTGATCTCCTTGCGCACGACTTCGATGTCCTTGCGCACGCCTGCCAGCTCCAGCTGCAGACGCAGCTCGGCCTCGCGCACATCCGTGGTGCGTGCGATCTCGCCGGGGCGTGGCCAGGC
>JANQFI010000696.1 GCA_028277905.1 Chromatiaceae bacterium | reverse complement strand
CTTGGCCTTCTTGATCAGGCCCTCGTACTGGTGCGCCAGCAGGTGGGAGTGGATCTGGCCCACCGTGTCCATGGTCACCGTGACCACGATCAGCAGGCTGGTGCCGCCGAAGTAGAAGGGCACCTGGTACTGGGAGATCAGGATCTCCGGCAGCAGGGCCACGCCGGCCAGATAGAGCGCGCCGACCACCGTCAGGCGGTTCAGAATGTATTTCAGGTGCTCGGCGGTGTTCTTGCCGGGGCGGATGCCCGGCACGAAGCCGCCGTGCTTCTTCAGGTTGTCCGCCATCTCCTCCGGATTCACCACATGGGCCACGTAGAAGAAGGTGAAGAACATGATGCAGGCGGTATAGAGCGCCAGGTAGAGCGGCGAGCCGCGCCCCATCATGGCGGTGAAGGTGATCAGCCACTCCGGCCCGCCGGTCCCCGAGAAGCCGGCCGCGGTGAGCGGCATCAGCAAGATCGAGCTGGCGAAGATCACCGGGATGACGCCGGCCGAGTTGACCTTGAGCGGCATGTGGGTGCTCTCGCCGCCGAACATCTTGTTGCCCATCTGGCGCTTGGGATACTGCACCGTCACCCGCCGCTGGGCCCGCTCCATGAAGACGATAAAGGCGATCACGGCGACGCCCATGAGCAGCAGCAGGATGATGAAGCCGGCCGAGAGCGCGCCCGTGCGGCCCAGCTCCAGGGTATTGGCGAGCGCCGAGGGCAGATTGGCGACGATGCCGGCGAAGATAATCAGCGAGATGCCGTTGCCGACGCCGCGCTGGGTCACCTGCTCGCCGAGCCACATGAGGAAGATGGTGCCGCCGGTCAGCGTGATCACCGTCGAGAGGCGGAAGAAGAGGCCCGGATCGATAACCGCCGAGCCAGTGGGGCCCGACATGCCCTCCAGGCCCACGGCGATGGCCAGCGACTGAAAGGCCGCCAGCACCACGGTGCCGTAGCGGGTGTACTGATTCAGCCGCTTGCGGCCCGCCTCGCCTTCCTTCTTCATGGCCGCCAGCTGCGGCGACATGGGCGT
This sequence comes from Chromatiaceae bacterium, assembly GCA_028277905.1. GTDB lineage: Bacteria > Pseudomonadota > Gammaproteobacteria > Chromatiales > Chromatiaceae > Thiohalocapsa. The sequence goes on along the minus strand of JANQFI010000696.1, from coordinate 34 downwards.
CAGGAGCTGCATGATGATCGCCGCGGTGATGTAG
>JANQFI010000602.1 GCA_028277905.1 Chromatiaceae bacterium | reverse complement strand
GCGTCGAAGATGGCGGCGGCGATGTCGCCCCGCCGGTAATGCCCTGCCACGCCTCGTGTATGCGCTTCCATCCGTCCGTTCCTGCTCCTGCTCCGACGTCCCAACCCGGCTCTCACAGTGGCGATCAAGGCACGCCACATCAAGGGCCGGCGATCGAGAGCGCTTGTCCGCTGCGCGCCGAAATGGTTTACCGCCCGGGATCGGAGGAGACGACATCATGGCGGACTGGGACGCGTCGCAATATCTCCGTTTCGAGACGGAGCGGACACGGGCATCGGTAGACCTGCTCGCGCGGGTGCCGATCGAGTCGCCGGAGACCGCGATCGACTTCGGCTGCGGTCCGGGCAACAGCACCGAGTTGCTGGCGCGCCGCTTCCCGGACACGGCCCTGACCGGTCTGGACAGGTCGCCCGACATGCTGGCGGAGGCGCGCGAGCGCCTGCCCTCCGTGCGGTTCGAGGAGGCGGACCTGGACGGCTGGCAGCCCGCGGCCCCGATCGATCTGCTGTTCGCCAACGCGGTGCTCCACTGGCTGCCCGATCACGCCGGCCTGTTCCCGCGGCTGGCCGGGTTCTTGGCGCCCGGCGGCTGCCTGGCGGTGCAGATGCCGGACAATCTCGACGAGCCGGTCCACGCGCTGATCCGCGCCACGGCCGAGGCCGGACCCTGGGCGGACAAGCTGGCCTCGGTCTCCAAGGCGCGCGCGGCGCTTGGGACGCTTGAGGACCACTATGCCTGGCTCTGCGGCACCTGCGCTCATGTGGACGTCTGGAAGAGCATCTACGTGCATGCGCTCGACGGCCCAGAGGCCGTGGTCGAGTGGATCAAGGGCAGCGGCCTCAGGCCGTTCCTGGCGCCGCTCGACGAGACCGAGCAGGCGGACTTCCTCGCGCGCTATACGGAACGGATCGTCGATGCCTATCCGCGCCAGGCCGACGGCAAGGTGCTGCTGCGCTTCCCGCGCCTGTTCATCGTCGCGGTGCGCTAGGGCCTGTGGACATTCACGTTGCGGTGTTGGCGGGGCGCATTCGACCGCTGGCTAGGCGCGGAAAGCGACGCAGTGCCTTCCCACTTCTAGCTTT
>JANQFI010000634.1 GCA_028277905.1 Chromatiaceae bacterium | reverse complement strand
CCTCCGCGTACCTCGCTATAACTTTACATAATATACATTATGCGCAATCCACCTGTAGCCTTGGGTCCTTGGACTGGTTCGCGAACATTGCGAACAGTTTCGCCGGTGTCCGGATCGACAGCCTCGGTCAGGGTGCCCTTGTAGCTGTTGCACCAGGCGCAGGACAGCCAGAGGTTTGCCGGCTCCGATCGGCCGCCGCGGGCACGCGGCACAAGGTGCTCGATGTGCATCTGGGCGCCGCTGACTCGCTGGTCGGTAAGGCAGTACCCGCATCGATAGCCGGCCTCCGTGGCGATGCGCTCCCTCCGCGCCTTCGAGATGGCGTCAGGCATCAAGCGGCATCGGCTTCGACCAACAGCCGCTTGCCGCTGCGAATGCTGAGCAGCGCTGTTGCCCGCGCCTTGCGGAGCGTGATCTGCCCGTAAGCTGTCCGCAGTGCTTCCAGCTCCTGCTGCGCCGCTGGTGAGGACGGTCCGTCGGTGCTCAGCTCGACCATTCTGGCCTGGTCCTCCTCGCGCATCGTGGCATCCGCGGCTTCCATGAGCCGAGCGTCGTCCCACCAAGTCATCTCGACCAACTCGGTGCGCATGTCCTCGGGCACGTCGTCCAGCGACGGCACCACGCCGTCGAGCATTGCAGTGAGCACTTCCTCAAGCGGCCGGCGTACGGCGCGCGCCGCTCCGCCGACGCGTTCCGCGAGGGCGTCCGGCAAGTTGATGGTGATGGTCGTCATCTGCGGCTCCCATGGTCTGGCGCTCGCCAGGGGGTTCGTCGGTCCGATGATAGCGGAGCCGAACCCGGTCGTCGCAGGGGCGGACGTAGCCGAGCCGGAAATGGCGGGTATGCTTGCTCCGCAAGTTCACACCCTGGATCTTCAGTCTTCTGCTGCGTCCGCGGCGCGGGCGGCGGACCGGCGGAGATAATGCCAAACCGCCCTGGTCGCCCGGCAGTCGTTGATGGCCCTGTGGCTGGTCCCGTCCCAAACGAAACCGACGTGCGCGGCGGCGACGTGCAGCTTCTGCCAGCGCCAACCGCCGTGCCGGTCGATCCACTCGCCGTAGACGGCGGCGAGCTCGCGCATGGCGCACCGGACCTCGGCCGCGGCGTCCAGCTCATAGCGCAGGAAGCCGGCGTCGAACGGCCCGTTGTAGATCACCACCTGGGCGTCGTAGACGGCGGCGATGATGCGCGGGCGCAACTCGTCGAGCTTTGGCGCGTCCGCGACATCTATCAGTGCGATGCCGTGGATCGCCTCCGCGCCGGGCCAGCGGCGATGTCGCTCGGGGCGCACCAGGCTGTCGAGCAGTACGGTCCCGGCGTCGTCCAGGATGCCGATCTCGAGGATCTCTTCGGCGCGGGGGTCGAGCCCGGTGGTCTCCAGGTCCAGGAAGACGGTGCGCATCGGTCAGCACCCTGTTCAGGGTCGGCCGTTCGTGGCCTTGCCCGGCTGGAGGCGTTCCAACAGTTGCCGGAGCTCGTCGGCCCTGGCCGCGCGCTGGGTGAGCGTGGCCACCTCGACCCGGAGTGAAGCCGCGGCCTGGTCGGCCGCCATCCGAGCATGGCGCCCTCCATCGAGGGCGGTCTCCAGCTTGGCGATCTTCTTGGCGCCGGCGTCGAGCGCGACCTTGGCATGCTTGGCGCTGTCCAGGTCGCGCGAGAGCCGTTGGTTCTCCGAGTGCAGGCGCTTCAGCTCCGCCTTGGCCTCATCGCCCTCGCGGATCAGCTTGGTCTGTGCTTCCTTGAACCGATCGATCTCGGCCTTCGCCGCGGCCAAGGAGTTCCGCAGCCCCGCGGCCTCCCCTTCCAGTCGTGCCGTCTCCGATGTCGCCTCCGCAAGCTGGCGCCGCAGCTCCCGCAGCTCTTTGTCCTGATCCTCGATGCGCCGGTTGCGCTCCTCGCCGATGGCCTTCGCCTCCCGGACCTCGGTGCGCGTCTGATCATGCGCCCGGCGCTCGGCTTCCAGGGACTCGACTGCCTGCCGGGTCTCGCCCTGGGCCTCTTCCAGCGCCGTGTCCAGGCGGTCGATCTCGGCGAGCATCTGGTTGCGCTCCGCCTGGATGGTCTCTCGTGCCTTGGCCAGGGCCTCGCGCTCACCTTCAAGTTGCTCCTGGGCGCCCTTCCAGGCCGCGCCCCAGACCTGGCGCATGGCGCTCTCGACCGGCTCTGGCAGCGGCGGCAGGGCCTCGACCCGTCGGGTCTCGTTCTGCGCCTTCCACTGCGCGAGCAACGGCGTGATGGTGTTCGGCGATCCGGTGCCGAGCTTTATGCGGACGCCGACCACGGTGGGCGTCTGGCCCTCCCGCAGCAGGGCATCGGCGGCCTCGAAGACCTGTTCGCGAATGACCCCGAGTCGCGGCATCGTCGTCTCCGGTTGCTGGGATCATAACGTAGTGTATCGTAGTGTATCGTAACTATATAATTACAGACCTCCCGGACACACTGTCCAAAAATACTGTAATGCATTGAATTAATTGAATATTTTTAAACATTGGACGATTTGCGGCAAACGAAAATTGATAAGTGACTGTTCTATAATAAATGCCGCTCACCCCAATCCAGTGATGTGGGTGAAAATTGTCCAATATTCTGGTCGCTTTCCGC
>JANQFI010000505.1 GCA_028277905.1 Chromatiaceae bacterium | reverse complement strand
CCGCCCACCCGGCGCTTCGTCAACATCACTCACCGACCTCGGCGCCCGCTGGAGGCGTTTCATCTCGCCAAAGAGCTTGACTGCGAACATGAGAGCAGCCTCTTGCTCGGGGGTTGCACGCTAGGCTATGCGTCTTGGGAATGGAGCAGTACACAAACCCGTAACCGCAGGGGAGTGCTGCAGCTAAGTCCCTGATACGCCGGTGTAGCTCAACGGTAGAGCAACCGCCTTGTAAGCGGTAGGTTGCGGGTTCGATTCCTGCCACCGGCACCAGCCCACCGTGGCCTTCTCGGAGCACCGGCAACGTCGCGATAGCTCGGCTGCGCGCGACGGAAGGCTGTCGGGGGCGGATCGATCGGCATCCGGCGTCCGTCAGGGCGTTGAGCCTCCCGCAGCGTGAGGTGGCGGGGATGAGTCGACGCGGAGGTCGCGCAGCAGGCGGGTGAAGGCCTTCTGGTAGCTGCCGTGGTCCTTCCAGCCGGTGAAGTCGCCGATGTGGCGGGTGCGCCTGATGTCCGCGGCCCAGCCGGTCCGGCATGACATGAGGGTCCGTACCGAATTAGGCTATTGAGGGATAATGTGAGTTGATGTTCAATCCGGGGAGGAGATGGCGCGGATCGAAGAACGCATGGCAGCGCTGTTTTGGCTCGACGACGAAGCCTGGTCGGTGATCGAGCCCTTGATGCCAAGAAATCAGCCGGGTGCACGGCGGGTCGACGATCGCCGGGTGATCAGCGGCATCCTGCACGTGTTGCGCTCGGGCAGCCGCTGGCGCGATTGTCCGTCCGAATACGGCCCCTATACGACCGTCGACAACCGCTTCAATCGCCGGTCGCGGCGCGGGATCTGGCAGGCGGTCTACCAGACGCTGGTCGAGCGGGGCGAGATTGGTGCCACGGTGGCGCTCGACACCACTTCGGTGAAGGCGCCTCGCTCCGCCACCGGCGCCCAGAAAAAGTCGCGAAAGATCAGGCGATTGGCGTATCACGGGGCGGTCGCACGAGGAAGCTGCACCTGATCACGGACCTGCTCGGCCGGCCGATTGTGCTGCATCTCACGCCTGGCCACCACGCCGACATTCGGGCCGCGCCGGACCTGATCGCCAAGGCCGGCCGGTTTCGCCAGCTGATCGCCGATCGCGGCTACGACGCCGATGCTCT
>JANQFI010000586.1 GCA_028277905.1 Chromatiaceae bacterium | reverse complement strand
GCGGTTCTTGTTCCATGCTCCGGGGTGCCAGAGACACGGCATGACCGTTAGCCAATCCGCAGAACTTGGCCTGCTCTCACGCCACCCCAGAATGCTAAGTGTGGGGTGGTGCCTGGTTTGGCACTAGAGGGAAAAGACTGGGCGGGGACGAAAATCGCGGTAAATCGGAGGCTTGGGTCGATTCTGGCGGGGTTTCGGTTTGTGGGTGGATTGGCATCGATTGGCACCAGAATGGAAATAACTGCCGCCTTTTGCTACGGCTTTGGCACCGCGTCATACCTTATTAGATGCGATTGCCCTTCCAAACGACCCGGCCGAGGATGTGGAGTTGGTGGAGGTCGCTGCTGTCGATGACCTCGTCGGCGTAGGCCTTGTTGTCGGAGCTGACACGGACGCTCCCGTCGATGAGGCGCTGAAGGCGCTTTGCGCGTAGCTCGTCGTTGATCCGGAGCGCGTAGACGAAGCCCTCGTCAGGCTCGTGCTTGCTGCAATCGATCACCAGCACATCGCCATCGTGGATGGTGGGCTCCATGGAGTCACCCACCGCGATGGCTGCCACCAACTGGCTTACCTGGAGCCCTTCCTGGCGCAGCCAGTCCTTCCTGAAGGCGATCTGACCCTTGATCGTCTCGCCGCCTACGAAGGCGCCATCGCCGGCACTGATGCGCACGTCGTAGAGCGGCACCAGATCGAAGTCACCCCAGACCCCTAATGGCAACGCACTCCCCGCCTCGTTCGGTTTGTCATGTAGCTGCATCGGTGGCTCGCCCGTGGCCAGCCATTCCAACCTAACGCCACCGGCTCTCGCCATGGCAACGAGCGCAGGCCGCGTTGGCTCTCCTCCCCCGAGATAGCGCTGGAATCCGCTCGGCGACAGCCCTGCCTTCTTCGCGAAAGCGGTCGCGCTGCCCTCCTTTGCGACCAGCATCCGCAATCGATCGATGAATTCAACATCCTTCTCGGATGTTGAAGGGCGTATCCCATTAGCGCCTTGCGGCATTCAAGTTTCTCAAGACTATGTTTTCAAAAGCATTTAACAAGAACGCTTGGTTCTACCCAGGCGCAAAACTTGAAAGTTCTTGAAGGTTTCGGCCTACAACAGCCCTCGGTTATGCATCCCTTTGATCAATAAGCGCATTTTTCTCTTCCATGCGCTATCGCGCATATTCTTGGTCGCCAAAAAAGATGAAAGCGAAGAGCAATGCTCTATCGCGTTGACACCCATGCGCGATCGCGGTTATCTTGTGCGCATGAGCACCGAACGAAAGCACCGCATGAGGACACTCCTGAACCCAAGCGACCCTGCTGCCCGATGGGAGCTGATCAAGGGCGCGTTGCGCGCTCGCGGCTCTTCTCTCAGTGCCGTAGCACGCAGCATGGGACTCACGCGAGAGGCAGTGCACCACGTACAACATCGTCCGTATCCGGCCGTTGAGGCAGCGATCGCGACGGTCCTCGGAGAGTCGCCTCGCACTCTTTGGCCTGACCGCTACCAATCAGATGGCACCCCGAGGCGCAAACGGCCAAACGCGCCGACAGCGAATCCGCGCATCCGTAAGAGTGCAAAAGTGAACGTTAACGCCAAGAGATTGCGCGGCGCAAACGGATGACCGGTCGGGTGAAACCCTGGTATGCGGCGGCGGACCTGCTTGGCTTGCCTGGAGTTCCAGGAACCGTCCAAAGCATCAATGCGAAAGCTAAGCGTGAGGGCTGGATATCTCAGCCTCGCGCAGGACGGGGTGGCGGAAAGGAATACTCCTTCCGCTCCCTCCCGGAAGAGACCCAGCAACATCTTACTCGCGCGACTCTTCCAGCTGTCGCATCTGCCGAGCCAGACTCCACGCAGAACGTACCGGCGGAGCCCCAACCGAAGGCCGCCATGGAAGTGGCGGAAGGGGTCCCCGCTCTGTCAGAGATCGGCTCTCTCAAGGGTTGGCAGCGGGAGCGCATGACGGCCCGATTGGCAATCCTGATGGAGGTTGACCGCCTGGGCGCAGTGATCGGAACCGAGAAGGCGATTCGGACCGTCATCAGCCAAGCCGAGCAAGGCGCGCTCGCCCCGGAACTGCAGCGCTTTGTCCCAGTCGCCAATGCCCGCAGCGGCGGAGCGGAAGGCAAGCGCACGCTATCGCGGCGCACCCTCTACCGTTGGCTCACCGAGCGAGACAAGGGACATGCCGCCTTGGCCCCGAGGCCGATGGAGCGGCACGTCATCCCCGAGTGGGCACCGGCCCTGCTTGATCTCTACCAGCGTCCCTCCAAGCCGAGCATGGTTTGGGCGCTCGAACAGCTCCCATCGCGGCTGCCCGAAGGCGTCGAGCCCCCCAGCTACTGGGTCGCCAACCGTTTCCTGAAGAAGATGGGCAGGATCGAGCGCGAGCGTGGTCGGATGGGGCCGCGCGACCTGCGCAACATCCAGCCCTTCCGGCGCCGCAGCTTCCACGAGCTATGGCCGGGTGACATCTACTCGATGGACGGCCACACCTTCGACGCCGAAATCCGTCATCCCCAGCACGGCCGCCCCTTCCGCCCCGAGGTGACGAGCTGCATCGACATCGCCACCCGGCGCCTTGTCGGCTGGTCGGTGGCCCTGGCGGAGAGCGGCTGGGCCGTGCTCGACGCCTTGCGCGCCGCCTGCATCGCCCACGGCATCCCCGCGATCCTCTACGTCGACAATGGCTCCGGCTACTGCAACGCCCTCATGGACGACGTCGGAACCGGCCTGCTCACCCGGCTGGCGATCACCAAGGAGACGTCCATCCCCTGCAACTCCCAGGCGCGCGGCGTCATCGAGCGTCTGCATCAGACCCTCTGGGTGCGCGCGGCCAAGACGTTGCCCACCTTCATCGGCGCGGACATGGACCCGGAGGCCAAGCAGAAGGTCTTCAAGCTCACCCGCAAGGAGATCAAAGAGTCCGGAGAGAGCCGTTATCTGATGCCGTTCCAGGAGTTTGTCACCTGGGCCGAGGCCCAAGTGACCGCCTACAACGCCCGTCCGCATCGCAGCCTGCCCAAGGTCCGCGACGCCGAGAGCGGCAAGCAACGCCACCAGAGCCCCGACGAGGCATGGGCCGCCGCTGCTGCCGAGGGCTGGGAGCCCGTCGCTGTCATGGATGGCGAGGCCGACGACCTCTTCCGCCCCTACCGTGTTCGCAAGACCGAGCGCGGCGAGGTCAGCCTGTTCGGCAACACCTACTTCCACAAAGGGCTGGCCGACTACACCGGCGAGATGGTCCGGGTCGGCTACGACATCCACGACGCCAGCCGCGTCTGGGTCCGCGACCGCAACGACCGCCTGCTCTGCGTCGCCGAATTCGAGGGGAACGCGAGCAGCTACTACCCCGTCACCGCCATCGAAGAGGCTGCCGCCAAGCGGGCCAAGGGCCGCCTGGCCCGAGCCGAGCGGGCCATCGACGAGATCGAGGCCGAGCACCAGGGCATCCTCGGGCAGATCCCGACCGCCGCCGAGGCCAGCGACGACGAGAAGGCAGCGTCCGCCGCAATGCTCGCTCGACTCGACCAGCTCCAGGCCGAGCGGATCGAGTCAGACCGCGAGGAGGAGCTGGCCAGGCGTGCCGCCACCGATCAGCAGCTGGCCGCCATTCCAGAGCCCGAGCAGGCCCAGGCGCCAACGGCCGTTAGGCCGGAATTCAGTACCGATTACGACCTGTGGCTGTGGGTGGAAGACCACCCCGAAGCAGCCACCGAGCAGGATCGTGCCTACCTGGAGCAAGCGCTCGCGGAATCGCCCGCGCTGCAGGTCCAGGTGGATGCGGAGCGGGCCAAGCGCGCACGTCGACGCTGACCCAAAAGAAAAGGCCGCCCGAAGAGGCGGCCAAGAAATCACCTTAAAACATCCATAAGGATACCACGAAATCCTATGAAAAAAGTGTTCGCCATCACATCCAACGCCCAGCGGTTCCTCAGCGGCATGACCGCGCTCGAGCGGCGCGGCGCCCGCGAGGCCTGCTGGCTCGCCCTCACCGGCCCGGCCGGACTTGGCAAGAGCCTGCTCGTCCACTGGTACGCGGGCCAGTACGACGGCGTCTATCTGCGCGCCAAGACCAGCTGGACGCCGCGTGTCGCCCTCTCCGAGCTGGTCACCGAGCTGGGCTCGGCGCCCGGCCGGCGCCAAGACGAGCTGTTTGCCCAAGCGCTCGGGCTGCTCGGGCGCGACCCGCGTCCCGTGATCATCGACGAGGTCGAGCACTGCCTGCACGACATCAAGGTGCTGGAGACCTTCCGCGACCTCTCCGACCTGTGCGAATGCCCCGTGGTCATCGTCGGCATGGAGGCCGTCAAGACCAAGATCCAGCGCTACGAGCAGATCTCAAGCCGCATCACCCAAGTCGTCGACTTCCTGCCCGCCACCCTGGAGGACGTGCGCGTGATGGCCGAGACCCTGACCGATCTCCGCTATGCCGACGACCTCATCGCCAAGATCCACGCCGAGAGCGAGGGCCGCTACCGCCTCATCATGGACGCCCTCGCCGAGGTCGAGCGCTACGCCCGGCGCAACGGGCACAGCGACGTCAATGCCGGGCAGTTCCCCCACCGGCTCACGCATGACTGGCGGCTGCGCAGCCGGCGCAGCGGGCGCACGACCGCTGGTGGCAAGCCGGCGATCTCGCGGGAGGGCTCGGCATGACGCGTCCATCCAACCTCCTGTTGCAGCTGATCGGTCAGGCACCAGAGGAGGGCATCACTCTCGACGCAATCGACGACCATGCGGAGCTCGATCGCAAGGCCATCACGGCAGCGACTGGCGTGCTGTTCCGGCGTGGCCTGATTGAGCGGCCAGCGCTGGGAAGCTACCGGCTCACCGACGCCGGACGGCTGGCGCTCGCCAGCGGCACGGACATCAAGCCCGGACCGCGCGGCGCGCGCAGCCCGAAGCGCCACGCCCACGGCCTCCGCGCACGCATGTGGCGAGCCATGCGGCTGCTGACGAAATTCACCATCGACGACCTTTTGCTGCGTGCCGCGCGCGGGGACGAGGCGGGGGCCAGAAACAACGCCGTCAAGTACGTCAACGCCCTCGAGCACGGCGGCTATCTGGTACGCATGAAACACCGCGAGCCCGGCGAAGCGCCGACCTCCCAAGGCTATTTCCGGTGGATCCTGTTGCGAGACACAGGCCCAAAGCCTCCAGTATGGCAGGTCGGCAAGGGTCGAATCCACGACCAGAACACTGGCCAGACCATCAGTCTAGGCGCGGCCGACGAGAAGGAGGTGCCTCATGACTGACACCTCCACCACCCCCATGGACCTGCTCCGCGCAGAGGTCGAGCGCACCAGCATGACCGCCGCCGCCGAGCGTCTCGACGTCTCGCGCACCGCCATCAGCCTGCTCCTCAGCGGCAAATACACCGCCGACCCAACGCGCATGCACGCCCGCATCCTCGATGTGCTCGGAGGGGTGTGGTGTCCGCACCTGGATCAGGACATCCCGCGCTCCCAGTGCCGGGCCTGGCACAGCCGCCAGCGCCCACCGGCCCAGACCGCCGCCGACGTACGCCACTGGCGCGCCTGTCAGACCTGCGCGCACAACCCCGTTGCCGAAGAGGAGGACCGCCCGTGACACCGCCAAGAGCAGCCAGACAGACCCCGGTCTTCCGCCTCATCGACTTCGCCGAAGCCCTGTCCGGCCCCGACGCGCTACCGCGCCTGGAGTCCGGCGACATCGAGCGCTGGGCTGGCTACGTCCTGCCCTGGCTGCAGCAGTGGGTGTTGAGCCGCGCCTACGGCCTCCCCCTGGGGCCGCCGCGCTCCGAACGCCCGGCCATGAACGCCCCGATCACCCTTGGCGAGGTCGCGGAGGCCGTAGGCGTCGCCTTCGAGCCCATCGGCGACATGCTCGGCGAGCTCAAACGGGGCCGGAATGGCGCGGATATCGCCGTAAAGCTGCTCTATACCGGCACCATCGCTCGCGTCATTCGCGAGCTCGAGCGCCGTCATGGCGCGCGCGGCCGCCCTGTTGACACCACGCTGCATTGAGGACACCGCCATGTCAGACATGCTCCTTCCCCCAATCGCCGTGCAGACCGACCCCGGCGAGCTCACCCAGGCCATCGTCGAGCTGCTCGACGTCGGCGAGCAGATGCTCGTCGTGCTCGCCACGGGCGCGCACATCGGCCCCACCACCCTCCTCGATCTCGAGACCGTCCTGCTGCATACCGCCGCCTGGCAACGCGCCTCCCGGCGCCTCGCGCACCTGCTCGACGCCGAGCTCCACTCCAGCGCGGAGGACCCTGCATGATCCCCTGGCGCAACCTCTACCGCACCCTCAGCGTCTGCGGCCGGCTCACACGGCGCGGCTGCCGCATCCTCGAGGCCCACGCCCATCTGGACCCGCCGCTGATCCGCATCAGCCCGCCGCCGGCCGGCGTACTGCCCACCTACGGCTACCGCTCTCCCCCGGCCGGCCGCGTGCGCGTACCCCTGTGGTGCGTCGCCCAGGTCAACCGCACCCGCGTCGAGTGGGTAGCCACGGAGGTCCACCAATGAAGCGCACCACCCAGCGCAAGCTCGAGCACTTCGCCGTCCTGCTCTGGCGGGCCATCGCCGCCTCCGAGCGCCACGGCGGCGTGCCCGAGCGCGCCCGCCTGATCGAGGCCGCCAACGCCATGCACGCCGCGCGCATGGTCCTGCACGGCCGGGCGGCGGAGACCGCCGACACCCTCTGCAACCTCGCCTGGGCGCGGCTCACCCGGCTCGACCAGTGCGGGCCGGCCCACCGCTGGCGCGCCCGCGCGACCGGCCAGGAGGGGTGATGCTGCGCGGCACCTGTCCCGACTGCGGTCTGCACGCCGACCTCAGCGTGTTCCTCGGGGGCGCCGACGCCAGCCGCGGCCACGCCGCCGCGCTACAGCTGCCCGCCCCCCTCGCAGGGCGGGTGCTCCAGTACCTGCGCCTCTTCCGCCCCGCCGGCAAGGCGCTGTCTCACCGCAAGGCCGCGCGGCTGCTCACCGAACTGGCCGCAGCGGTGCGCCAGGGCCAGATCGCACGGCGCGGCCAGACCTGGCCCGCCCCGCTGCCGCTCTGGGAGGCCGCGCTCGACACCCTGCTCGACAAGCCCCCGGAGCGCCTGCCGCTGCGCAGCCATGGATACCTCTTCGAGGTCGCCGCCGGGCTCGCGGCCACCCAACTGGGCGCCGCCGAGCGCCAGCGCGAGGCGCAAGCCCGTCCGCGCCCGGCCCTGTCCACACCCGCAATCAACCTGGAGATCAGCAACATGATCAATGACCTGCATGCCCTCCGACGGCTCGAGGCGCACAACCCAGGCACCCACACCGCCGCGCTCGCGCGCCTCGAGGCCGCGCTCGACGCCCATCAACCGCCAGGAGACCACAATGCCTAGAACCGCCACCCGCATCAAACAGAGCGCCGTCGCGCACCCCGTCCCCCAGACCAAGGAGGCCGTCATCGACGCCATCGCCCAGATCGGCCATCACCAGCGCGAGCGCGACCGCCTCCAGGCCGACATGAACGAGGCCCTGGCCGCCATCCGCCAACAATGGGAGGCGCGCGCCGCCCCGCACGCCGAGGCCATCAAGGCCCTCGCCGCCGGCGTACAGACCTGGTGCGAGGCCAACCGCGTCGCCCTCACCCAAGACGGCAAGGTCAAGACCGCGCGCCTGGCCAGCGGCGAGATCCGCTGGCGCACCCGCCCGCCCTCGGTCTCCGTGCGCGGCGTCGCCGACGTCCTCGTCGCCCTCGAGCGCCTCAAGCTCACCCGCTTCATCCGCACCAAGAAAGAGGTCAACAAAGACGCCATCCTCACCGAGCCCGAGGCCGTCACCCACATCAAGGGCATCACCATCAGCCAGAAGGAGGACTTCGTCATCCTGCCCTTCGAGACCGAGCTCGAGGAGGTGCTCTGATGCGCGAGCAGGACCTCATCCGCCGCGACCTGGAGGCCGCCGCCATGCGCGAGCGCGCCTTCGATGCCGTCATCGCCAACCTCCGGGTCGGCGTCATCCGCCAAGAGCAGGCCGTGCGCGCCCTGCGCCGCGCCTACCACCGGGCCGAGCTGCATGCCAGGGGCATGAAGGAGCTGGTCGATGCCGAAACGCTGCGCCACGCCGCCGCACTCATGGAGGAAGCCCATGCCGGACATCACCACACAGAACGCAATCATCGACCGTCTGGCCGAGCGCCGGGGACTCGGCAAAGCGCAGCACCGTAGGCTGGGGTGAGGGACGAACCCCAGCATCACCGGCCGCCCACGCTGGGGTTCACGCTCGTTCACCCCAGCCTACGGATTGACCATGACTACCTGCTTGACGATAAAAGAAAAGCGTTTCAATCGCATCGCTCCGCCGATTGAGCGGCGCGATAACCTGTGGACCCTACGGCGGCGACTGCATGGCCTGCGAGGGGCTCCATGCAAATCACCGTCTCTTCCTCGCGGGCGGCCTCCTGCCCCGCGGAAGCTGATCCGGACTGCTGAGGATCGCGCTTCCGAGCGCGAATATCGCTAGCCACCATGACGATGGATGCACCTCAGCCCTGGGTCACCGCCGCCTGCAAGCGGCTGACCAAACGGCAGCTCATCCAGGTGATCGACCAGCTCGTCAGCCGGACGTGGGACGCCCCGGACAGGCTCGAGCGCCTGGTCCGCGACGTCGAGCGCCATCGCCTCCGGTCCGAGAGCGACGCCGCCTGGGCGCAGCGCCAGCGGCTAATGGCCGAGCTGGATGAGCGCTGGCCGCACGGCTGGCAGGGCCTCGACCTCGCCGAGGTGCTCGCCTACCGCGAGCTGTGGAAGCGCGCCCGGGCCGCCGCCGACCGCTCGGCCGCGCTCCTAGACCAGCTCAAACGCACCTATGAGACCGGAGACACCCATGGCTCGCACTGACCTCGCCAAGATCCACATCGCCAAGAAGGACCTCGGCCTCGACGACCCCACCTACCGCGCCCTGCTCCAGCGCGTCGCCGGCGTACGCAGCGCCCGCGACCTGGACCCAGCCGGCTGCCGGGCCGTCCTCGCGGAATTGCGCCGCGCCGGCTGGACGCCCAAGCCGCCGCGTCGCGCCCAGGCCCGCACCCTCGCCAGCGACCCCCAGGCGCGCAAGATCCGCGCCCTCTGGCTCGCCCTCTACGACGCCGGCATCGTGCGCGACGCCCGCGAGCAGGCCCTGGCCCACTACGCGCAACGCATGACCGGCGTCGCCCGCCTGGAATGGCTCGACACCCACCAGGCCGCTCGCGTCATCGAGGCCCTCAAGCGCTGGGTCGCGCGCACCGCGACCGCACCCGAGACCTGAGCCCGACACCCGCACCGAGAGAGGCCGTCATGCACACCCAGAGCGACTCGAACGCCATCCGTCTCGACGACCTCCCGCCCCTGCTGGCCGAGATCGCCCGGCGCATCGGTCTCGGCGACACCATCGCCCTGGCGGAGGCCTGGGGTGGCGTGCGCCACTACTACCCGCGCCCCGAGAATCTCACCGACGACCACCCCCTGATCGCCCTGCTCGGGCGCGAATCCGCCGCGCAGCTGTGCGGCTACATCGGCGGTGGCGACGTCACCCTGCCCAAGGCCGACCGCGCCCTGCGCGCCGCGCGCGATCGCGCCATCCGCGCCGCCCGCGCCACCTGCTCCGTGCGCACGCTCGCCACCCGCTACCGTCTCAGCGAACGGCGCGTATGGGAGATCGTCGCCGGCGCCGAGCGCAAGCAGAGCGGCGCGGCGTATGGGCAGATGCGGTTGTTTTGATCAATAGAAAAAGCCGTCGGCTGGGGTGAGGGACGAACCCCAGCATCGCCAGCCGACCACGCTGGGGTTCACTCGCGTTCACCCCAGCCTACGGGCTGGTGGCGGCAACGTAAGCGCCGCCGCTAGAAGTGCCAAAGCGTTCGCAAATCTGACCAGTAATGGATTGACGCCGTCAGCTGACCGGGCGTAATCTGGCCGCACTAGAACTCAAAGGCGGCCATCCGCCCCGTCAGCCAGCGGTTTTTTTGCGTCCGTCCATGGGCGCAGCGATTTCCGAAGGCCGGGTCGAGAGGCGTAATACAATACCGTTTCGGCGGGAATATGCCCGGAGCATCCTTTGAGGCTCTAGTTGAGACCCGGCCGCCAGTTTCCTGGTGGTCGACTTGAAACTGAAACTCAAAGGAAGTCGTCATGACCAGCCCCTCTCAGGCCGTCACGGCCGAAACCCTTCCCGTCATCGTGTATCAGGATGTTCGCGTCATCACGACCGAGCTATTGGCAAGCCTCTATGGTGCAGAGCCGAAGAACCTCCAAATGAACTTCGGTCGGAACGAGGCTCGCTTCGTAGACGGCAAGCACTACTTCAAGCTCGAGGGCGAAGCGCTCAAGGAATTCAAGGGCTTGAACTGCACCACAGATAGTGGGTCAGTTGAGATATCCAAGCACGCCAGGAACTTAACCCTCTGGACCGAGCGCGGCGCCGCCCGTCACGCCAAGATGCTCGACACCGACCAGGCCTGGGAGGTCTTCGAGCGACTCGAAGACGCCTACTTCGCCAAGCCCTCCCCCTCCGGTCCCGTGCAGATGGGCGAGGGCATCCGCGCCATCGTGCTCGCGGCGCGCCCGGACTGGGCCGCACTCGTGCGCTATCACGAGATGGGCCTGACCCCCGCCGAGATCGGCAAGCTGATCGATTGCAGCGCGCCGACCGTGCGCAGTCGTCTGCGGCAGCTGGAGCAGGCTGGCATCCTGGTCTATGAGGCGAAAAAGGGCCGTCCCCTGGGTATTCCGCGCGTCTCCATGGCGGACAACGGGCCGACCCTTCGCGCTCCGGCGTCGCCCAAATCGCCGCGCCGCCCGGGCGAGCCCGCCCGCCCCATGACCCAGGCCGAGCATGACCAGATCCTGGAGCTGCATCGGCTCGGCCTGTCGCAGACGGACATCGCCAAGCGGCTCGGCCGCGCTCGCAGCAGCATTGGGCGCTCCCTGGAACGCGCGACCCTTGAGCGCACCGCGAAGGGAGGCCCGGCCAATGGCTGACTCGTCGCAGGCCCTCCCAGCATCCGTCGGACCAGCGGCTCGTGGTGGGAGCGGGGCCCCGCCGCGACCAGGGGCGCGGGGGGCGTCGCGCCGGGGCGGCGCTCCCACGCTCGACCTCCCCATGCTCATCGAGCGGCGGCGGCGCGCCGAGCTGAATTACGAGGACGCCCAGCGCGAGGTCGACCGACTCGCCGCCGAGCTCGGCGCCGCCAAGCGGCGTGCCAACATCGCCCGCAAGCACTTCGAGCAGGCCCGGCTGCACCAGCTCGACGCCCAAGACGCCCTGGCGGGAGGTCGCCCATGAGCACCCCCGATCCCCTCGGGCGCATGGACCAGATCGCCGCTTGCCTGCGCTGTATCGCGGACCTGATCACCCCCGCGCAGGACCTGCACACCGTCGACCGCCAGGACTTCGCGACCGCCATGTGCTTTCTCACCAGCGAGTACCAGATCGCCCGCGAAGCCTGCGAGCGCGACGCGCGCCTTGCCCACGCGTCGCCGATGCGCGTAGTCTAACCTCAGCCCCGGCGCGCACGCGCCGCTCCTGCTGCGCCCCCGCAGCCTCACCGCGCGGGGGTTTTTCATCGATGCTGGCCCCGAATCCCCACGGAGTCAGTCATGCACGCCTCACTCTGCGCCGCGCTGAACCATGTCGCCGCCTTCGAGGGCGGATACGTCTACCATCCGCAGGACCCCGGCGGGTGCACCAACCGCGGCATCACACTCGCGACCTATCGCCGCCACCTCAAGGCCAACGGCACCTGTCAGGACCTCAAGCACCTGACCTGGGGGCAGGCGGCCGACATCTATCGGGACAGCTACTGGCCGGCGGTGAAGGCCGACGCCCTGCCCGCCGGGGTCGACCTGCTGGTGTTCGACCACGGCGTGAATGCCGGTCCCGACCGCGCCGTGCGCATCCTCCAGCGCCTGGTCGACACCGCACGCGACGGCATCATCGGCCCCATCACCCTGGCCGCCGTCGCGCGCTGGGAGCTCCCCACGCTCATCGACCACTACGCCGAGGCCCGGCTCGCCTATTACCGCTCCCTCCATCATTGGAAGACCTTCGGGCGCGGCTGGACGCGGCGCACCGAGGCCGCCCGCGCGCTCGCCCATACGCTCGCGAACGAGAAAGACGACCCCGCCGAGGTGCAGCCGCTGCGGGGCCACGCATGACCGCCCCTCGCGATCCCAACACCGCCAAGCCCTGATGGCAATCGCGCGCGTTGGTCGGCCGATCCGCTTGACCCAAGACCGAGGAGTCCGACGATGAATGACACCCATCTCATCCTGCTCGGCGAGATCAAGGGCCGGCTCGACGAAATGCAGACCGGCCAGCAAACCCTGCTGGAGAAGGTCGACGGCATCGACGAGCGCCTGCGCACCGTCGAGAAGCGCAGCGCCTTCAACGGCGCGATCGCCGGCGGCGTGGTCGCGGTCGGTCTCGCGCTCATCAAGCAGACCCTGACGGGGCCGTGACGGAGGGTCCGTGGCCTATTCCGCCGAGATGCGTCGCGGTGTGCGCGCCGCCTACGTCTACGAACGGCTGCCCCTGGAGCGCGCGGCCGAGCGTCACGGCGTCGCCCACACCACGGCCGCCCGCTGGAAGCGTGTCGCTGAAGCGGCCGGTGACGACTGGGACCGTGCCCGCGCTGCCGCCTCGCTCTCCGGCGAAGGTATCCGCAGCGTCGCCCAGGCCGTGCTCGAGGACTATCTGCTCCAGCACAAGGCCACGCTCGAGGCCCTGCGCGACCCCGAGACACCCATCTCGCCAATCGCCCGCGCCGAGGTGCTCTCACGGCTCTCGGACAGTTTCCACAAGACCGTCGCCGCCCATACCCGCATGAGCCCGGAGCTCTCCCGGCTGGCCGTGGCGATGGACGTGATGCAACAGCTCGCCGCCTTCATCCGCGAGCACTATCCCCAACACGTCACCGGGTTCCTCGAGGTGCTGGAGCCCTTCGGCGAGCGCCTCACCGATCTCTATGCCTAGCCCTCACACCCACTTCCGCGCCCCCAGCGACTCTGAGCGCGAGACGCTGCTGATGGAAGCGACCGGCTCGCTCTATGGGGATGCCAACTAGCCATGCCCAAGCTCTCCGCCAAGCAGTTCAAGCAGGACCTGTCCCAGTTCGCCGCCGAGCTGCGCCGCACCATCGAGGCCGCGTGCGCCGGCTTCCCGGTCGACCCGGCGGCCAGTGCCAAACGGCGCGCAACCGCGCAGGACGACTTTCGCTTCTTCTGCCTGACCTACTTCCCGCACTATGTCCAGCACGCCCCCTCGCAGCTGCACGCCTACCTCTTCGCCCGGCTGCCGCAGATCCTCGCCGCCCCGCGCTCCCAGACCGATGCCATCGCCGCCCCGCGCGGCGAGGCCAAGTCGACCATCGTCTCCTTGCTCTTCGTGCTCTGGTGCGATCTCACCGCACGCAAGCACTACATCATCCTCATCATGGACGCCTTCGAGCAGGCCGCCGTGCAGCTCGAGGCGATCAAGGCCGAGTACGAGGTCAACGCCCGCTTGGCGGCCGACTTCCCCGAGCGCGTCGGCCCGGGCCGCGTCTGGCAGGCCGGGGTCATCCTGACCCCGCGCGGGGCCAAGATCGAGGTCTTCGGCTCCGGCAAGCGCATCCGCGGGCGCCGCCACGGCCCCCATCGGCCGGACCTGGTGATCGGCGACGACCTGGAGAACGACGAGAACGTCGCCAGCCCCAAGCAGCGCGACAAGCTCCAGGCCTGGCTCGACAAGTCGGTCATGAAGCTCGGCGGCGCCGGGCAGAAGATGGACGTGCTCATCATCGGCACCATCCTCCATTACGACTCCGTGCTCGCGCGCCTGCTCGCCAATCCCCTATGGTGCGGCAAGCGCTTCAAGGCCCTCATCCGCTGGCCCGAGCGCATGGATCTGTGGGAGCGCTGGGAGGCGATCTACCGCAACGAGGGCGAGGAGGCCGCCGCGCGCTTCCACGCCCAGAACGCCGCGGCCATGACCGCCGGCGCCGAGGTCAGCTGGCCCGACGGGCGTCCGCTCTACGACTTGATGGTGATGCGCGCGCGCGACGGGCACGCCGCCTTCGACGCCGAGCTGCAGAACGCCCCCATCGACGCCGCGAGCGCCCTGTTCGGCGCCGTGCTCTTCTGGGTCGAGCGGCGCGACGACTGGTGCTTCTTCGGCGTCTGCGACCCCTCGCTCGGCAAGAGCGGCGCCTCGCGCGACCCCTCCGCCATCCTGGTCGGCGGCTACAGCCGCCACACCGGCATCCTGGACGTGGTGGAGGCGCGCATCCGCAAGCGCCTGCCCGATCGCATCATCGAGGACATCATCGCCCTGCACAAGGCATACAACTGCCTGGTGTGGGGCATCGAGGCGGTGCAGTTCCAGGAGCTCTTGCGCACCGAGCTCATCAAGCGCTCGGCCCGGGCCGGCTGCCCGGTGCCCGCGCGCGCCATCCTCCCGCACGCCGACAAGCTGCTGCGCATCGAGAGTCTGCAGCCGCACGTGGCCAACGGGCTGATCCGTCTGCACCCGAGCCAGACCACGCTGCTCGCGCAGCTGCGCCACTTCCCGGCCGCCGATCATGACGACGGCCCCGACGCCCTGCACATGCTCTGGGCGCTGGCCACCTCCTCCGGCCTCGGGCTCGCGGCCCAGTCCACCGGCCAGACCCGGGCCGGGGCCGCGCTGGACGCGGACGCCGGGCCGGGCGCCTTCACCGCCACCGGCTGGGGCACCCTGGCCGGGGGCACCGACTTTCGAGGATGGGGCGCATGAGCGACCTGGTGCAATTGGCCACCGGCCTCGTGGTCCCCGCCGCGGTCGCCTTCGCCGAGGGGGCGGGCCGTCCGCTGCTGCGCGAGATCGCCGCCACCGGCGACGGGCGCGACATCACCCGCGGCTATCTCGACGGCCTGGCGCGGCGGCTGCCGCAGGACGGGCTGCTGCTCGAGCGCGGCGGCGGTGACTATGGCCTCTACCGCCAGGTGCTGAGCGACATCCAGGTCAAGGCGGTGCTCCAGCAGCGCTGGCTCGGCCTGACTCGGACGGAGTGGGTGGTGATCCCGGGCGGCGAGAAGCGCACCGACAAGCGCGCCGCCGCGGCGATCGAGGAGACCCTCAAGCGCATCCGCTGGGACGCCGTGTGCGCCGGCATGCAGTACGGGGTCTTCTACGGCTACGCGGTCGCCGAGTGTCTCTGGGGGCGCGACGGCAGCACGATCACGCTGGACGCCGTCAAGGTCCGCGATAGGAGGCGCTTCGTCTTCGACGGACAGCTGCGCTTGCGTCTGCGCACCATGCGTGATTCGGATGGCGAGATTCTCCCGGAGCGCAAGTTTTGGGTGTTCTGCACCGGCGCCGACCATGACGACGAGCCCTATGGCCTGGGGCTGGCGCACTGGCTCTATTGGCCGGTGCTCTTCAAGCGCGCCAACATCAAATTCTGGCTGATCCGTGGCGAGAAGTTCGGCAGCCCCACCGCCTTGGGCATCTTCCCGCCCGCCGCCACGCCCGCCGAGCAGCGCAAGCTGCTCGCCACCCTGCAGGCCATCCAGACCGACGCCGGCATCATCCTCCCGGAGGGCATGTCG
Organism: Chromatiaceae bacterium; assembly: GCA_028277905.1. Classification (GTDB taxonomy): domain Bacteria; phylum Pseudomonadota; class Gammaproteobacteria; order Chromatiales; family Chromatiaceae; genus Thiohalocapsa. Next base: position 13,194 of record JANQFI010000586.1, on the reverse strand, counting down.
ATCGAGCTCCTGGAGAGCGGGCGCACCGGCACCAGCGAGTACGAGGCCCTGTGCCGCTACATGGACGGCGCTATCGCCAAGCTGGTGCTCGGTCAGGTGATGACCTCCGAGGCCGTCGGCGGGCAGTACAAGGCCGAGGTGCAGGACGCGGTCAAGGACGACATCGTCAAGGCCGACGCGGACCTGCTCTGCGACTCCTTCAACCGCGGCCCGGTGCGCTGGCTCACCGACTGGAACTTCCCCGGTGCCGCCTATCCCACCGTCTGGCGCCAGACCGAGGCGCCCGAGGACCTCAACCAACGGGCCGAGCGCGACACCAAGATCTTCCAGGTCGGCTACAAACCCACCCTCGCGGCCATCGTGGAGACCTATGGCGGGGAGTGGGAGCCCACCGGCGGTCGTCCTCCCGAGGAGGCGGAGCAGACCGCCTTCGGCGAGCCGCAACGGCGCGACGCCCAGGCCCGCATCGACGCCGAGGCCGGACGCGACCCCGGCTGGGACGCGGTCATGGAGCCGCTGCTCGCGCCTATTTTCGACGCCCTCGAGGGCGGCCTGCCCCCGGAGGACATCCTCGGGCGGATGGACGAGTGGTACCCCGCGATGGACGACGCGGCCCTCGTCGACCTGCTCACCCGCGCCATCACCGCCGCCGAGACGCTCGGGCGGCTGGAGGTTAGAGATGAATGATCCGACAAGAGAAGGGTGCGACGCGTACATGGACGGAGAACCGCTTTCGGCATGCCCGTATTCGAAGGGCACCGAGGAAGCGGCAGATTGGGAAGGCGGCTGGATGGAAGCGGAAGAAAACGCTGGAGACTGACAAACATGGTTATCAGACCGTAGGCTGGGGTGAGGGACGAACCCCAGCATCGCCATACGTCCACGCTGGGGTTCACTCGCGTTCACCCCAGCCTACGAGCTGTTCCAGTCTCCGCAGATGATGGGTTGCGGTTGATCTACTGACTATCGGCACAGGTATCTCCTTATGAGTAAGAGATTGACATTCACACGACAGCAAAGGGCCAGGCTGCACAAAGACATGCGCGACCGGGCTGAGAAAATGTTACGGCTTCTCGATTCCGTTGAGCCGGGAGATGTCCTGAGTGACACTGATTCTGGGCTTCTATGCCGAGATGTCGAGACCACGGCAAGATTCCTTAGGCTGTCCCTTGAAACATAACACCCAATGACCGGCCTCTCGGCGCTCTTCCAACTCCCCCCCGAGCGCGCCATCGCCTACCTGCAGGCCAAGGGCGACCGGCTCACCTGGAACTGGTGGGAGATGCAGGGCGAGGCGCACGCGCGCGCCTTCACCGTCGCCAAGGTCGCGCGGCTGGATATCCTCCAGGATATCCGCGCGGCCGTGGAGAAGGCCCTGGCCGAAGGCAAGACCGAGCACTGGTTCCGCCAAGAGCTCGAGCACACCCTGCGCAAGAAGGGCTGGTGGGGCAAGCAGGTCGACGTCGACCCCACCACCGGCGAGGCCCAGCTCTATCAAGCGGGCAGCCGCCGGCGCCTGCAGACCATCTATCGCACCAACCTCCAGACCGCCTACATGGCGGGGCGCCAGCGCCAGTTCGACGCCGAACGCGACCGCGCCCCCTTCGTGCAGTACCTGGCCGTGCGCGACAGCCGCACCCGACCCGCCCACGCCGCTCTGCACGCCAAGGTCTTCCGCCTCGACGATCCCGCCTGGGACCTGATCGCCCCGCCCAACGGCTTCAACTGCCGCTGCCGCGCCCGCAACTTGAGCCAGCGCGAGCTCGACGCCCGCGGCCTGACGGTCGCGACCGACACCCAGATCCACAGTCGCGCGCCCGAGGGCGAGCGCCCGGTCGATCCGCGCACCGGCGAGACGCCCGAGCGCTGGCTGCAACGCGGCGTGAGCATCCCGGATCCGGCCCGCAAGGGCGACCGACTCTATCTGTGGCCGGACGTGGGCTGGGATTACAACCCGGGGCGCGCGGGCATCGCCGACATCGCGGTCAAGAAGCTGGCCGAGGCGCCGGCGGAGCTGGCCAAGCCGGTCATCCAGTCCCTGGTCGCGGACCTGTTGGAGCGGTGGCTGGCGAACCCGCGCGGGGTCTTTCCGCTCGCCCTGATCGCCGGAGCGGACGCCGAGCTGATCGGTGCCAGAACCAGGGTGGCGCTCCTCTCGGAGGAAACGGCCGCTAAGCAGCGCGTGCACCACCCGGAGCTCACGGCTGGCGAGTACGCCCAGGCGCAAGCCTGCGTGGACCGCGGCGAACGCATCCAAGACGGGGCGCGCAACCTGATCTATCTGCTCGAGTCGGAGGGGTACGTGACCGTGGTCAAGGCGACCAAGTCCGGCGAGGGGCTCTGGGTGACCAGCTTCCGACGGCTATCGAACAACGAGGCGAAGCGTGACAGTGAGATCCGGCGTCTGCGCCGCAAAGGGTCGTAGCGGACGGCGGGGCCTCCCCTCCGGATGTCCGGCAACCCCGCATGGCGCTCCGGCAAGATGCCGTGCTACGGCCGGGAGAATCACACCGTGTCGCGCCCGCTACCATTCGAGGATAGCACAATGAGCGACTTCTCCATCCAGATCCAGGACCGCGCGCTGCGCGAGGCGCTGCGCCGCCTGGCCAGCCGCCTGCAGGACGCCACGCCCGCCATGGAGGGCATCGCCCGGGCACTGCGCAACCATGCCGAGGACGCCTTCGAGCGCGAGACCTCGCCCTTCGGCGACCCCTGGGAGGATCTGCAGGACACCACCAAGCAGCGGCGCGAGCGGCGTGGGCATTGGCCCGGTCAAATACTCCAAGTCACGGGCGGGTCGGGGCTCGCCGGGAGCATCAGCAGCGCCGCCGGCGCGGACTGGGCGCAAGTGGGTGCCGGGAAGATCGGTGCGGCCAAAGAATACGCGGCCATCCACCAATTCGGCGGCACCCCGGGCATGCCGCCGGGTCCCGCGGGCGTCCCCGCGCGTCTCTACCTGCCCGTGGATCAGGACGGCAACCTCCCCGACAACCTGCGTCGGGAGATCCTGGACATCCTCGCGGGCTTCCTGGGGTCTTAGTGTGACCACCGAGCTCGTAGGCTGGGGTGAACGCGAGTGAACCCCAGCATGGTCGGCGCCTGGCGATGCCGGGGCTCGTCCCTCGCCCCAGCCGACGGCCCTGAGGTGCTCGCGCACCCCCACCCGCTACCGACCTATGGGTGCGGTCCAGCCAGGGGCGTCTACCCCCGTTAGACCCCCGTTAGATTTGATCCATTGGGCGCGCGGATACTCGGGGCACTCCGATTCGCGCCGAAGCTGAGGTATTCTCGGCGTGGCTGCAGAATCGGCCGCGCCCAGATTCCCGAAAGGGTGGAGAGAGACGGCTAAGGAAGGACTGCCGCGTCGGCCGTCACACCGCCATGAGCTCGTAGGCTGGGGTGAACGAGAGTGAACCCCAGCATAGGCGCCTGGCGATGCCGGGGCTCGCCCCTCGCCCCAGCCGACGGCCCTATCGCCCCTCGATCAGGACGTAGGGCGCCCAGTAGTGCGGATCGCTCCGCCTGGCGTCCCCGCTGCGGATCCACGCGAGGCGGGTCTCCTGCAAGGCATCGGCGGGGTGGCGGTTGGCGCCGGAGAGCCAGTTGTTGTAGAAGCTCGTAGGCTGGGGTGAACGCGAGTGAACCCCAGCATAGGCGCTGAAAGCCCGAGGCCCGGTGGTCGGCGTAGTCCCACCCGGCAGCGACGCCGCCCAGCAGATAGGTGAGCACGAAGGTCAGGGGCACCCAGACGGGCGCCGCGGTGATCAGGAGAGGGGCCACCTTGTCCCAGGCGAAGAGCGCAGCGGCGAGCAGCAGGGCGACGAGCAGCCCGAGCCACCAGAAGGACTCCAGCACCCAGAAGCCGTACATCAAGTGGTACGGCGAGGGGATGCCCAGCCCGATCAGCCCCAGCTCGAAGCGGTCGTACCAGTGGTAGGCGTAGGACCAGCCGGCCGCGTAGATGAGGGCCGTGATCAGGGCGATCAGGGCGGAGATGTCGATGGCGCGGGGGCCGGCGCTCATGGGCGGTCCTCCCCGGTGACCGGCGGTGTGGCTTCCGCGGGCTCAGCCGAGGTTCCCGGCGACTCGCCGTCGCCTCGGGTGGCACGGCCGGGGCCGGCCGCGTCGCTCAGCCGGCAGGGGGTGCAGGGGGCCGCCCCGTCGGCCACGCGCGTGAGGCCCGGGCGGCCGGTCAGCTCGATCGGCTTCCCGGTGTGGTCAGCGGCGCAGAAGACCGACGGTTGGGTGCGCATGGGACGCTTCTGCGCCCGGCAGTCGAACCAGACGCTGTCGTCTGCGTCCACCAGGCAGAAACACTCGCCGCCGAACGCCGGCCACGCCGCCAGGGCGATGACCAAGAGGGTGTATCGCATCTTCCCGCTCGCGATCTTGTTCCAGTCACGCTCCGATAAATAGGGTAGCGTAGGATTGACGACATGTCAGGAACACACGCGCCACAGACTCTGGTCTCGGAATTCTGTCGGCGAAGCCAGAACATCGTCGCGGAGGGAGTAACAGCTCGTGGCCGCAAGCGGCAACGTAGGGTACGCTTCGCGTACCGTTCCTTGGGGGATCCAGGCCGGGGCGAGGGACGAGCCCCAGCTTCTCCAGGTGCCGTCCACGCTGGGGTTCACTCGCGTTCACCCCAGCCTACGGGCCTCGCATTCACCCCAGCCCACGGGCCTTCTCACCAACGCGCATCAGATCCCCCGCGAAGCCTGCGAGCGCGACGCGCGCCTTGCCCGCGCGCCGCCGATGCGCGTAGTCTAAGCTGCCATCCGGCGCCCCGGTGCCGCTCCTGCTGCGCCCCGCCGCCTCACCGCGCGGGGCTTGTCGTCGATGCAGGGGCGGAAACACCGCGCCGTAGGCTGGGGTGAGGGACGAACCCCAGCATCTCCGGCCGGCCATGCCGGGGTTCACGCGCGTTCACCCCAGCCTACGGGCTCGCGTTCACCCCGGCCGACGACAGACGCGATTCGCGGCTCCTTCGTCCCGCCTGCGCCCCCGCAGCCTGCCGCTTCCTTGCGCCGGCCCCTAGAGTGGCGGCATGCCACACCCCATCGACATCTTCCGCGTCGGCCGTCACACCGCCATGAGCGGGGCGACGCTCGACTTCAGCGCGGCCGATCTCGAGGCCACCGCCGCCGCCTACGACCCGGCGCTGCACGAGGCGCCCCTGGTCGTCGGCCACCCCACGGCGGACGCCCCGGCCTATGGCTGGGTCAGCACCCTGGCCCGCGCCGCCGCCATCCTCCGCGCCACGCCCGCGCAGGTCGACCCCGCCTTCGCCGAGCTGGTCGCCGCCGGGCGCTTCAAGAAGGTCTCGGCGAGCTTCTACCTCCCGGACAGCGGCGCCAACCCCGTGCCGGGCGTCTACTACCTGCGCCACGTCGGCTTCCTCGGCGCCCAGCCGCCGGCCGTCAAGGGCTTGCGCCAAGTCGCGTTCAGTGACGCGCCGGGCGAAGCCGGCATCGTCACCCTCGAATTCGCCGACACCTGGAGCGAGCGCGCGAACGCCGGCCTCTGGCGGCGCCTGCGCGAGTTCCTGATCGCCCAGTTCGGGCTCGAGAAGGCCGATGACGTCATCCCGTCCTACAGCGTCGAGGACCTGGAGGACGCCGCGCGCCAGCCGCCGGCCGCCGACGCGCCCGCCCAGCCCCAGCCAGCCTTCAGTGAGGGACATATGCCTTCAGACTCCACCGCCAAGGGCGCGCCGAGCGCCGACGACCTCGCCGCGCGCGAGCAGGCCATCACCGACCGCGAGGCCGCGGCCGACGCGCGCGAGCAACGCCTGCGCGACGCCGAGGCCGCCACGCGGCGCAAGGCCCACACGGCGTTCGCCGAGCAGCTCGTCGAGCAGGGGCGCCTCTTGCCCCGTGACCAGGACGGCCTGGTCGCCTTCATGGACGGCCAAGCCGCCGACGCGACCCTGGCGTTCGGCGAGGGCGAGGCGGCCTTCAAGGGCACATCGCTCGATTGGCTCAAGGACTTCCTGGGCCGTCTGCCGATCCAGGTCGACTTCGTCGAGCGCAGCGCCCCGATGCGCGACGGGCAGACGCACGCGGCCGGGTTCCGCGCGCCGGATGGCGTACAGGTCGACCCCGAGCGCCTGGATCTGCATACCCGGGCGCTGGCCTACCAGGAGGCCCATCAGGGCGTTTCCTACACGGATGCCGTCATTCTCGTCAGCCAGGGAGTCTGAGCCATGCAGCGTTTCCCCATCTTCACCCGCACCCTGGTCCCGGTCGGCACGGTCAATGCGCACCGCTTCGTGCGTGCCGACGGCGCCCAGGCCGGCGCCGGCGACATCCCGCTCGGCATCAGCCCGCCGGACATCCAGGAGCGTTACACCGTCACGCTGCTCGGCGACGAGGGCCTCGAGGCCGGCGAGCCCTTCAGCGCCGGCGAGCTGCTGGCCCCGGACAGCCAGGGGCGCGGCATCCGCGCCGCCACCGGCTATGCCCTGGCGATGGACGCCGCCACCGCCGCCGGCGATCTGGTGACCGTGATGCTGCTGCAGCCGGGCGCCGTGCGCCCGGTCTACTACGACGCCGACGGCCCCATCGCGCCGACTGGGGTCGCACTCATCACCGGCGGCACCGGCCTTGCCGGTCTCACGCTGCCGGCCCCCGAGCCCGAGCAGCAGGTCACCCTGCGCCTCGACACGCTGACCAGCGGCAGCGTGGTGCTGACCCTGGCCGCGGGCGTCACCTTCGATGACGGCACCAACAACACCGCCACCTTCGATGCCATCGGCGAGGAGCTGATCCTGCGCGCCCTGGATGAGGTGACCTGGGCGGTCCTCAAGAACACCGGCGCCGTCGCCCTGAGCGCGGTCTGATCAGGAGCCATCCATGCCTCTCAACACCCAGAACGCCCGCGTCGTCGATCCGGTCCTGACCAATCACGTGCGCGGCTACAAGAACGTCGATGTGCAGCGCATCGGCTCCGTGCTCTTCCCGCGTGCCCCCATCGTCAAGCGCGGCGCCAAGATCGTGCGCTTCGGCAAGGAGGCCTTCCGCCGGTACGCCACCGAGCGGGCGCCCGGAGACCGGGTGCGCCGGATCCGTGTCGGCTACACGAGCGACTCGGTGAACCTCTTCCAGCATGCCCTCGGCGGCGAGGTGCCGCGCGAGCTGCTGCGCGAGGCCGAGGGCGTGCCCGCGGTCGATCTGCAGATGCGCGCCACCAACCTGCCCGCCGAGGTCATTGAGCGCGAGAAGGAGCTCAAGGCGGCCGATATCGCCTCCAGTCCGAGCAGCTATGGCGCGAGCAACAAGCAGAAGCTCGAGGGGGTGGGCCGCTGGAACGCGGGATCGGCCGCCATCGGCGCGGATGCGGATGCCGCCCAGGACGTGATCCGCTCCAAGACCGGGCGGCGCGCCAATGTGCTGGGGGCCGGCCCCCAGGTCGCGCGCCGCCTGCGCCGCGCCGAGGCCATCATCGCCAACTTCTACACCGGCAACACCCGCCCGGACCGCGTCACTGACGCACAGATCGCCGAGTTCTTCGGCGTCTCCCGCTTCGTCGAGGGGACGGATACGGTCGTCGAGGGCAAGAGCGCGGACGGCGGCGACTTCAGCGACATCTGGGGCAACGTGGCCATTCTGGCCTATGTGCCCACCGTCACCGGCGACGGCGACATCGAGGTGCCGAGCTACGGCTACGAGTATTACCTCAGCGGCCATCCGCTGGTCGAGCCGGGCCGCTGGGACCCCGACGCCAAGGTCTGGGTCTACGACGTGATCGACGAGTACCAGCACGTGCTGACCGGCATGGATGCGGGGTTCCTCTTCTCCAACGTGATGGACCTGACGAGCTGAGCATGGGCCTGCGCCAACAGTCGCACAGCCTGGCCGCCGGCGCCAGCCTGATCCTGGCGCCCGGTGGCGCGCCCTGGTCGCTTGGCGTGACGCCCGAGGTGGGTGCGACCGTGACCCTCGAGGTCTCCGTCACGCCTGCTGCGCAGCTCGGCGAGGACGGCTCCGGCGGCACCTGGTTCGCGCTGGGCGAGCCGATGACGGCGGCGGGCATGATCACCTTCCCCGGTCCCGTGACGGCCCTGCGTCTGAGTGCCGCCGATGCCGGCGCCACCGTGGAGCTGGTGAGCTGATGGGGGTTCGGGTGCATTCGTTCTGGGGCGGCGGCTCGGGCTCGGGCTCGGGCTCGGGCGCGGGGGGGCGCCCCATCTCGCTCGCAGGGCCGGTCGCGCTCGATGTCGGCCAATCGGTCCAATGGCAGATCACCGACTACGACGCCTTCGCGGCCTACTTGGTCCAGGCGAGCGCGGGCACCATCGACATCGATGGCGACATCATCACCTACACCGCCCCAGCGACGGCCGGGACCGTCACCCTCACGCTCACCGTCGGCGACCGCGACCGCAGTGTCTCGGTCGAGGTGCTGCCCGTCGGTGTCGCCGCGCCCACCCATCTCTCCCCAGCCGCTGATGCGCTCGATCAGTCGTGGACACCGACGCTCCAGTCGTCAGCGTTCGCCACCCATGGGCAAGCCGACACGCACGCGGCAAGTCAGTGGCGCATCTTCGATGGCGTCGCAGAGGTCTACGACTCCGGCGCGACATCCGATTTGCTGAGCCACGTCGTGCCCGGTGGCGCGCTGAGTGGCGAGACCGCCTATACCTGGCAATGCCGGCACCAGGGTGCCGCCCTCGGCTGGTCGCCATGGAGTACACCGACGGCATTCACGACGGCCGCCGTGCCTCCGTTCGACTACACCGACCCGGCCAACATCGGCCAGCCGCATGGTGGCGGCTGGTATGTCGGGCGCGTCGTCAGTGACGCCGACGGTGAGACCTACGCGATCATCGACATGGGCGGCGCGGGCGACTCCGCCCAGCTCGGGCAAAACACCAAGGTCTGGGGGCTGAGCGCTGATTTCATCGCCGGCTCGTGCGCGGGGGCGCCGTCGTACCTGTCCGACGGCAGGGCCAATACTGACGCGGTGCTCGCCCACGCGGGGGGCAGTCTAGCGAGCTGGGGCGCGTTCGCAGCGATCCAGGCGCTCAACGATGCCGGCGGAATCAACGGCTATACGGACCTCTATCTGCCCTCCCGCGATGAGCTCGCTCTGTGCTATCGCGCCCATAAGCCGGGGGCGGCGAACAACCGCACCGGGGCGCGCGTCACCGTAAACTGCGGCGGCGACGGCGCCGTGGTCGGCACCTCGTCGCTCACCGTGCCGGCATCCCCGGGGCACACCCTGGGCTCACCGGCCCAGACCGGGCAGGTGGATTTTCAGACGGGTGGCGCGGAGGCGTTCGCAGAGAACGATTACTGGTCGTCCTCAGAGGCCGGCAGCGACTGGGCGTGGCTGCAGAGGTTCTCTGATGGTCACCAAAGTCGGGCACACAAAGCCAATCAAGACCGGTGGCGGGCAGTGCGCCGGATTCGACTGTGAAGACCCTGGGAGCTCGTCATGCAGCACGTCGTCGCCCACTCTATTGACGCCGTGACCGGCATTTCTGCCGCCGAGGCGCCGTGCCGCAATGGCCCGGTCAAGCCACACCCGGATCTGGCGATCACCCTGATCGACCGCCGGGCACGGCCGCATCGAATCCTGGGCAGGCTCCCAAACGGCATCGCGCATCTGGCCATCACGCCCATCGCTGCCGCCGAGTATGACGCGCACGCGGCCGAGATCAGCGCATGACCCTCATCACCCCCGCCGACCTCATCACCGCCCACGGCCCGCGCGAGCTCGCGCAGATCACGACCCCGGAGGGCGTCGCCGCGCTCGATCCCGCCCTGCTCGAGGCCACCCTCCTCGGCGCCGACCGCGCCGCCTGGCCAGACGATCAGCAGGCCGCGGCCGACCTGGCCGCCGCCACCATCGCCGCCGCGCTCGAGGCCGCCAACGCCATGACCGCGCGCGTGGCCGCCGGGCGCCTCCTCAGCGACGCCGAGGAGCGCTTGCTCGCCACCCATGCTACCGACATCGCCCGCTATCGCCTCTACGACGACGCCACGCTGCTCGAGGACAACCCGATCCGCCGCCGCTTCGAGGCCGCCGTGCGCTTCCTCGAGCGCGTCGCCGCCGGCACCGAGACGCTCGGCACCGAGCCGATCGGAACATCCGGGCTGCCGCAGTCCGCGGCACCCGAACGCCTCTTCAGCCGCGACACCTTGGCGGACTATTGATGTCCTCGCTGCTCGCCCTCGGCCCCGTCATCGTCGCGCGCCTCAAAGGGCGCCTGCCGGAGACCGTGCAGGTCCTCGAGGGCCGCACGGCGGACGACTTCGCCCGCTCCGGGCAGATCGCCCCGGCCGTCTATGTCGTCTATGACGGCGGGGCCATCGCCCAATCCCGCCCTGACGCCCGCGCCGCACGCATCACCCAGCGCTGGATGTGTGTGTGCATCGCCAAGAACCTCCAGGGCGTCGCCACCGGAAGCGCCGCGCTCGTCGATGCCGGCGCCCTGGCCGACAGCACGCTCGCTGCGCTCATGGGCTGGCGGCCCGAGGGCACCAGCCAGGCGCTCACCCTCGTCGACTTGCCACGTCCGCGCTACGACACCGGCTACCAGATGGTGCCCCTGGTGCTCGCCACCGAGATCGTTAGAAAAGCCCCCCTGTAACGGAGACCCTCTATGCCAGTCAAGCTCCAAACCTTCCGACCGACCCTGCTCTCCGGGCAGGTCTACATGCGCGAATACGGCGCGCAAGCGCCACGCATCCCCGTCGGCAACGTCTCGCTGCTCGATCTCGCGACCACCGAGGAGAAGAAGACGCTGGTCGACCACACCAAGCCGGGCGGCGGCACCTGGGCCGCGATCCCCCGAGTCTCCGGGGTCGCGCTCAAGGCGAAGCTCCACGATCTGGACCCGGTGAATCTGGCGCGGGTTCTCTACGGCGAGGTCATCGAGCAGATCGCCGGCACGGTCGCCGACGAGCCCGTGGTGGCCTATCAGGGCGGCCTGATCCGCTTGGCGCACCCCAATCCCTCGGGACTCAGCGTCGCCTGGGGCGGCAGCGCCTGGGCGGCGAGCACGGACTATGCGCTCGGCGCCGTGCTGGTCGTCGGCGGGCGTCGCTACAGCTGCACCACCGCCGGCGCCTCCGGTGCGAGTGCGCCGACCTGGCCCACCACCACCGGTGAGACCGTGACGGATGGCGCCGCCGTCTGGACTGATGTCGGCGCGTGGGTGCCCGCACCCAATGTCGACTACGAGGTGCGCAAGGAGGGCCTGTTCGTCCTGGGCGGGGTGATCGCCGATCAGGACCCGCTGCTGCTCGGCTACAGCTATGGCGTCTATTCGGTCGTCGAGGCGCTGGTCGGCAGCTCCAAGGTGTGGGAGGTCAGCTTCGGTGGGCTCAACGAGGCGAATGGCGAGTCGCCCGTGGTGGTCGATGTTTACCGGTGGCAGGCCGGCGCGGCCAAGAGCCTCGGCCTGCTCGGCGGCGACTTCGCGGGCGTGGAGATCGAGGGCGAGGTGCTGAAGGATGTTACCAAGACCGGGTCGGGGACCTCGCCCTATTTCCGGGTGCAGATGGTGTAACGCGCTCAGATGTCCGCGCGCGACCTTGCCGTCAGGCTCCTGATCTCGGCGCGAGATCAGGCGTCGTCCGTGATCGGGGCGATCGCCAACAAATGGACGGCGCTTTCGGCCGCGCTCGGCGCCTTCGTGGGCGCGCGCTTCCTGGGCTCGGCGATCGGCGAGGCGGCGCAGCTGCAGCAGCAGTTCGCGGCGCTGCAGGCGGCGACGGGTGCGACGGCCGAGCAGGTCGCCCAGCTCAAGGCCGAGGCCGATGCGCTCGGGGCCGATGACACCCTGTCGGTGAGCGCGCTGCAGGCCGCCGAAGGGATGACGGAGCTCGCTCGGGCGGGCCAGAGCACACAAGAGACGCTCGCCGCCATCAGGCCGGTCATTGCGCTGGCCCAGGGCGCCAAGCTCGGCCTGGGCGAGGCGGCCGGCATCGTGACCGCCAACCTCGCCGCATTCCAGCTCGCCGCCGACCAGTCCGGGCGCGTCGCGGACGTGCTCAGCACGGCGGCGAGCAGCGCCAAGACGACGGTCGCCGCGCTGGCGAGCGCGCTGTCCTATGCGGCGCCGGCCGCCCATGCGGCGGGCATGTCGATCGAGCAGACGGCCGCGCTGATCGCCAAGATGCAGCACGCCGGCATCGACGCGAGCAGGGCCGGTACCGCGCTGAACGCCATGCTGGCGCAACTGGCCGACCCGGCCAGCACGGCGAGCAAGGCGCTCGATCAGGCGGGCATCGCGACCCGTGACTTCTCGGCCGTGCTGGCGGCGCTGGAGCAAGGCGCTCCGGCGGCACAGAAGGCCATCGTCAGCTTCGGCACCGAGGCGGGTCCGGCCCTGCGCGCACTCCTGGCGCAAGGCGCGGGAAGCGTCCGCGAGCTCCAGGCGGCACTCGAGCAGGCATCCGGCAGCGCCGAGCGGTCTGCGGCCGTGATGAATGACAACCTGCCGGGCGCCATGGAGGCGCTCGCCTCGGTTTGGGACGGGCTCAAGCGCGTCCTGGTCGAGCCGCTGCTCGCGCCCTTGGAGCGCGAGGCACGCGCCCTCGCGGCAACCCTGGCTGGCTTCGCGCGCTCGGCGCAGATGGAGCAGCTCAAACAGATCCTCGTGTCGACGTTCGAGACCGGGGTGGCGCAGCTCCGTGCCTTCGCCGCAGCCATCGATTGGCCGGCCTTCGCGCGCTCGGTCTCTGGTGCGCTGAGCACCGTCATTGCCGCGCTGAGGAGCTGGGGCGAGAACGTCGACCGGGTCAAAGACACGGTGGTGCTCGGCTTCAGTAGCATCACCACGGGCATCGCTACCCTCAAGGCCGGCTTCTTCGGCCTCGCCGGGGTGATCGCGACCGCTGTCGAATGGATCCTACTTGGATTCTCCAAGATCGTCGAAGGGCAATCGAAGCTGACCTTCGGTCCCTTCAAGACCCTGCTGCAGAACACAGCGAATGAGCTCCGCACCCTGTCGGAGTCGTTCGCCGAATCGGCCCAGGTCAATTTCCAGAAGGCGCAGGACGCCATCGACGACGCGGCGAAGCACGCCGAAACACTTCGCGAAGCCTGGGACGGGCTCAACGAAGCCGGGGACCAGGCCGCCCGGGGTGTCGATGAGGTCGCCCAGGCGCAAGCGCAGGCCGCCGCCAAAGCGCAGGCGTTGATCGCCGCGCAACAGGATCTTGCGACGGCGGTCGAGCGGTA
>JANQFI010000397.1 GCA_028277905.1 Chromatiaceae bacterium | reverse complement strand
TAGGCGATCCTGCTGGCCGGCGGCGACAAGGGGCGTAACGCCGGGCCACAGCCCAGCGGCAGCCCGGGAGGCTGCACCTTGGGGCAATCGGCAAAGGCCTGCAACTCACGAATTATTTCAGAATGTTACGGGCAAACACAAAGACTTATGGTGAAAACGACGGCGTTGCGCCGGCCCCGCCGCGCTGCTATAGCAGCGCCGCACGGAGAACGCCATTTTGCCCGCCATCTTAGAGCGGTTCTCGGCCATGAGTACGACGGAATCAGGCTTACAAGAGGGGCCGCGGCCCTGTGTCTTCATCCACACCAACGAGCGCCAGATGCTGGGCGCCCGGGTGGCGGCCTATGCCCTCAAGCGCAACTCGGCCCATGCCGAGCGCTTCGACGTGCGCCTCCTCAAGACCGAGGACCATCCCTTCATCCGCGCCATGGAAGGCAAGCCCTTCCCGCGCAACGGGGTGACGCGGGAGTGGAAGTACGACGACCTGCAGTCCTTCACGCCGCTACGTTTCATGCCGCCGGAGCTCATGGGCTACCAAGGCCGCGCCGCGGTCATCGACCCGGACATCTTCGCCGTCGGCGACGTCTGGGAGCTGCTGACCCGCGACATGGGTGGCAAGGCGATCTTCTCCCGCATGCGTTCCGGTCCCAAGAAGTGGAGCGGCTGCTGGGCAAGTAGCGTCATGCTTTTGGACTGCGCCAAGCTGACCCATTGGCGCTGCGAGGCCCAGTTCAAGGAGCTCTTCGCCTTCGAGCGCGACTACATGGACTGGATCAGCCTGAAGCTCGAAGACCCGGAGACCATCGGCCTGCTGGAAGACGAATGGAACGACTTCGACCGGCTGACCGCGGACACCAAGATGCTGCACAACACCCGGCGCCTGACCCAGCCGTGGAAGACCGGGCTGCCTATCGACTTCACCATCGCCGAGACCTTCCCGCCTTTCCCGCCGGTCGGCTGGGTCATGCGATGGGTGCAAGGCCAGTGCCCCAACAAGACCCTGCCGCTGCGCTATAAGCGCCATCCCGACCGGGCGCAGGAGCGCTTCTTCTTCGGGCTGCTGCGCGAATGCCTGGATGCCGGCCTGGTGAGCGAGGACATGGTCAAGGCGGAGATGGCGCAGAACCACGTGCGCCACGATGCCCTGTCGCTGCTGGAGCGCACCCCGGCGCTCGCGGCCTAGAGGGAAGGAACCTGCCAGTGGCACCGCGTTTTGGAGTTTGGGCCGGGCGCCAGTACTTCCTGGACAAGATGACCCTGCGCGACCTGGTGAGGGCCTACTTCACCTACTACGCCATCCTGGCCTACCTGGCGCTCGCGGCAATCACCATCGTGCTGACCTTCGCCTGGAGCGCGAGCCCCTGGCCGCCACTCCTGGCGGCGGCGCTGGTGGTGCCGGTCTATCCCCTGGTCTGGTACCTGCTGCACCGCTTCGTGCTGCACGGCAAGTACCTCTACAAGTGGTCCCACACGGCGGCGGTCTGGAAGCGCATCCACTACGACCACCACCGCGACCCCAACGACCTCAGCGTGCTGTTCGGTGCCCTCTACACCACGCTGCCGACCATCGCCCTCGTGACCCTGCCCATCGGCTATTTCATCGGCGGCCCTGATAATGGACTGGGCAGCGCCATGGCGGCCCTCGCTTCGGGACTGGTGGTCACCTGCATCTACGAGTTCTGCCACTGCTGCCAGCACCTGCCCTTCGCGCCGAAGAACGCCTGGCTGCGGCGCATCAAGAAGTTGCACCTGGCGCATCACTTCCACAACGAGCAGGGCAATTTCGGCATCACCAGCTTCTGGTGCGACCAAGTGCTCGGCACCTACTACGCCCACCCCAAGCAGGTCGCCCGCAGCGAGACCGTGTTCAACCTGGGCTACACCGATCAGGTAGCCGAGCGCTATCCCTGGGTCGCCCGCCTCGACCGGCCCGCCGACCTGCGCCAAAGCGAAGCTTAGAGCTGGATCGACCGCCCTACGTGGCCGGTCTCCCCGCCGTCCCATGAAAGCGCCCCCCGCCGAGTCTCCCGAAGCCGCCGGCCTCGTCGTCGAGCAGGTGGAGACGCGGGCCGACCTCGCACGCTTCCTGGAGGTCCCCAACCGCGTCCACGCAGGCGATCCGGCCTGGATAGCACCGCTGCGCTTCGAGCGGCTGGACCACCTGAACCCGGCCAAGAACCCCTACTTCGCCAATGCTGAGGTGGCCTATTGGACGGCGCGGCGCGACGGCAAGACCCTCGGACGCATCAGTG
>JANQFI010000581.1 GCA_028277905.1 Chromatiaceae bacterium | reverse complement strand
CGCATCGATGCAACCGTCAAACTAGGCGCCAACGCTGCGCACGGCGCGCGCGTAGGCTTCGATGGTCTTCGGCTGCAGACCCTTGCGCCGCAGGTGCTTGAGATGCGCCTCATCGTGGCGCTTGAACTGCTCGTCGCAGGAGCTGGACATGGTGGTATAACCTCATGCGTGTGAGTACACGACCCCCGCAAGCGAGGGCATGAGATTACATGTTAAGGCTGACGACGCCGCAGGCGCTTTCTCCGCGTAGCGGCTCCGTCCAACCTATCCGCCGGGTAGGGGCCCGAGAAACCAACGCAGACTCAAAAGGACCCGATAGTCAAACGAGTACCGAGAATCTGTGCACGTAGTTGCGCAAGAAGGTAGGAATTGATCCGGCAGACAATGTCAGATCAAGTCGCGTTCAGCACAGGGGCACTAGAAATCCTTGAGTGACCGCCATCTTTACAAATGAGTCAAGTCTTGAGTGCGGCGCAGCAAAATCATGGCTCGTCGGTCTGAGGCAGGGCGTCGCTAGACAGAACATTGCCTGACAGTGTCCGTCCGGTCGGGGAAGAGCTACTAACTATAATGTTGAGGTGGATGATTCAGGTCCGGCTGTAATTACCAACCTTTTCAAGGTCCGAACGCTCGCGCGACAACGCCTGAGGCTGCGCTTCCTGTTGGCGAGCCGCCCCGAGGTCATGGGCCGGGTGCTGGGCATCGTCTACCCTTGCCTCGCCTGGACTCACAGGGTCGCTTGGATTTCCTTTCCGTTTCCGTTATCCGTTAGCCGTGATCTTCGAGCAGCTCACCGAGCGCCACCGCGCCGCGCTGCTCGGCACCCCGCTGCTGGCGTTCCAGGGGGGGTCCAGCGCGAGAGCGGCGTCACGCACCTGGTCGCCCGGCAGCTTGACGACTACTCGGGATCGCTCGTGGAGCTGCTCAGCGGGCTGGTGATCCGGTCGCGGGGTCTCCATTGACGCCGGCCGTCGTCGCAGGGTGCCGGCATCCAATCCGGGGACGCCTCGGCTCAGCGCGTCGCGCGAACCGCGGGCCGCAGCCGACCCAGCGCCTCCAGGATCATCGCGACGGCGCCGCCATCGTTGCGGGTCGTCAACAGGTACTGGTTGTCGTCGGTGCTCAGGCCGTTGCCGAGCCGGTCGCGATAATTCGGATCGGCGGCCAGGTCCTCGGCCATGCCGCCGAACCCGCCGAGCAGGAAGCAGGGCAGGCCGCGCGCCAGTGCCGCGTCCAACTCCTGCTTGGTTCCGGGCTCTTTGCCGCTGCCGCTCCAGCGCTTGCCGCCGACGACGACCAGGGCATCGATGTCCTCGATCAGCCGCTCGCGCATCGCCGACAGGCTCAGGTTGCGGGACTCGCTGTTGGCCGGGTCGATGACGCCGCTGTCCGGAGCCGGCAGCGGGTCGGTCTCGACCAGACGGACCGTCCCATGGCCGGTCTGCACACCGATGTCATGGCGCAGATCGTCGTCCGGCCAGAGCCGGGAGCGGACCAGCGTCAGCATCGGCCGGGCACGCTGGGCCGCGTACGGCTTGGCCTGGCCGAACAGCACCGGCGTGAAGCTCGGGTGCGTGCCATGGACCAGCTCGCCGCCGTAGCGGAACAGGCCGTCGGCCAGTGCCGAGACCAGCCGCAGGATCTCCCGGTCCAGCGCACGGCCGTGCCAGTCCGTCCGTTCCGGCACGGCGCCGGAGAGGCCGAGACGGAAACCGTCCAATGGACCCTTGGTCGCGGTATGGATCATGCCGATGCTCCGGTGATGTGGCGGAAGCGGCGCAGGAACAGCTCCAGGCCGAGCGGGTCCAGCATCCGCAGCTGGGCCTCCTCGGCCATGCCGACGGCCTTGGCGATCGACTCGAGCTCCGGGGCCGGGATCGGGTCCTGGTGCAGGAAGATACGGTAATTGTAGCGAAGGGGGCTCGGGGCATGTCCGCCGGCCGGGCGCGGGAAGCGCTTCAGCTCCTCGACGGCCCGGTGGAAGGTCGGTGGCAGCGGCGAGCAGTAGGTCAGCACCCGGATCGCGGCGAAGCCCTCGTCGGCGCGGCTGGTCTCGAACAGCCCGCCGTGTCCTGCCAGCGGCGTCGCGTCGAAGCCGGCGCGCCGGAAGGAGTCGCGGGCGTTTTCCAGCAGCGCCATCTGGGCGCGCAGCACATCGCTCAGGTAGTTCTCCATCTCCTCGAGCAGCGTCCGCAGGCCGGCGTCGTCGAGCGGCCGGCAGACCCCGTTCGGGTCCGGGTCGGCCGTCAGGCTCGCCCAGCGCTCGAGCTCCCGCAAGGCCCGGAACCTTGGCCCCTTGGCCTTGTCCTCGGCTGTGCGCAGCACCACCGGCAGGATCGGCACGAAGCGGGCGATGGCCCCGTCGATCTCCTGGCGAATCCAGTCCGACTCGTTGGCTCGGGGCGTATCGAGCAGCAGCACCAGGCTCGCCGAGGCTAGGCGCCGCTCGATCTCCAGCTGCACCCGATCGCCACCCTCCAGCCATTCCTCGTCGCGCAGGGCCGTATAGCCCTGGGCCTGCAGGAACCCGGTCACCTGCTCGGCGATCAGGGCCCCATCGGCCGCCCGGTACGAGACGAAGACGCGCTTGTCGGGCCCACGGGTCCACAGGCCCAGCAGGGCGCCGGTCCGGCGCGCGATGCGGGTCAGCTCGGCGTCCGACGGGCCGATGCACGGCAGGGCCTTGATGGTGTCCATCGGCGGTGGCGGCACCGGCCGGTCGGCCAGGGCCGAGACCGGCAGTAGCCGGGGCCGGCGCCGGTCGGACGCGGATCGGTCCAGCTCCATGGCGATGGCGTCCCGCGCCCTGTCCGAGAGCGCCTCGGTGCCGAAGACGACCAGCAGCAGGTCGTCCCAGCCGGTCGCGTCCGGGATTGGAGGCTGCCGTGGGTCGGTGGTACCGGTGATGATCTGGACCGGGAGGTCGCCGTAGGTCTCGGCGAGTCTCCGCTCGACGGCCCGAGCCGCCGCCATGGCGTCGCCGGTGTGATGGATCCTGATCATGAGTGCCCCTCCGATCTGTCCGATGGGCGTCAGTCGGCACCGGCACCGAGCCGCAGGAACAGCAAGGTGGCTGCGACTACCGTGCCATGGAAGGCCAGCAGCGTGACGCTGAAGCAGGTTCCCAGCCAGAAGCCCGGCGTCAGCTTGTCCGTCCTCATCGAATACGCCTGGATACTCGAGCTGCCTCCGATGATAGCCTCGTAGAGTCGCCGAAACAGTCGCTCCTGTGCCAGGAAGTAGCCATCCAGCCCCCAGAAGGTCATGGCCGGCAGCAGTGCGACCGCCGCGGGCCAGGGCCCCGGGGCATCGACCGTCAGCGCCAGCAAGGCCCCCACCAACGTGACGCTCCAGCCCTTCAGCAGGAACGAGTTCCCGGCCATCCGGGAGATGACCGCCTGCAGAAATTCGAGGTGCTTGTCGTTGATTTTAGAGGTCATTCCATTCACTCTTGGTCATCCGGGTCGCCGTGACGGAGAGGCTGTTGGTGGCGAACCGAACCTGGAGGGCGACTGCGCAAAGTGTTCCACCCTGTCAGACCGGGACACTGCTGAATGAGGCGAGTCGTCTCAGGAGCATCTTGCTTGACCCAGCGTGCGAGCGCGTCGACCGCCTCGGGCGATGCAACGATCGTGGCCGCTTTGACTGCTTCTCGTGGCGTGCAGCCGATGCCCCAGGCGCCCGAGACCGATGTCACGAGTCGGAAGCCTGCCAATGCCTCCGGAAGCCTGCCAATGCCTCCGATAAGACCTCCTGATGGCGGCCCAGTCGGCCGAGCGAGAAGGCGGCTTGGCGCAGGGACTCTGCTTGCTCACGGCGATCCTGCACCGCCGCGGCGAGCCCAACGGCCTTGCGTGCCGCGGCGATGGCCTCCTCATGTTGATCATCGAATATTCCCTTGAAAGAAGGATCTCGCAGTGCCAATGCCCGCACGCCTGGAGGCAAGTCGGCCCCTGACATCGCGGCAATGGTGGCAACCTGTCGCAGGGCGCGCGGCTGATCACCGCAGACATGCCAGAGTAAGACCGCGGGCTCATACGCAGCAAGACCTGCGCAGCGGTATCTCCCCTCCCCTCGATCTGCTGTTGCAAGTGCTGCTCCGCCTCGCCCGCCAGTCCCATCCGGGCGAGCGCCTCGGCCCTGATGATCTCGTGGGCGGCCCGAGCGGCAGCTGTGTGCAGGGGCCATTCGGCGACGCGGCCGATCGGTTCTTCGGGACGCTCGTCCAGATGTCGCAGGAGGCTGTCGGCAGGCTCGGGACGCGCCTCGGTGAGGGTGAGCCCGATCGAAATGGAGACCGCTGCCGAAGCGGGCCATAGAGGCGCCGGTCGTAGCGTCCGGGCCGCCTTCCCGAGCCAGGTCGGCGAACAGCCGCGCCTCCGCCGCCCGGCCGTCGGCCAGATGCGGCATCGCCTGCGCCCTGTGCTCATCCCGGGTGTAGAAGGCGCGCAGGAGCTCCAGGATTGTCGCCAGCGGCGTCGTCAACGCCTGCTGGTGGCCCTGACGCGGCCGGTAAAGATGCAAGAGCACCTGGTCCGTCACCCGGTACAGGGTCTCGCGGCTGTCGCGGGGGTGCAGCCCGCGGATCAGGGCGTCGAGCAGGCCTTGGGCCAACTGGGACAGATCCTCGATACGGCGCCGATAGTAGTCCGACAGCTTGTCGGCCAGGGCCTTCATGGTATCGGCGACCAAGAGCGTGTCCTGGGTCTCCAGTACCTCGGCGAGCAGCTGTGGTCCTCGCCCGTGCGCCAGTCGGCGAGCCGGCGGGCGATGTAGGCGGGCAGGGCGTGGGGGTTGCGGGTCAGGTTGTGCTGCTCCTCGGGCAGCAGCACGAAGGGCAGCGGCAGGCCCCGTACCTCGGCGAGCCCGGCGCTCTCGATCTGGACCAGCCGCGCCATGAAGGATTTGCCGATGCCGCAGGAGCCGACGAGCACGACATGCTGCAGCGCCCCCGGCGCCGCGTCCAGGCTGCGCGCGACGGCGTCCATGACCCATCGCGTCTCCGCGTCCCGGCCGATAGCCAGCATCCGGATCGACGCATCGTCCATCCGATGCCTCATGAAGGTCTGGATCAGCGGCGGGACGATGGCGTCGATCATGCCAGTCGCGAGCGTCGCCACCAGAGTTTGGCCAGTCGGGATGCGGGGAGCCAGGTCCGGTTGCCGTCCGCATCCTCGGTGAAGTGGATGAAGCCGTGTTCGACCAGCATCTCCAGCGATTCGGCGAGGTGGATCCGGGAATAGCGGTCGGGTAGGGCCGGCGCGTCCAGCTGGCTGCCGTCGCCGGCGTCCGTCACGCATTTCAGCACCGGGAGGACCAGATCGCGATGGCCGTCTCGGTCGATCTTGCGATAGACACTGAAGCGCTTGTCGAACTGGGTGTAGAAGTCCTGGTGCAAGACCGGGCGCACCCCTTCGGAGAAGATGCGCGCAAAATCCTCCCGTGTCCGTGGTGACTGGATGCCGATCTCCAGCAGTGGCCTCGATCAGGGTTCCGGCCAAAACCGGATGAACGGGGTGTGAAATTTGAGCCGGGGAACCAGCTGGGGATGTCGGCAGAACCCCCGGAATCTCGTACTCTTGGAAATGGAACCTAAGCTTGAATAATAAGAGATCCGGGACACTGCCACGTGGGACTCTAGCCGAGATGCCTGTGGGTTGCCAGCGCCTACGGCGCCCGAATGGACCGGCGCGCGTTGAGCAGACGGTATCGGCGCAGGGAGCAGGCTGACGCGCATGGCGAGGTGCGGGACAGACTGGCGCAGGAGGTTTTGCAGCGCGCGGTCGCCAAGCAGTTGGGTTCGCGCGCCCGACCTTGCAGGGATGGCTGGCGCAACACGGCCGGGCGCCGAGCAGATCGGCCTGCCCGAGCGCACCCGCGCGCGCATCGCCAAGGCCGCGCGCCTGACCACGCCACTGCTGGCGACAATGGTGTTCTTCTTCGTCACCATCCAGGCCAAGGTCGAGGCGTTGGGTCTGGCCCCTGCAATCGAAAGGCTTGTGCACCAACAGCTCATCCCGGCTCTCTAGCTGGAGCGGGTTGCCGCGCGCAGCACCCGCGCCGAGGGGCGCAGCGAGATCGAGACCATCGCCGCCCCGAGTGCGCCGGCTTGTTCCAACGCAGCAGTTCCCGCGTGCAAGGGCGCCACGGCCAACTCGCCCTGCACCACCACGGCAAGCACCGCCTCAACAACCGCAAGCTCGCCGCACTGAGCGCCGCGCACGGTTATTTGATCCACCGACCCGATGGCACGACCGCGGCAGCACGCTTCTTCCCTAAGTATCAACCTCAAGGCCGACACTCGCCTTCCGGATTCTTGTATAAGGAATCCGAGGGCCAGCCGAGGAGACAGCAAGCGTGAGCGAGTCCAACGAAGTCCCGACCGAGCCGAAGCTGGAGCGACGTACCCGGCGACGGTTCTCCGCTGCCGAAAAGCAAAGCCTGCTGGCGAAGGCCGATGCATTGGCGCACGGCTCGCGGCGGAGGGAGACTGGGCGGAGTGCGCAGCGAGCGGCCGACCGCTCTGCCGACCGTCTCACCACCCATCGGCCCAGACCCGTCCCGCTGCCAGGGGCCAGCGTGCTCCATATCAAACTAGCACGCACGGCGGCGAGTGTCGGAAATAGGTTGACATGTTCCGGACACCTAGGGTTGCGGTTCTACTTCGATTTCCGCGGCGAGTATGGCCATGACCGGGCTTCGGAGATGAGCTTTGGGCCTTACAGCAAGAAGCTCGAGGCGAGGGGGCAGGAGGCTGGGAGGCGTCGGCAGGCGCTCGATGAGGTGAAGCAGTACTTGCGGACGTTGTCGAGCTCAGGGCAGCCGGCAGGGTCGGGAGGCGCACTAGGACGCCTGCAGCGGTTCGTCGCGGGTTCAGCCCATCCGGCTCGTCGGTCGTTTAGGGCCGTGGCCGCAGCAGGCACTGGGCCGCCTGCGCGGCAGTCTGCCGAATGGTCGCTAGGACCCGGCGAGCAAGCAGGCGCAAGTCCGGGCGGGTCTCTGCGCAGAACGGCTTCTGCAGCCGGGGATTTGCCGGCATGGCCGGATCTTGGCCATGGCCGTTCCTGTGGTGGAGACGCGGCGTGGTCTGGTCGCGAGATCTCGCCCGTCGACGACCTGATGTCGGGGCTGGCGTTGCTCGGATTGGAGCTCCCCTCGCTGCTGCAGTTCGAGCACGACCGCCACGAGGAGACGACCCGGGCCAACGTCAAGGCGCGCTATGGGATCGAGCGCTTGCCGAGCGACACGCGGTTTCGGGACCGCCTCGACGCGCTCGATCCACGCTGCCTGCATCCGTTGTATGAGGCGCTGTTCGGCCAGTTGCAGCGCGGCGAGGGGCCGGAAGGTCCCGACTACCTCGATGGCCACGACTTGCCCCCGCTGGTCTCCATCGATCACAGGCGTACACAGCGGGAATTGCTGTCCGGCGCCACAGCCGCTTGCGGTCACCACGGTCCTGGCTATAATCGAGAGCTGTGCGGGTGTAGTTCAATGGTAGAACCTCAGCTTCCCAAGCTGATGACGTGGGTTCGATTCCCATCACCCGCTCCAATCCCGCCGCCGTTATGCAGCGACTCTACGAGGCCCGCGACCGCATCGAGGCCCAACTGCTGAGCGACTTCCTGCACCGCCATCTGGTGGACAACGCCATCTTCGGCGACTACCTGTCCGGCGCCATCGGCGAGCTGCCGGCCGACGTCTACCCCAGCATCTGGATCGTGCACGATCGGGACCAGCCCCGGGCTCGGGACCTGCTAGCGTGCTTCCTGGCCGGCAGCAGCCGTCAGACCGCCCCATCCTGGGCATGCCCTGGCTGCGGTGAGTTGGTAGACGGCAGCTTCGAGATCTGCTGGCACTGCGGTAGCGAGCGCCCATGACCGCGCGGCTCCGCGGGCGCAGCCTTGCGCGCCGAACCGCACTGGTTGCATTGGCCACCGCGCTGCTGTTGCTGGCCCTGGCGGCCGCAGCGCCCCTGCTGGTCGACCGCGACGCGCTGGCGCGCCGTATCGAGGCCGAGATGGCCGCGGCCATCGGCCTGCCGGTGCAGCTCGATGCCGTCACCGAGCTCGCGCTGTTGCCGGTGCCGCACGCGGTGCTCGGCCCGCTGCAGGTGTTGCCGCCGGCCGGCGCCGGTGACCGCGGAGCCGCTCAACCTCTGGCCGTGGCCCGGAGCCTGCGGCTTGAGCTGGCTTGGCCCGCGCTGCTGCTGGGCAAGGCCGAGCCAATCCTGCTCCGCGCGGAAGGCCTGGACCTGGTTCGGGGCTCGCAACTAGGACTTCCGCCACCGCGCTGGCTCGCCACGCTGGCCGTGCCGGCACCCCAGTTACGCGATGCCACCCTGATCTTGGACTATCCGCCCGGCGCGCCGCGCCTGCGGTGGCCTCTGCGCGAGCACGAGTCATCTTTCAGTAAGGCGGCAGACGCGCCGCTGCTCACTCCGGCCGACCCCCAACCAGGACCGCTGCGGATCACAGCGGCGCTGCGGCTGGAGCGGGTTGCGCCCCGGCTGGCAGGCAACCTCCGGCTCGACGCCGAGGCGGACCTGACCGCGCTGCCCGCGCTCAGCATCGCACCAGTGCAACTGACCCTCGGCGAGCTCGATCTCGGTGAGCTGCGCGACCTGTCGGTGAGACTCACCGCTGAGCAGGCCCGGCGCAGCGCCGACGGCCACTGGCGACTACAAGGGCTGGCGCTCACCGCCGGAGCACTCAGGATCGACGGCGATCTGGACCTGTTTCGGGCTGCCGACGGCCGGCTCGCGGGCGCGGGCCGGCTGGCGCTCGCGCCGCTGGACCTGCGCGGCTGGCTCGCGGCACATGGCGCACGATCGCTGCCGGGCCAAGCGCAGATGCTAAGCTGCATCACTGCCGATGGCCTGTTCCGACTGGCCGACGCCCAGCTCAGCATCGGCCCGGTCGCCCTGCGTGCCGACACCACCAGCGCCGCCCTGGCTGCGACCATCGGTCTGGGCCCCCGGCCCAGGGCCGCAGTCGCCGCGCACCTCGACCGGCTGGATCTCGACCCTTACCTGGTGCCCGCCCCAGTATCCACGCCGTTACCCGCGCCGGTGCCCGCCGGGCCGGTCGCAGCGGAGACGGCAATCGGTGCCGAGCCCTGCACCAGGCCGGCGGACAGGATTGCGGGCGCGGCACCCGCCGCCCCGTCCCCGCCCGCATTACCGGCAGACGACACCGAGCTGCGCCTAGAGCTTGCCGCCCAAGTGCTCCGGGCCGGCCGGCTGACCTATGGCGAGCTCGCCGCCGCCACCACCCAACGCGGTCCTTCCACGACCGCCGACCTCGACGCCGCCGCCTTTTATGGCGGTACCCTGCACGCCCTGATCGAGCACCGCTTGCAGCCGGGCGCGCCGCCGCGGCAGACGCTGCGCGCCGAGGCCCAGGGCATCGATATCGACGATTTGTTGACGGACCTCCAGGGCAGCCCGCAGGTCACCGGCAGCGCGGACCTGATGGCAGACCTCGCTGCCACCGGCGCCGACCCGGAGGCCATCCGCCGCGACCTGTCCGGCGCCGTGCGCATCGACCTGCGCGACGGTCGGATCGCGGCGCTGGACCAGGCCGCGGCCAGCTTCGGCCCGCCGCTCGCCGCCCTCGGACTGCCGGTCACGCCGGACAGCCTCGCCTTCGCGCGGCTCAAGGCCGGTGCCGAGGCAGAGGCGGGCGTCTTCACCATTGTCGATCTGGACGGGCGCACCCGGCTGTTCCGGCTTGGCGGTGACGGCCGTGTCGACGCGGGCACAGAGACCCTGGACCTGGCGCTGACCGCCACCCTGGTACAGCCGGCGGACGGGCCCGACCTGAAAGGCTTAGCCGGGATCGAGGTGCCCATCCGTGTCGAGGGCAGCATCCGCGCCCCGGCGGTGCAGCCCGATCTCGCCCAAGCCATGGCCGAGGTCGCCCGGCGCTCGGCCCGCCGCCACCTGAGCCAGGATGGCAACTTGCTCCAGCAGATCGAAGAGGCCACCGGCGTCAAGGGCCTGGAGCAAGGCCTGCGCGGCCTGTTTGGATTCTGACCGCCCGCCCGATCCTGACCGCCCGTCCGCAACCGCCGCTGCATGAATCACCGGGCCCATGCGCCACTGGATCTGCTGCAGGATCGGCCGCGTGACCCCCAGGCAGATCCCGCTGACCACCTCCGGGCCCATCTCCCGACGCAACGACCAGCCCACCCCTGGCCTCCCGCCGACTTCGCCGCGGCACTGCTCGCCTGGTTCGACCGCCACGGCCGCAAGGACCTGCCCTGGCAGCGGCCAGCCACGCCCTATCGCGTCTGGGTCTCCGAGATCATGCTCCAGCAGACCCAAGTCGCCGTGGTCATCCCCTACTTCGAGCGCTTCCTGGCCCGCTTCCCCGACGTCCAGGCGCTGGCGGCGGCGGATCTGGATGCCGTGCTGCACCTCTGGTCGGGCCTCGGCTATTACGCCCGCGCCCGCAACCTGCACCGGGCCGCGCGCATGGTCATAGAGCGGCACGGCGGTGCACTGCCGCAAGACATGGTGGCGCTCAGGGCACTACCCGGCATCGGCCGCTCGACCGCGGGCGCCATCGGCTCCCTGGCCCAGGGCCGGCGCGAGCCCATCCTGGACGGGAACTGCAAACGGGTCCTCGCGCGCTGCTTCGCGGTACCCGGCTGGCCGGGCCGGAGCCGGGTACTGAGCGCCCTATGGCGGCTCGCCGACGAGCTGGCGCCGGCGGCACGTACCGGCGCCTACAACCAGGCCATGATGGACCTGGGCGCCACGCTCTGCACGCGCAGGGCCCCGGCCTGCGCGCGCTGCCCGCTGGCGGCGCGCTGCATCGCACGGCATCAGGGTGCGCAGCTGACCTACCCGACGCCGAAGCCGAAGCAGGACAACCCGGTGCGATGCACCTTGCTCTTACTGCCGGTAACCCCGGATGGCCGGCTGCTGCTGGAGCGCCGTGCCCCCGCAGGCGTCTGGGGCGGGCTTTGGATGCCGCCGGCGCTGGGGGTGCCGCCGGCGCCGGGGGTGCGACGGGCGCTGGGCGATGCGGCGCTGGATGGGGCTTGGGAGGCAGCGGCGGCGGACTGGTGCCGGCAACGGCTCGGCACGGAGCCCCTGCGGCTTGAAATGCTGCCCCCGCGCAGGCATTCCTTCACGCACTTTCACCTGGCCATCGAGGCGGCGTTGCTGCACCTGACCAGAGTACCGGCGCGGGTGGCCGACGGCGCAAGCACGGCCTGGGTGAATCCAAGCACACCGGGCGAGCTCGGCCTCCCGGCGCCGATCCGCCGTCTCCTCATCGAGGCCGCAGCGCGGCTCGCCCAGCCCGCGACGACCCAGCGCCCTAGTCAGGTCCGCCCAAGCACTGAACCGCACGACAACGGAGAATCCACATGACGCGAATGGTCAACTGCGTGAAGCTCGGTCGCGAGGCTGAAGGCCTGACACGCCAGCCCTACCCCGGCGCGCTGGGCAAGCGCGTGTTCGAGAACGTCTCCAAGCTGGCCTGGGGTGACTGGCTCAAGCACCAGACCATGCTCATCAACGAGAACCGCCTGAGCCCTATGGACCCGAGGGCGCGCAGGTTCCTCGAAGAACAGATGGAGGAATACTTCTTCGGCGAGGGCGCAGCGATGCCCGAGGGCTACGTGCCGCCGAAGCAGTAGGTCCCCGCCGGCGCCCATCACCCCCCGATCTGGCGCTCAATATCCGCCAGCCGCGCATCGACGTCCAGCACCAGGCTACACGGGAAGCGGACATACTGGGCAACGCGGCCGGGGCGGTCGGACCGGCGTGCGCGCACCAGGCGGATCTCGCGCGCGCCTTCGCAGCGGCGGTCGCGGACCACGTTCATGCGATCCACCCAGAGGTCCATGGTCTCCAGGTACAGCTCGCGCTCCGGGTGATCCAGCTCGGTGATGATGCTGGCTAGATAGTCCCGGATGTTGGCGAAGCCGCGGCGGGCATCGGCGAGGTCGCCCTGGGTCTCCTCGATGTCCGCCTCCAGACGCTCGACATCGCCGGCGGGCAGGCTGCCGCCGCCCTGCGCCAGGCGGGTGTTGCCGACACGCGGGCGCAGCAGCGCCCGTTGCTTGGTGCGCAGCATGGCCAGGGCCTCTTCAAGCTCGGCGATGCGCTCTTCGCGGGCGGCGATGCGGCCTAGGCCGATGGACACCAAGAAATCGGCCATGGGCTGCCGCAGGGCGGCGTGCAGGGCGTCCATGCTGTCGGCGACGGCGAGAATCTCGGCTTCCTTGAAAGCGAGTATCGTCTGCTTGACGTCGCGTCGGACCTTGTCGCCAAGGAGCTCCATGCCGAGCTGTTGGCGCTCTTCGGGCATGGCCACCAACAGACCATAAAGGTCGCCGTCGAAGCCAGGATGGTCCCCGAGCCAGCGCTGCACCGCTCGCCCGGAGACGACTTGCCGCAGCCGTTGGACATCCGCGAAGAAGGCGTTCACCAGCGGGTCCGTGCTCCATGCGGTTGTATCCAGCAGGCTGGGGCCAGGCACGGCACCCAGCAGGGCGTCGCCATGTGCGAGGATCTTCTCGGCCACGGGCAGCAGCCGCCGGCGGTAGCCGGGCATCCCCCGCAGCGCCGGGTTGGTCTGGCTGACGAGATGCTCGCAGGCGAGCTCGGCGGCGCTGCGCTTCAGCCGCTGCTGGGCGCGGTGAACCTTGATGCGTGAGATGAGCTCCCGCCACCGAAGTGCGATGAAGCTTGGCTTCCGGGATATATTCGGGGATGTATTCGGGGATGTATTGGGCGTGTCGGGCATCGGAGTGGCCAGCGGCGGCAGAGAGGCAAAGGGCGCGAATGCCCGATCCTGCGCGGGGAATCGCAGCATGTCTGTCATCCCTTCCCGGCGGCGCCGTCCGCTCGCTTCTGCGTGCGGAAGCTCTCGATGAGCAATAGCGCAACACCGATGGCGATGGCGCTATCGGCAATATTGAAGGCGGGCCAGGGGTTGAAGATGGCGAAGGGCAGGAAGGGCAGATAGACCTGAATGAAGTCCACCACATGCCCGAGCAGGGTGCGGTCGATGAGGTTGCCGGCCGCACCGCCGATGATGAGCGCCAGGGCCGCCGCGAGCCAGCGCTCGTGCGTCTGCAGCCGCAGCAGCCACAGCAGCAGGACTAGGGTCACCGCAACCGCGACGCCGGCGAAGACCCAGCGCTGCCAGCCACCGGCGTCCGACAGGAAACTGAATGCGGCACCGGTGTTGAACAGCAGGGTCAGATTCAAGTTCGGTGCCAGCGCGATGAGCTGGTAGGGCTCGAGCGTCGCGAGCACGAGCCACTTGCTGGCTTGATCCAACACCAGTATCGCCAGGGAGAGCCAAAGCCAATGCTTCACGTCACTGCCTTCCGATTGTGCCCGCGCGGACAACTCCGGGGGGAGGCCAAGCATTGTGGCGAGCCAGGGCCCGTTTTGCCAGCCGCATCCGGAATCGGGATGCAAGCAGGCGTGCCGGGGTCGCCTGTGCCTGCGGTGCGAGGAGCCTCAAGTGGGCGAGCAGCCGGGGTCCTGTGTCATCAGACTCGCGGCTCGCTCCGCGAGGATGTCCACGAACAGAGGGTGCTCGCCGACGAGCCGGGTGACGCGCAGGTCGAGACCCCGGTGCCTTGCCTGGGCCCTGGCGACCATCGTCGCGATGTCACCGCCAGCGCCCGCGTGGCGGCCAGGCGAGATGAACTGCATCGCCAACACCAGGGTCCGGGGCGCCCCGCCCGCGGCCGCGCCTATCTCGTCCAGCACCTCGCTCAACAGGCGGCCGTTGAAGTCGTAGGCTGCGCCCTCGCGACGCTCCATCACCGCCTCGGCCACGCGCACCGCATTGCGCCTACCCAGGGCGTCACCCAGCGACTCGGTCAGGGCAAGCGCCAGCGAGTGACGCACCGCGGTGACCTCCGGCAGCGGCGAGCCGTGGTCCACAAGGAGCACGTCCGGCGCCGCACCTGACCCCAGGCCCAGCTCCGGCCCCATTCGGACGGCAAGCACGTTGTCGGCGAGGATCTGCGCCAGCCGCGGCTCACCGGCAGGCAGCGGGCAAAGCACATCGGCGACGCATACATCGAAGCCGCCGAGCTCCGCCGCAACCCGGCCCACCACCTCCGGCACCAAGGCACTGATCGCCCGACTTGGACCGAAAAACACCGGCAGGATGCCGAAGCTGCGCGTGCCGGCCGCGACCTGTGCGCGCAGGAAGGGCTCCAGCGTCTGCGCCGGGACCCCGTCCAGCCGATCCGGCGGGATACGCGAGGAATGCTGGGCGGAGATCGGATGCACCTCGGTGCCGAGGCGCGCGCCGAGGTGGCGGGCCAGTCGGCGCAGGTTCAGGATGGCAGCGGGACGGCGTGAGCCATTGTCGAGCAGGAGGAGCATGGAATGGCAGGCCAAGGGCTACTGTATCGGCAGGTTGCGACGCGCAGGCGCTCGCCTCGGCGTCAATCCGAGGTCACGTCAAAGATGATCTCGTTGCGCCGCAAGGGGCCCGGCGTGAAGGGGTCGTTGTAATAGGCGTAAACAGGCGCCGAGGCGATGCGGAGCCCCTGCTCGGCGATCCAGGTTTCCAACCGCTCGCGCTGCACCCGGGTAAGGGCGTCGGTGGTGCGACCGCTGAAGCGCACCGCGGCCACCCGGCGTGGCGGCAGCTCGGTCAGCCGCACGTCGGCGTTGGCGGGGTCCGGTAACCCGGCCGCCACCGCGGCCTTGGGCATGATGAAGCCCAGGGTCCAGTCGCGGCCATCGACGGCGTCACCATCTGGCTGCTGGATGACCGGGGCGGTCATGGCGACCTTCTCGCCGTCGCGCTCCTTGGCGAAAATGTAGCGGGCCAGGGGGCCGAAGCCGGCGCTGAGGGCCGCACGGCGGTCGCCGGCGCGCCGCACTTCGGCGACCCTGAGCAGAGGATAGTCGCGGAGCTCGAAGTCGCCATCGCGTTGTATCAAAGCGTACTCGGGTTGCTCGACGTTTTGGACTAGGTAGACGAATATCAGCAACCCGACGGCGGCTAGGACGGCGAGTGCAGCGGCAATCAAGACTACGGTCTTCAACATGAAACCTGGTCTGGGTCGTCAATGAAATCTGCGAGTGCAATCGGTGGCGCTCGCGGCGCTCGTCCAGCCCATCGCATCGAGCCCGGGCTCGAAACCCATCCCGATTGCGAGCCGGGTAGCGGCTAACAGGGCCGTAACCGTTCAGACCCCCCAAG
Organism: Chromatiaceae bacterium; assembly: GCA_028277905.1. Lineage (GTDB taxonomy): Bacteria > Pseudomonadota > Gammaproteobacteria > Chromatiales > Chromatiaceae > Thiohalocapsa. The sequence continues at coordinate 142 of JANQFI010000581.1, read as the reverse complement.
CGATTCGCAGCCGATGCGACACTAAGGCGATTTCTGTCGACATACAGACCGCCTGGCTTGTCTTTTCGCCCGCCTTCTGCGTCGCGGCAGCGGGCACAACGCTCGACTAGGCGCCCGCTGCCGCTCCTTGAAGGCGAGCGAA
>JANQFI010000269.1 GCA_028277905.1 Chromatiaceae bacterium | reverse complement strand
CCACACCGTCACGGTGAAGACAGGCACCATCCGGGGCATGCATGTCCAGCACCCTCCCCATGCCGAGATGAAGTTGGTGACCTGTTTGCACGGTGAGATCTTCGACGTTGGCGTCGATCTCCGAACAGGCTCACCGACCTTTCTGCACTGGCACGGCGAGCACCTCAGCGCCAACAACCACCGCACTTTGGCCATCCCCGACGGCTTAGCCCACGGCTTCCAGACGCTCACCGATCAGTGCGAGCTGCTCTATGTGCACACCGCCTACCAGCCGGATGCCGAAGGCGGGCTCGACGCACTCGACCCCTGCTCGGCATCCGCTGGCCCCGGCCGGTCGGCGATCGCTCCGCGCGGGACCAGTTCCACGCGCCGATCACCGGTGCCTTTGCCGGGCTCAACCCCGCCGAGCGCATCGCATGAACTGCCGCCACTGCCAAACCCCGTTGCGCCACGTCTTCCTGGACCTGGACTTCGCCCCGCCGTCCAACGCCTAGCTGACCGAGGACGACCTGCGCCGCCCGCACACCTGCTACCCCCTCAAGGTCTTCGTCTGCGACCACTGCTGGCTGGTGCAGACCGAAGATTTCGTCGCCGCCGACGCGCTCTTCACCAGCGACTACGCCTACTTCTCCTCCACCTCCACCTCCACCAGCTGGTTGCAGCACGGCGCCGACTACAGCGCCATGATCGCCACGCGCCTCGGCCTCGGTGCCAACAGCTTGGTCATCGAAGTCGCCGCCAACGACGGCTACCTGTCTGCACAACTTCTTGGCCGCCGGCACCCCCTGTCTCGGCATCGAGCCCACTGCCGCCACCGCCGATGCCGCGGAAGCCCGGCGTATCCCCATGCTGCGTCAGTTCTTCGGCGCCGCGCTCGCCGAGCAGCTCGCCGCCTACAGCGCCGCCGCCAAGGGCAACACGCTGCTCAATTACGCCGGCGTCAAGCCCGATCTGTTGGCCTATGTCTGTGATGCCGCCGCGGCGAAGCAGGGGAAATACCTGCCCGGCAGCCATATTCCCATCCGCGGGCCGGCTGCACTGCGCGATGAACCGCCGGATGAACTGCTGATCCTGCCGTGGAATATCGCCGAGGAGATCAAGGCCCAACTCGCTGACCTGGCCGAGCGGGGAATGCAGTTCACGACCGCCGTGCCAGCACTCAAAGTTTGCTAGGCTCGGCGCTGTCACAACCGATGCAATCTATCCAGGAGCCATGAGCAGCGATACAACCCTCTACGACCAGGACTTCGACCGTTGGGCCAGCAGCCAGGTCGAGCTGCTGCGCCAAGGTAAGGCCCAAGACCTCGATATCGAACATCTGATCGCGGAGCTCGAGGACATGGGCAAGAGCAGCCTGCGCGAACTGGAGAGTCGTTTCATCATCCTCATCGCGCACCTGCTCAAATGGCAGTACCAGCTCGACACCCTGGCCGAGCAATGGCAAGCCTTCGAAGGCAAGAGCTGGCGCAAAACCATTATCGAACAACGCGCCCAGCTCAGCTTTCTGCTCGGCAAGGTACCTAGCCTCAATACCTCGCTCGAACTGGCCCGCGAAGAGGCCTACCCCGCAGCGAGACGCCTGGCAATTAAAGAGACCGGAATGCCACCGGAAATCTTTCCAAACGCCTGCCCCTATGCCGTAGATGAACTGTTGGACGAAGACTTTTTGCCCTTGAAGCCGAAATGAATTACCCAGTCTGTTTGCGAAAAGACAACGCCGGCGACATCTCGGGCGATGATCTCCAGCTTGGCAGGCTCTATGAGGTGGTCGAAAAGGATGCCGGTCACGGGATGCTGCGGATCATCGACGAGTCGGGGGAAGACTACCTCTATCCCCAATCCTGGTTCGACGAAGTCGCGCTGAGCGCCGCGGCCTCCGAGCAACTGGCCAAGGCGCTACCACATCGCTAAACCGATGAAACAGCGCATCCGCTACGCCACCGACGCCGCCGTCAAGCGCCGGACTCACAGTGCCCTGACGCATCAAACCCGAGCCGCCCCATGCGTTTGATTCCAGAGCAGGTACAAACCGTGCTGCAAACCATCTCCGAGCATGCGGGTCGTTCGGCGAGTGCATGTCTGTTCGGCTCGCGGCTCGATGACCAGGCCCGCGGTGGCGATGTCGATTTGTTCGTCGAAACGGCAAGCCCGTTGACGCTGCTAGAGCGGGCACGATTGCGGCTCGACTTGGAAAACCGGCTTGGACTGCCCGTGGATCTCTTGGTACATCGGCGTGGCACCCCGATTTCGCCGTTCCAGCAGATAGCCCGCTCTCGGTCGATGCCACTGAGGGTGCCCGGGTGAAAACCCAACCACTTGAAGCCGAGAGACGGCACAGCCGCCGTCCCGACCGAGCCCGAGGCGTCCGTCATGAGGCAGGGCAATGTCTGATTCCGAGGCCATGCCGGTCACCGTCTACACTCCGGATTCATCGCTCGCCAGCCCGGCGACCCTGCTGCGGCAGATGCTGCGCGATCTCGCCGCGTCGCGCGAGCTGGCCTGGCGGCTCGCCGTGCGCGAC
>JANQFI010000572.1 GCA_028277905.1 Chromatiaceae bacterium | reverse complement strand
CCGGAGGACGAGGTGGTGGCCCAGCGCGCGGCGCGGATCAGCGCCCTGGCGGCGCGCCACTTCAACCGCGGCCTCAGGGCCTATTTCTTCGCCCTGGCGGCGCTGGCCTGGTTTGTCCATCCGCTGTTGTTCATCGCCATGACCGTCTACGTGCTCTACGTGCTGCACCGGCGCGAGTTCCGCTCCAAGTCGGTGCGGGTGCTGCGCAGCGAAATTTAGGGACAGCACCGTGACCGCCGAACGAAGCCCTTCCACGGGGCAGGAGCGGATCGGCCTGGGCATCACCTATGCCGTGATCGGCATCTTCGTCATGTCCATGTTCGACGCCATGGCCAAGTTCCTGGGCGAGGGCTATGGCGTCATCCAGCTCGTCTTCTTCCGCAACTTCTTCGGGCTGCTGTTCCTGATCCTCATGGTGCTGCGCACCAGCGGCCTGGGCGCGCTCCGGACCCGCCATCCGGTGCTGCACGGCCTGCGCACGGCCTTCGCCCTGGGCGCCACCGTGACCTTCTTCATCGGCCTGCAGTACATGCCCCTGGCGGAGGCCTTCGCGCTCACCTTCACCGGGCCGATCTTCATCACCGTGCTGTCGATCCCGGTCTTGGGCGAGACCGTCGGCTTGCGCCGCTGGACCGCGGTCTTGATCGGCTTCATCGGGGTCGTGCTCATGCTGCGGCCGGGCTCCGAGGCTCTGCGGGTCGAGGCCCTGCTGCCCCTCGCGGCGGCGCTCTGCTATGCCTTCATCATGCTGCTGTCGCGTAAGCTGTCGCGCGACGAGCCGGTCGGCACCGTGATGTTCTGGACTGCCATCATCGGTACCCTGGTGAGCGGCGCGGCGCTGCCTTTCGACTGGCTTGCCCCGAGCCCGCGGGACTGGGTGCTCTTCGTACTGCTGGGCGTGCTCGGCTCCCTCACCATGTGGTTCATGACCCTCGCCTACCGCCATGCGCCGGCCGCCGTGGTGGCGCCTTTCGACTACACCATCCTGCTCTGGGGGCTCCTGATCGGCTGGCTGGTCTGGCACGAGCTGCCGGACCCGGAGATCTGGCCCGGCGCGGTCATCCTGACC
>JANQFI010000237.1 GCA_028277905.1 Chromatiaceae bacterium | reverse complement strand
CTTGGCCATCTCGGCGCGCACCACGTCGCCGCCCACCGTCGAGGGCAGGAAGAAATTGAAGAACAGGCCGATCATCGACAGGCCGTTCACGAACCACAGGCCCGGCGTATCGTCCCGCAAGGACTTCAGAACGATCTGCCAGCGCCAGGCCGTCAGGATCTGAGTGACGGCAAACAGCAGGCAGGCGGAGAGGAAGGGCAGCAGCGCCATGGTCTGGAAGCTGGCCCAGATCTTCTCCAGGTCGACCATATAGATCAGACCGCCGATCAAGCCGGCGCTGAGCAGCGCGCGTGCCAGGGGGAAACGTCCCTGGCCCGGCCCATTCGCCTTGCCGTTTTCCTGCTTGATCATGTGACCCACCGCCAAGCGCTCATTCGTTCCCATGTTGCGCCCGTGAAGCGCGATATGTCATCTCGCAATGGCGTGACCGCCAAGCCGGCCCCAAGGGGACCGATCGCCGAGCGGTGCTAGGCCTGCTCCGAGCGTGTCGGCAGGGCCGCACCGGGTACCTCATCCGATGCCTTGCCCTCCAGGTCCCTGGGCGCGATACGCCGCAGGCCCTTGGCGCCCATCAGCTCCGCCGCCCGCTGGCCCATGGGCAGGACGTTGAAGTGGCGCTTGTAGGCCGCCAGCACCTTGTCCATCAGCCGCAGCTTGGTCTCGACGTCGAGCTGCATGGCCGGGAAGAAGCGAAGCGGCTCCGCGTCCTCGCCGCTCATGAAGTCCAAGGGGTGCAGCAGGAGGGAGGGCTGGACGCCGGTGAGCCGGCAGAGGTTCAGCGCCGTGCGGAAATAGGCCAGCGCCAGCGCCTGGGAATAACCGGCCAGATACATGATGTAGGAGACGTGGAACGGCGCCCGGAAGAGCGGCATGGTGGTCACTGGGATCTCCAGCAGCGGCCCTTCCTCCAGGTCCCAGTTGTAGGGCCGGATGGGGCGCAGGCAGTCCTTCACGCTGCCGAAGAGGGCGTTGCGCTTCTCCCGCTCGCTGTCCGACAGGTCCGAATGGAAGAAGTAGTAGGCCCGCGCGAGCGGCCCGATGAAGGTCGGCAGGGTCGAGGCGTCGAAGTGATAACCGCGCTGCTTCAGGGTGCTCAGGACCGGCACGCTGAGGCTGAAGCCCGGCCCACGGAAGCCGCGGGTGAGCACGCCGGTCGCCTCGCCGATCGCCTCCTCGGCGGCGGCGAACTCCTGCTCGATCTCCGCCGGGGTGTAGAGGTGCAGCCAGGGCTCGTGATGGAAGGAATGGTTGCCGACCTCGTGCCCGGCGTCGGGAAGCATCTTGAGGGCGGCGTGGTTCTTCTTGAGCGCCGCGTCCTGGCCGACGATGAAGAAGGTGATCTTCAGGTCGTGCTTGGCGAGCAGCTCCAGCACCCGCGGGATCAGCAGGTCGAGGTAGCTCGGATGGCTTTCCCAGTCCGGATTGCCATGGGTCTTCATGTAGGACCACATGTTGTCCAGGTCGAGGGACAGGTCGGCGCTGGGCTTCATCCGCTCGGGCATAAGGCTTCCTCCCTTGCCGTCTCGACGGGCGCCCGCTCTATGGCGGGCTCGGCTAGCAAGGTCTTGGCGGCCGAGTCGGCGAGATTGACGGTTTCGTTGACGTTCAGGGTGCCGTTCACGATGTGAGCGGAATTGACGATGTGGAGACCCGGAACCGAGGTCTCCATGGGCGGCAGGTTGCTGGAGTAGTTCAGGGTCGAGACCGCCAGGACGTGGCGCACCCGCGAGATGCGGAAGGCCAGGATGTCGTCGCGGCTGAGGTCCGGATACATGGCCAGAAGCGCCTCGGTGAACTCCGCCTCGATGCTTTCGTCCGACTGCTCGAACTTGGGGTCCTTGCTGTCCACGTAGCAGGGCAGATAGGCCAGGGTGTGGCCGCCGAGCTGGTCCGGGTCGACCAGGGCCGACATTTCGATGACGGCGGTATAGGGCACCGTCTCGTCGGTGATGTAGGTGATGTAGCAGCCGTTGAGCGGCCGCTTCAGCAGGACCGAGGCGCAGATCACGCCCTGATAGACCAGGCCGTCCAGGCGCTCGCGCTCCGGCTCGCTGAGGCCCGTGCAGATGCGTGCGGCCAGCGGCGCCGCGGCAGTCACCACGACCCGGTCGTAGTCCTCCGCCCCGAAGTTGGACTGGACCCTGAGGCCGTCGTCCGTTTGCTCGACCGATTCGACGCGGCACTTGGTGAGGCAGCGCACGTTCTCGCGCTCCAGGAGGTCGGCGAAGCGCTCGAAGACCCGCTCGTAGCTGCCCGCGATGTAGCCGAACAGCTCGGTCTTCATGCCGCTGCGCCGGGCCGCGTAGAGGCGGCGGACGATGGCCCAGATGAA
>JANQFI010000571.1 GCA_028277905.1 Chromatiaceae bacterium | reverse complement strand
GCAGCTCAGAAAATCGTCGCGCTCAGGCGGCAGCCCATCGGTGTGTTGTGTAGTTCCGGCAATCGTGCGTGCTACTGGAACATCGACTTGCGATGCTTGACGCTAGGCGAACCGTCCGCGGATAACGAACACTTATGTCCACATCAGATTTTTCTGCGGGACACGAGAACTTGGGATCGGTACAACGTTGCGCATGGAAGCGACAGCGGGCAACAAACGCTACAGCGGGCGGGTCTTCGACGCCGCGGCGCTCGAACAGGTGCGCGGCATCCTGCGAACGCATGCCGGGGCGAGCCGTCAGCAATTGAGCTACCGGGTGTGCGAGGCGCTCGACTGGCGCAAGGCCGACGGCAGCTTGAAGGACATGAGCTGCCGGGTAGCGCTGCTGCGGCTGTATCGCGAAGGGCTGATCGAGTTGCCGGCGCCGCGACGGCAGTTCGAGCCGCTGCGATCGTATGCCCGGCGCACGCCGCAGGGCGAGCCCGGCGCGTGGCTCGAAGCGCCGTTGAGCGCGCTCGGGCCGGTACGCTTGGAGCTGGTCGAACGGCGTGACAGCGCGTTGTGGAACGAGCTCATCGACCGCTACCACTACCTCGGCTACAAGCCGCTGCCGGGAGCGCAGCTGCGCTACTTCGCCTATGCCGGCGAGCGCTTGGTGGCGGTGCTCGGCTTCGGCGCGGCGGCCTGGCAGAGCGCCCCGCGTGATGCGTGGATCGGCTGGAGCAGCGAACAGCGCCAACGCAACCTCGGTGCGGTGGTCAACAACGCCCGGTTTCTGATGCTGCCCTGGATTCGGGTGCCGCATCTGGCGAGCAAGCTGCTCGCCCTGGCGGCGCGCACGTTGCCGGCGCACTGGCAGGCACGTTATGGCACTCGTCCGCTGCTGCTGGAGACCTTCGTCGAGGCCGAGCGTTTCCGCGGCACCTGCTACCAGGCGGCGAACTGGGTGTGCGTGGGCGAAACCCAAGGCCGCGGCAAGCTCGGCGATCACCGCCTCGGTCAGGTACCGGTGAAGACGGTGTGGTTGTATCCGCTGGTAGCGGACTGTCGCGCGCGGCTCTGGCGCTAGCCCCGCAGCAAGCCATGTCGCAACCCAAGCCCGAGCCGATCGAGGCAAGCGAGGTCGAGCGTTTGATCGCGCTGGCCGAGCAAGGCCAACTCGACGCCGCCGACCAACGGCGCGTCGCGCCGTTGCTGCGCACCCTGGTATGGCTGCAGCACACGCTGCTGGAGACCCGCATCAGTCTGGCAAAGCTCAAGCGTCTGCTGTTCGGCAAGCCCACCGAGAAGGCGCCACGCAAGCCGCCTGCGGATCCGCCCCCAGGTCCGCCGAACGATCCACCCGGCGCGCCTCCTGACGGTGATGCCACCGCGCACAGTGAGGACGCCGCGCCCGGCGACAGCGACGCCAAGACCACACCCGCGACCGGCGCCGTCGACGCGGGCACAGCCGACAAGCCCGACAAGCCGCCGCCACCGGGTCACGGTCGTTTGGGCGCGGCGGACTATCCCGGTGCCGAGGTGCAGTTCTGCGCGCATGAGCATCTGACCCCCGGCGCGCTCTGCCCGGCCTGCGAGCGCGGCAAGCTGTATCCAATGCAACCGTTGGTGCGCCTACGTTTTACCGGACAGCCGTTGGTGGCGGTGACGCGCTATGACATCGAACGCCTGCGCTGCAGCGCCTGCGGGGCGTTGTTCGTCGCGCATCTGCCGCCCGGGATCAGTCCCGAGCGTTATGACACCCGTCTCAAAGTGATGTTGGCGGTCGCGCACAATCATGTGGGTCTACCCTTCAATCGTCTCGAAGCGCTGCAACAGATGCTCGGTCTGCCGTTGCCCGATGCCACGCAATGGGACCTGGTCGAGCAGGTTGCCGATGTCGGCTACCGGGTCTACCAGCACCTGCTGTGGGTCGCGGCTCAGCAGCCGCTGCTCTACCAGGACGATACCGGCGCACGCGTGGTGTCGTTGCTCAAGGACAACCAGGTCGAGCCCGCGCCGGCGCGCAAGGCGATCTCTACCTCGGTGCTGCGCTGTGTCGGCGAGCAGACGATCTGCCTGTTCTTCACCGGTCGCCAGCATGCCGGGGAGAATCTCGATGACCTGCTGGCGTTGCGCGATGCCGCGCTCGCACCGATGCTGTGGATGTCCGATGCGCTGGCAGCCAATACGCCTCAACAGCATCCCGAGCGGGTGGTGGACCTGAACTGCCTGGTGCACGCGCGACGCCAGTTTGTCGACATCAAGGACTTCTTCCCGAGCCAATGTGAGCATGTGATCACGGCCATTGCCACGGTCTATCACCAGGAGGCACAGTGCACCAAAGCCGCGCTCAACCCGACGCAACGCCTGGTCTATCATCAGGCCCACAGCGCCCCGGTGATGGACGCGCTCAAGGGCTGGATGGAACAGCAGTTCGCCGACAAGCAGGTCGAGCCCAACAGCCGCTTGGGCCAGGCATTGAACTACATGCTCAAGCGCTGGCAGGCGCTGACGGGGTTTCTGCGCATTGCCGGCGCACCGCTGGACAATAATCTCGCCGAGCAGGCACTGAAGCTCGCCGTGCGCTACCGCAACAATAGCCTGTTCTACAAGAACCAACACGGCGCCTTCGTTGGCGACGTGTTGAGCAGCCTGATCGAGACCTGCCGGCTCAACGCCGTCAATCCGATCGACTACTTGTGCGCCTTGCTGGACAACCGCTCGGCGGTGTTTGCCCATCCCGCAGAGTGGTTGCCGTGGAATTTTCAAGACGCACCCACCGCCAGCGCGCCAGCGCCGCCGTTAGGCCACTTCCCGCCAATCATCGGCCATGCCGGCGTCCTCGGGGTTGCCGTTCCATAACACAATCTGCAGCTCGCGCGCCGAGAGCCGATGGCTGGCCTGCGCCAAACGGGGCCACCAGCTCAGACGGCCTTGGGAGAAGCGCTTCTGACACAGCCAGAAGCCTTGGCCGTCGTAGCACAACAGCTTCAGGGCTGTGCCCCGGCGGTTGCGGAAGACGAAGATCGCCCCGGTGAAGGGGTCTTCCCGGAGCTGTTGCCGGCACAGCGCCGCCAGCCCATCGATGCCGCGGCGGAAATCCGTTGGCTCGATGGCGACGAAGACGCGGCTTTGCGGGGTCAGCTGCAACATCAGCCCACCTCCAGGAAGCGCTCCAGCACGGCGCGCGCATCGACCCCCTCACCGGGCGCGATGCGCAGTCGCAGCCCGTCAGGGCGGATCAGCTCCAGGCAACCCGCAGTGGACTGCCGGCGCTGGGCTTGCACAACCACCTCAGGCGTCAATGCGACGAACCTCGCAGGCGCCTCGGCACGCCGCGCCCGTCGTCGGCCACTGCCCGGCACACCGCGCCGTTTGTTCAGATCGCGACCGCTCAGGCGCAGCCGGCGCGTGACTTGTGACAGCCCGTAGGCTTCCACCAGCGCGATCGCTTCCGACCACAGCTGATCGGGAATACGCTCCCCTTTCTTCTTCTTCCTGCGCCAATGCTCGAAATGGGCTGCCACTTCTTCCAACGTCAATGTCTGGGGCTGGCTCTGGCTCCCGATCGATGGCGATACGGTGTCTTTGCTCATGGGGTCTCCGGTGATTGCTTTGCACCGGACACATCCTATTCACCCCACTGTCAAGCGGTCACGCACGCTTGCCGGAACTACACGGTTGCTGCTCGCCCTGGTCCCGCTGCCGGACTTCACGACACCGCTGACATCCATCGCCCGCTCCCTCGATCGGATCGCCGCCGGCGGAGAGCCCGCCG
>JANQFI010000222.1 GCA_028277905.1 Chromatiaceae bacterium | reverse complement strand
GATTGCCGGAAACAAACAGACCGAATGGCGCAGGATTTTCGCTCGCCTTCAAGGAGCGGCAGCGGGCGCATAGTCGAGCTTTGTGCCCGCTGCCGCGACAAAGAAGGCGGGCGAAAAGACAAGCCAGGCGGTCTGTTTGTTGACAGAAATCGCCCTAGGTCCTCGCGATCTCCGCGCCGATCCTGACCGGAGTGCGCGAGCATTACCCTGTCCCTCGGGCCGCGAGCGCCTAGGCCCGCCGCCAGAGGGTGCCGTCGGGGCCGTCCTCCAGCGCGATGCCCGCGGTCGCGAGCTGGTCGCGGATACGGTCAGCGTCGGCGAATTCCCGGGCCTTGCGGGCGGCGGCGCGCCGCGCGACGAGGGCCTCGATCTCCGCCTCGCTCAATCGATTGGCGCTCACCCCTGCGCCCGCAGGCGCGGCATCAGACCCCTGCGCTGGAATGACTTGGGCTGTTCGCTTGAACCACGCCTCCGGGTCATCTTCGAGCAAGCCAAGTGCGTTGCCCAATTCCCGCAGCACGCCGGACAACCCGCCTGCCAGTGCCGGCTCCTGCTGCTTGTTGCGGTTGATCTCCCGTGTCAGATCAAAGAGCACCGCCAGGGCTTCTGGCGTATTGAAGTCATCGTTCATGGCAGCATCAAAGCGCTCGCGGAAGACCTCGCCGCCGGCGGGCTCGAGATTCGCGGGCAGCCCGCGTGAAGCCGTGTAAAGCCTATTGAGCGCCGCCCGCGCAGCATCCAGCTGGCTGTCGTCGTAGTTGAGCGGACTGCGGTAGTGGCTGGTGAGGATGAAGTAGCGCACCTCTTCGGGCTGGTAACGCGCAAGGATCTCGCGCACGGTGAAGAAGTTGCCCAAGGATTTGGACATCTTTTCGTCGTTGACGCGCACGAAGCCGTTGTGCATCCAGACATTGACGAAGGGCTCGCCGCTCGCGCCCTCGCTCTGGGCGACCTCGTTCTCGTGGTGCGGGAACACCAGGTCCACGCCGCCGCCGTGAATGTCGAAGGGCTGCCCGAGGAAGTGAGTGCTCATCGCAGAACACTCGATGTGCCAGCCGGGTCGGCCCTTGCCCCACGGGCTGTCCCACGAGGG
>JANQFI010000213.1 GCA_028277905.1 Chromatiaceae bacterium | reverse complement strand
GAGCCGCACGGTCACATGACCGCTGCCGCCCTTGTGGTTCTCGAAGGTGCAGCCTTGCTTCCGAAGCCACTTCCTAAGCTCGCTCGCATTCATGAATATAACATTAAACACCCGTGTGGAGAATGCAACACAAATGTGCAATTCTGACGGTGATCACGCCACCTCCCTGACCCGCAGCGTCCCCCAGCCCCCGCCACAGCTCCGCCCAGCGCCGCCCGGCTGAGCCGTGCCGGGTCGGCGTGGGTGGGGGTGGATGGGGGTCATCAGGCGCCCTTGCCCTGACGGCGCCGATGCGCCTTCTGGCGGCAGGCGTTGCTGCAGTAGCGGGCGTCGGCGCGCACGGGCTCGAACGTCTTGTTGCACGCCGCGCACTCGCGCTGTCGCACCCATGCCGTCCTCGCGCGTCGACTGGCGTATTGTTCGCGCTGCTTCTTGCGCTTCCGCTCTGTTTCTGCCGCTCTACGGCGCTCATACTCGGCTTTGCACGTGTCGCAGTAGTAGTATGGGACGTGCCCCCGGCAGTCAGCGCACGGATACGCAACAACCTCCTTCATCACATTCGACAGCGGCGACGGCTTCGGCGGCACAGGCGAAGGCCGCTTGGGCGTGTGGCGCTCTTTCTCCTCGGGCAACACGAACGGCTGCATCGCAGTTAGCTTCTGAGTGACCTCACGCGCCATGTCCTGCCGCTCCGGCGGATGGCGGTCCGGGTGCGTCAGCTGAATCGTCTGAAGCAACAGCTCTTTCGTCAGCTCAGGTGCGGCGCCGTCCATCTTGACGCCTATGCCCTGCAGAAGAGCGCCCCCATTAAGCCTCGCTAAGGCGCCCGCATTCACGATAAAGTCGACCTCTGCGTTCTTGCCGCCGTTCTTGAAGTACATGTCCACGGCGCGAAATAACAGTCGCGCCGCCTTGGCTTTGTTGGCCTGCCGCGCATTCTCCGCGCCCATGCACATCGGGCACATCAACGGCCCGCCCTTTTCGCCGTGCATCGGCATGACGTAGCCGTTGCACCCACACTTGGCGCACGTCCCCATTGCCATCGTTACGGCTCTTTCAAGTGGTGCGACGGAAAGTCATACACCCGTTACACGCGCCCGTCGGCGCTGATCAACCGCCTCGCCATCGAGACGGCGTTGGCAGTGGCGCGCCGGCATGACGGCGACGC